>JAEWHT010000029.1 GCA_023387695.1 Pseudomonadota bacterium | reverse complement strand
GGGCGGGGCGGCAGCGGCCGCAGCCTGCTGCGGCTGGGCGGCCGGGTTGATCCAGCAAGCGTGCACACGGCTGTCGAGGGTCTCGGCGACCTTGGGGTCGATCTGCGCGCCGAAGCGGGTCAGGCAGCGGAAGGCAGCCTGGATATGGCCGCCGGGGCAGCCGAAGCGGTCGTAGAGGTCGAGATGGCGGAACGCGGTATCGAGGTCATCCCGCCACATCAGCCGCACCACGCGCCGGCCAAGCCAGACGCATTCGGGGTTACCGGCCGGGCCGTTGATGGCCTGGGCGGCTTCGGCGAATTCGTCGGTCCGGCGCTGGTTCTGGGCGGTCGCTTCCTTGGCGGCATCGGCGGGCTGGGCGGCGGCCTTACCCTGGTCGGGGGTGGGCGTGCCGCTCTGGGCGGAGGCGCCAGCGAGGCTGGTCAGGAGAACAAGGGAGGAAACGGCCAGAGTGGCGGCGAACTGCCGCAGGACCGCATTTCGTAACTCGAACACCCGTCGCCGCATGTATTCCCCAATTTCTCAGCCGTCCGCCCGCGCGGGAGGACCTCGCGAACGCCGCCGTGATGGCGTCCAAATGGGTCTCCAATGCGGCGGAAAAGTCCCGCGAAATCCATTGGCCTGTATTTGGATTTTTGTCCAGCAAAGTCACGATCCTAAGCCCCGGTCGAACGGCCGCAGGCCAATTCGTCGGGGAGAGGGCGCGGCCCACCTGCGTCACCCCCTTGGCAGATGGCGTGCGAGCAGGTAATCGACGGACCCTTCGCGGAGGACGGAACCGATTTCTCTTCGTACGCCACTGGCGCTCCTGCTCGTCTCCCTGGGTGCGATTGCTGCCGTGTGGTGGTGGCTGGCCACGCCGATCACGCTCGCGCGCGCCCCCATCGACCCCAATGACAAGGTCCAGTGCGTCTCCTACGCGCCGTTCCGCGGCGAGCAGACGCCGTTGAATGCGTGGACCCATATCGAGGCCGACCAGATCGAGCAGGATCTGCGGCAGCTCAAGCAGATCACCGACTGCGTCCGCACCTATTCGATCGAGAACGGTCTGGATCAGGTGCCATCAGTGGCGACCAAGGTCGGCGGGCTGAAGGTGATCCAGGGCATCTGGCTCGGCAGCAACCGCGCCAAGAACTTCGAGCAGGTGGCGACCGCGGTCCGCCTCACCAAGGAATTCCCCGACACCATCTCCGCGCTCGTCGTCGGCAACGAAGTACTCCTGCGCGGCGAGATGACGACGCAGGATCTCACCGCGATCATTCGCTCGGTGAAGGCCCAAGTCACCGTGCCCGTCACCTATGCCGACGTCTGGGAATATTGGCTGAAGAATCGCGAGGTCTACGAGGCCGTCGACTTCGTCACGATTCACATCCTGCCTTACTGGGAGGATGTGCCGGTGAAGGCGAAATTCGCGTCCTCCCATGTCGAGGCGATCCGCGAGCGGATGGCGGTGGCGTTCCCTGGCAAGGAGATCCTGATCGGCGAGACCGGCTGGCCGAGCGAGGGCCGCATGCGCGAGGGCGCGCTGCCGTCGCGCACCAATCAGGCGCGCGTGGTCTCGGAAATCCTGGCGCTGGCAAAGGCGCAGAAATTTCGCGTCAATTTGATCGAGGCCTATGACCAGCCGTGGAAGCGGCGGCTCGAAGGCACCGTCGGCGGCTATTGGGGCTTGCTCGATTCCGTGCGGCGCCAGCTGAAATATCCGCCGGGCGAGCCGATCAGCAATTTCCCGTTCTGGAAATGGTACATGGGCGCCGGTATGGGCCTCAGCGTGCTGGTGTTCGCGGTGGCGGGCATCACCCTGCGCCGCCGGCCCTGGACGCCGCGCTTCTCGGCCTGGCTGGGCGTCGGCATCTCCGCGACATCGGCCGGCATCCTGCTCGGGATCGCCGCCGACAAGATGTACTACGAGAGCTACGGCTGGGGCGGCTGGCTGCAATGGGGGGCGCTGCTGCTGGCCGGTATCCTCTCGCCGATCTTCTGCGCGCAGGCGCTCGTCATCGGCCGCAACCTGCCGAGCTTCCTCGACCTGCTCGGTCCGCGCGAGGGGCGCAAATGGTCGAAGCTTTCGGCGGTGCTCGGCTTGACCCTGGCGGTGACGGCGGTGATCGCCGCCGAGACCGCGCTCGGCTTCGTGTTCGACCCGCGCTACCGCGACTTCCCCTATGCCTCGCTGACGATGGCGGTGGTGCCGTTCGCGCTGTTGATGCTGAACCGTCCGCAGATCGGCGTGCGGCCGATCGCGGAGGCGATGTTCGCAGGCCTGCTGGCGCTATCGGCGGTCTATGTGATCCTGAACGAAGGCCGCGAAAACTGGCAGGCGATGTGGACCTGCGCGATCTATCTCTTGTTCGCGCTCACGCTGTGGCGGGCGCGGGCCGAGCAAAGCCAAGGATGAGTAGGCCGATCGCAAGGCCTGCCAGTACGATGTTGTAGAGCACGATGCCGAGGCCGGCGGCGACCACGCCGAGCGTGAGCAGCACGATCGACGGCCGCATCAGGTTCAGCGTCGCGATCACCAGTGCGACGATGCCGAACACCGAATTCTTGAACAGCGATGTCGACACCGAACGCGCTTTGCAGATCATGGTCTGCAGACCGGCATCGCAGGCGAGCGCGACCGTCGAGAACTCAACCGCGAGATAGCGCACATAGAGTGCCCAGCCGACGGTGACGAAACCGACGACGATGAGAAACTGCACCTGATAGGGCGTGAGGCGAAACGGCTTTTTTGTCATGCGGGCAATATGGTCGGGATGGCCTGAGGGAGCAACAGGCGCGGGCGGATTTTTGCACCGTGGTCGCCACGCGGCCCGCTGCATCCTTTTTCGGCAATCGGAAGCTTACGGGCCGTAGCCATACGGAATTGCGGAATTGTCGACGCTGCCTCAGATTCGACTCGAAGCGCGGTCGTGATTTGCTGATCCGATCAGGAGCAGATCACGTCGTTCAAGAACGCGACTGCACGAACAGGGACGGCGATGACTGAGGCATTGCAGATCAATTTTGCGCTGTGGGGCATGATTATTTGCGCATTCATCAAGATCAGCCACTTGATGCTCTAGCGCCGCAGCTCGGCTTGCCGACGCCCCTGCACTTCAATCGAATGTCCTGAAAGCCTACCGCCTGAAGAACGACGAGATCGTCGAACTCGCCGATGCCGTCTCAGGCTTGGCTGGAGCCTGCTGCGCGGCAGGCGCCGGCGCGGGCTCCTCGCGCTTTGAGCGCTTGGAAGAATAGCTGCGGCGATGCTTGTCCGGTTTGGCGGCCGGCGCAGGTGCCGGAGCGCTCTCGGCTTGCGGTACGGAGTCCTGATTCTTCTCCGAGCCCTTGTCCTGGTTCTTGTCTTGAGTTTTATCCTGGTTCTTATCCTGGCCCTTGTCGGTGCCACGCATCGACAGGCGCTGGCCGTCGAACACGGTCGTCTCGCAATGGCGTTCGCTCTCGGCAAGGCCCGCGCAGAGCTTTGCCGCAGCGGCGGCATTGACCAGAGGACCGGCGCCGAGGCGAAGCTGCATGCCGAGGCCGTTACTGCCTTCCTTGATCATGATGATCGGCCGGAGTGCGGCGATCTCCGGATTGGATTTGGAGAGGCCGCGCCAGAGTGCGCGCAGGCCGTCGACCGAATTTGCACTGCCGAGGTCGATGGCAAAGCGCGTCTGTTGGACCGCGATCGCAGGTGTCTCAGGCTCGGTCGTCTCTTGAGGCTTCGCCGATACGGCTGCGACCTCGGTTGGAGCGGGTGCCGCCTCAGGCTTCTTCTCGGTGGTCTCAGGTTGAACCAGCTTCGACGCCGCGGGATCAGGCGGCGCCATGAGCGACTTGGACGCCACGAGCGGAAGCGCTTGTTGCGCAGACGCCGCGGGCGGAGATTGCGGCATGAGAGATGCCGCAGCCGCAGTCTGCGGCGGCGGGTTCGATTGATCCTTCGCAGCTTCTTTCGAACTGTCCTTGTTCGAGCTGTCCTTGTTCGAAGCTTCCTTCGACTCCTTGCCGCCCGTGCGCGGCTTGTCGACCAGCGAGGCGGCGGTCGAGGCGACCGGTGCAACATCAGGCGCCGGTGCAGCGGGCTGCGTGGTGGCGACGGGCATATCCTGCGGCTTCGACGCGGGTGCTTGCTGCGATGTCGCGCTCTGCTTGGCAATGGCGCCGGTGACCGAATCGAGCCCTTGCTCGAGCACGCTGACGCGCGAATAGAGCCGGTCGCGATCGGTGTTCAGCGTGTCGATGGCGGAGGCGAGGCGGCGGGCCTCGAGCTGACTTTCCTTGGTCAGCACCTGAAGGCGATCGGACTGGCGGGCGATATCCGCAGAGGCAACCTGGTCGCGCCGCCAGCCGAGCTGGGCCTGGTTGGCCATCACGGCTACCACCACGGCGCCGACAGCGCACAAGCCCCATGAGCCCAGCCGCCACAGCATTCGGCGATCGAACGTGCTTTCCTCGGCCAAAAGTCCGGAGAACAGCCCGCCGGTCTCCTTGTCGCCGAAGGCGTCCGCCAGTGGGTCGGAATCCTTTGCCATGAACGTTTAGTGCCCAGCCCTGTCTGGCTTCCCCGAATCAATCAGAGAACATTAACAGGAAAACCCACCTGCACTTGAATTCCGGGCGTTTGCGGGGGTAGCAAGGCAGCTCAGGCGATATCGCGCTGTCGCCCGTCGATGTGATGATTGATTCGGCCATATTTGACAGGATTGCGATGACCTCCCGTTCAAGCCTCACGATCGTGCTCGCTGCTGGCGAAGGCACGCGTATGCGATCCAGCCTGCCGAAAGTGCTGCATCCCGTGGCGTCCCAGACGCTACTGGCCCATGTGCTCCGGGCCGCGCCACAGGGAACCGGCACCGCGCTTGCGGTCGTGATCGGCCCGGACCATCAGGCGGTCGCTGACGAGGCCAGGCGTATCCGTCCCGACGCGCTCATCTTCGTGCAGGCCGAGCGCCTCGGCACCGCGCATGCCGTGTTGGCGGCGCGCGAGGCGATTGCGCGCGGCGTGGATGATGTCCTGATTGCCTTCGGCGATACACCGCTGATTTCGGCGGAGACGTTTGCGCGGTTGCGGGCGCCGCTCGCGAAGGGCGCCGCGATTGCCGCACTCGGATTCCGCGCGGCCGATCCCACCGGTTACGGCCGCTTCATCGTCGAGGGCGACCGCCTTGTCGCGATCCGCGAACATGCCGACGCCAGCGCGGACGAGCGGAAGATCGATCTCTGCAATGCCGGTGTGATGGCGATCGACGGGCGCCGCGCGCTCGCGATCCTGGACAAGATCGGCAATGCGAATTCCAAGGGCGAATATTATCTGACCGATGCGGTCGGCGTTGTCAGCGACAATGGATGGGAGTCCGTGGTGATCGAGACGAGCGAGGACGAAGTGCGCGGCATCAACACCAAGGCCCAGCTTGCCGAAGCGGAGGCCGTGATGCAGGCGCGGCTGCGCAAGGCGGCGATGGAGGCCGGCGTGACGCTGATCGCCCCTGAAACCGTCTTTCTCGCCGCTGACACCGTGTTCGGCAAGGACGTGACCATCGAGCCGTTCGTGGTGATTGGTCCAGGCGTGTCGATCGCCGATGGCACCGTGATCCATTCCTTCTCGCATCTCGTTGAGACCAAGCTTGGCAAGAAGGTGTCGATCGGCCCCTATGCGCGGCTCCGGCCCGGCACCTCACTCGGCGACGGCGCGCGGATCGGCAATTTCGTGGAGACCAAGGCTGCGACGCTGGAGGCCGGCGTCAAGGTCAACCATCTCTCCTACATCGGTGATGCCACCGTCGGCGCCAATTCCAACATCGGCGCCGGTACCATCACCTGCAACTATGATGGCTTCAAGAAGCACAAGACGATCATCGGGCAGGGCGCCTTTGTCGGCACCAACTCATCGCTGGTTGCTCCCGTGAAAATCGGCAACGGCGCCTATATCGGCTCCGGCTCGGTGATCACGCGCGACGTGCCCGACGACGCCATGGCGCTCGAGCGTAGCCAGCAAACCATCCGTGAGGGTGGTGCCGCGCGCTATCGCGAGATGAAGACGGGCGGCAAGAAGCCGGAAAAGGCCGAGAAGTAAACGGCGCTAATCGTCGTCGGCGACTTCCGAGAACATCGCGCGCGTCAGGCGCCAGCCGCGCGGCCTTGCACGCTTTGCCGGCTCGCCAGCTGATTGCGTGACGAGGACGGCCTTGGCTTCCTTGCCCCGTTCCATGGCACGCTGCGGCGGCGGCCAATGCGCGAGGTGCGTGCCCGTGGTCTCGCTGGCGCGCACGAACATCGACGACAATCCTTTGCGGTCGGACGAGCCTTTCATGGCCTTACTCCCTTGAAAGGGAATCGTTGGCCAAATTCATTGACAACGAGTTAATTCGCGCGGTTAAAGGCCGCCACATCGCCGCGGTCGAAGGATTGTCGTCAACTGACGCTGTCGCAATCAGTCATAATTATTGAGTATCTGGTTCCTTAGGAACTTCGCTAAAAACCGAGCGCGTCGTTTAGGCGATTTTTCGACGATTTGGGGGATATTGATCCGCATGTGCGGGATTGTCGGCATTCTCGGGCGCGAGCCGGTTGCAGAGCAATTGGTGGATTCGCTCAAACGTCTTGAGTATCGCGGCTACGATTCCGCGGGCGTCGCCACGCTTGAAGGCAAGCAGATCGAGCGCCGACGCGCCGAGGGCAAGCTGAAGAATCTGGAGAAGCGGCTGGACGCCGAGCCGCTCAAGGGTACCACCGGCATCGGCCATACCCGCTGGGCCACGCACGGCAAGCCGACCGTCAACAACGCCCATCCGCACGCGACCGATCGCGTCGCCGTCGTTCACAACGGTATCATCGAGAATTTCCGCGAATTGCGTGAGGAGCTCGAAAAGAAGGGCACGGTGTTCCACACCGAGACCGACACCGAGATCGTGCTGCATCTCGTCGACGATCTCTTGACGCGCGGCAACAAGCCGGTGGAAGCAGTCAAGCTGACGCTGGCGCGCTTGCGCGGCGCCTTCGCGCTCGGCTTCATCTTTGCTGGTGATGACGACCTCATGATCGGCGCGCGCAACGGTCCGCCGCTCGCGATCGGCTATGGCGCCGGTGAGATGTATCTCGGCTCGGACGCAATCGCGCTCGGCCCGTTCACCGACACGATCAGCTATCTCGAAGACGGCGACTGGGTCGTGCTGACCCACAAGAGTGCTGCGATCTTCGACAAGGATGGCCAGGCCGTCCAGCGCGACAAGATCAAGCATGCGGCCTCGACGTCGCTGGTCGACAAGGCGAACTACCGCCACTTTATGGCGAAGGAAATCCACGAGCAGCCGGAAGTCGTCGGCCACACGCTCGCCCGCTATGTCGACATGGCGACCGAGCGCGTCTCGTTGCCGGTCAAGCTGCCGTTCGATTTCAAAGACATCCAGCGCATCAATATCACGGCTTGCGGCACCGCGAGCTACGCCGGCATCGTCGCCAAATACTGGTT
>JAEWHT010000005.1 GCA_023387695.1 Pseudomonadota bacterium | reverse complement strand
CAATCCGACCTTCAACATCGATGTCGACCGCACCCGCGCGCAATATGTCGGCCTGACCGAGCGCGACGTCACCAACAGCCTCGTGGTCAATCTCGCCGGTTCGTCGCAGGTCGCGCCGACCTATTATCTCAATCCTGATAACGGCGTATCCTATTCGATCGTGATGCAGACGCCGCAATACCAGATCGACTCGCTCAGTGCGTTGCAGACCTTGCCGATCACAGCGGCCGGGAATTCACAGTCGCCGATCCTCGGCGGCATCGCCGATATCAAACGCTCGGTATCGAGCGCCGTGGTGTCGCAATACGACATCCAGTCGATGGTGCAGATATTCGCAACGACGTCGGGCCGCGATCTCGGCGCGGTCTCCAATGACATCCGCCGGGTGATCGCCGACACCGCCAAGGATGTGCCGAAAGGGTCGTCCGTGGTGCTGCTGGGACAGGTGCAGACCATGAACAGTGCCTTCACAGGCCTGCTGTTCGGCCTGCTAGGAGCGGTCGTGCTGATCTACTTCCTGATCGTCGTGAACTTCCAGTCCTGGTCCGATCCGTTCGTGATCATCACCGCGCTGCCGGCCGCGCTCGCCGGCATCGTCTGGATGCTGTTCACGACCCAGACGACGCTGTCGGTTCCGGCGCTCACCGGCGCCATCATGTGCATGGGCGTTGCCACCGCCAACAGCGTGCTCGTGATCTCTTTTGCGCGCGAGCGTTATGAGGAATTGGGCGATCCCATCGCGGCCGCGCTGGAAGCCGGCTTCGTCCGCTTCCGCCCGGTGCTGATGACGGCGCTTGCCATGATCATCGGCATGGCGCCGATGGCACTCGGGCTCGGCGAGGGCGGTGAGCAGAATGCGCCACTTGGCCGCGCCGTGATCGGCGGCCTGATCTTTGCAACTTTCGCCACGCTGATGTTTGTTCCCGTGGTGTTCAGTATGGTACACAAGAAACAAGGCGCCAAAGCCGCCGCCCCATTGGAGACTCCGCATGTCGCCCACTGAACCCCGCTCCCCGGTATCGCACCGGAAACTGGGCATTTTCAGCGTGGTGGCGCTGATTGCGGCCGGTCTCGTGGTCGGCACCGGCATCCGGGCCCGTGAGGACCAGGGCTCCAAGCTGAAGGAATGGACCGACGATCAGGCCGTTTCCAGCGTCGCGGTGACCCTGCCCAACGCAAAGGCCCTCAACTCAACCATCGACCTGCCGGGCCGGCTCGAGGCCTATTACCGCGCGCCGATCTTTGCGCGAGTCTCCGGCTATCTCAAAAGCTGGAGCGTCGACATCGGTGCCCGCGTCAAGACAGGGCAGGTGATCGCCGAGATCGAGGCGCCTGATCTCGACCAGCAACTGTTGCAGGCGCGTGCCGACCTTGCCAGCCAGCAGGCCAGCGCCAGATTGTCCGAGGCAACCCTGAACCGGCGCAAGACGCTGGTCGCCTCCAACTTCGTCTCGGCGCAGGAGATCGACGAGCGGACCGCCGATCTCTCCAACAAGAACGCGGCGGTCAAATCAGGCCAAGCCAATGTCGAGCGGCTCGAAGCGCTCGCGGGCTACAAGAAGATCACCGTCCCATTCGACGGTGTGGTGACTTCGCGTGACACCGACGTCGGTGCGCTGATCAATGCGGGCGGCGGCGCGGGCCCGGCGATGTTCGTGGTCTCCGACATCACCAAGCTCCGCGTTTATGTCAGCGTGCCCCAGAACTACGTTCCGGCGATCAAGATCGGCGCCAAGGCGACCATCTCGCTGCCGGAATATCCGAACCGGACTTTCCCGGCCACGGTGGAAGCTTCTTCGCAGGCCGTCGATGTCGCCTCGGGCACCACGCGCATGCAGCTCGGCCTCGACAATTCGAGCGGTGAGCTGATGCCCGGCGGCTATGCCAGCGTGAAGCTGAACCTGCAGCGCGACTCCGCGCCGCTCAGCATTCCCGCCAGCGCATTGATCTTCAACGGCAGCGGCTTGCGCGTCGCAACGGTCGGTGCGGATGACAAGGTGAAGTTCAAGAGCGTGACCATCGCTCGCGATCTCGGCCGCGAGATCGAGCTTGCCTCGGGCATTGCGCCCGACGACCGCGTCATCACCGCGCCGCCGGATGGTCTGTCTGACGGCGATGCCGTTCGCGTCGTTGGTGCCGGCAGCAAGCCGGCCACCGCGTCGGAGAAGCAGGCCCCGAAGAGCTGAGACGAGGTCTCGTGCCCCGGACGCAGCGCAGCGCGAAGCGGTGCGCTGCTGAGCCGGGGCCCATCTTCATTGTTGTGCCGTGTAGCTTGCTGGGTCCCGGCTCTGCGGAGCGTCACTACGTGCCGCACCGCGTCCGGGACACTAGAGCTAGCTAAGCCACCCGCCACTCCGGCACGCCATCGGCGGCCATCGCGATCTCGCCGAGCGTGCCCACCGGCGTGCGGTTCATGTCGAGCAAGTGCGCCAGCGTCGCCGTATCGCTGGCGTGAATGCGACCCAGTGTGCGCCGGTCATCCTCGGTGCGCAGCATCACCACGCCATGCTCGACATCGCCGCCGCGGCCGTAGAGCACGGTAAAACTCTCCACCTTGCCCTTGCCACTGGCCTGATCGACGAACTCCGGCACCGCACGCTTGTTGCGGTCAGCCTCGCCTTGCACGCTGGTCTCCTGCGCCAGCGCCTCGCGCGGTGGTGCTTTCGAGACGACCAGCGCGTGATGCTTGGTTACGAAACCGCCCTGGCCGTAGAGCAGGCCGAGCTTGTCGCCTCCGCGCACACGCCGCACCATCGCGCAGGCCGCATGCGTCATGTAGGTGTTGAGCGGCGCGCCGAAGAAGGTGAGGCCGCCGGTCACGGTCGGTTGCACGTCGGCGCCAAGGCCCAGCGTTCGCCGCGCCATCTTCGGCACGCAGGGAAAGCAGCTGTAGAGTTCGATCGCGTCGAACTTCCTGCCGTCATCGCCGGCGAGATCCATCACCGCCTTCAACACTGCGTTCTGTGGATGACTTTCATAGAACTGGTCGCGCAGCAGATAGTCACGCGGCTCTTCGGCAGACGCGCCGCCGAGCGGATAGACCAGCTTGTCCTCAGCGATGCCGAGTGCACGCGCCTTGGCAAGGCTGGTGAGCAGCAGCGCACCGCCCATATTGACGCTGGGGTTGGCGACCATGAGCTTGTTGTAGGGCCACGCAATGAGCCGGTTGTCGGCCGTCGGTGTCGTGATCTCCTCCGGCGCATAACGCCGTTTGAGCCAGGCGTTCGGATTCTGCGCGGCGGCCTCCGAATAGCGAGACCAGAGCGTGCCGGATTCCGCCATCGCCTCGCGCGGCGTCTGCCCCCAATGGGCGGAGGAGGCGGCCTCATAAAACGGATAGACCGTAACGGGACGGAAGACGCCGAGCTTCACGGCGAGTGGCTTCTGAAACGCTGCGCCGCGCTTGGGCTCCTCGACGTCATGGGCAAAAGGCGTCCATGGCAGCTTGGCACCGGCGCGCTCGGCCTTGGTTGCGGTCGATTGCGCCTCGGCGCCGCAGATTGCGGCCACGGTGCATTCGCCGCGCGCGATGCGCTTGGCGGCCTCGTGGATGTAACGGATCGGGCTCTCGCCACCGACCGGACCGTAATAGCAATGCGCAGGTGTCACGCCGAGCCGCTGGGCCAACAGCTTCTCCGGATCGCGATAGCGCCAGCTCAGGAAATTGACGACGTCGAGGGACTGTACTTCGCCAAGCAGCTTCGCACCGGCGTCCGCCTCGGCGCGGCGCAAGGACTGTTCAAGCAGATCGAGCGGCTCGAGGCCCTCTGTGATCTCCTTTGGGCGGTCGACGATCTCGCCGATGCCGACGATGACGGGGATGCGGTCTTCGGGGATGTTGGTCTTGTCGGTCATGGCCTCAATTCACGATCTTAGTTGTTCGTCATTGCGAGCGAAGCGAAGCAATCCAGAAAAGTATCCGCAGAGGCACTCTGGATTGCTTCGCTTCGCTCGCAACAATGCGGATGCTACTCCGCCACCAGCGCATTCATGTGCTCGACGGCTTCGGCAAACTCTTCCTTGAACTCCTGCACCACGGCGCCCGCCGACTTCACGCTGTCGATGAGGCCGACGCCTTGGCCGACGAAATAACTGACGAGGTCGCGTGCTTTCGCGTTGCCGCTCGCAGCAGCCCGATCGATCGAGTTGAAGGCGTCGCGGCTGATGATGCTCTGCAGCGGCATCGGCAGCGCGCCCGGGCTATCCGGCGCGCGGTCCCAGGCATCGGTCCAGACCGAACGGAGCTGGCGCGCAGGCTTGCCGGTGCGCCCCTTCGAGCGGATCGCATCTCGGGATGACGCCGCGATCATCTTCTCGCGGAAGATCTCGCTAGTCTCGGACTCGACGGTCGCCAGCCACACCGAGCCGGTCCAGGCGCCGGCCGCGCCCATCGCCATGCAGGCCGCCATCTGCCGTCCCGTCATGATGCCGCCGGCCGCAAGCACCGGCACGTCCCGGATCGGCTTGATCGCCTTGATCACCTCAGGCACCAGCACCATGGTCGAGACCTCGCCGCAATGGCCGCCGGCCTCGGTGCCCTGCACCACGAGGATATCGACGCCGGCTGCGACCTGGCGCAGCGCGTGCTCCTTGGCGCCGACGAGCGCTGCGACCGGCACATTGTGCTTCTTGCCCATCTCGATCATGGCCTTCGGCGGCACGCCGAGCGCGTTCGCGATCAGCCGGATTGGATGGTTGAAAGAGACTTTCAGCAACTCCAGCGCGGTCTCGGCATCGAACGGCTGCGGCTGATTGTCGGACACGCTGGTGGTCGTCAGTTCGATATCGTACTTCTTCAGGAGGTCGCTGGTGTATTTGCGGTGCTCCTGCGGTACGCGCGCCTCCAGGCTTTTCCAGGTGACGTCCTTCTCGCCGGCGGTGGAGATATTCTCGGGGATCAGCACGTCGATTCCGTAAGGCTTGCCGTCGATGTGATCGTCGATCCATTTCAGCTCGCGTTCGAGCGTGTCGGGCGTGTGCACGGTGGCGCCGAGCACGCCAAAACCACCGGCGCGGCTGACGGCGGCAACGACGTCGCGGCAATGGCTGAAGGCGAGCAGCGGGAACTCAATCCCCAGCATGTCGCAGATCGGCGATTTCATGGCCTTCTCCCGGCGGCTTTCGATGACGCTAGCTCATCATCACCTGCGATGCCATGCCGGATTCCCACGCGCATCTTGCGTGCAGGCGTCGCCTTGCACACCGAGCCATTCCGTCGTGCAAAATAAGCCAGAGAGGGGGCCGCCGATAAGCCTCTTGCGCTTTCGCGGGCGTGAGAGAATGCTGGGT
>JAEWHT010000401.1 GCA_023387695.1 Pseudomonadota bacterium | reverse complement strand
CGATCAGGAGGCCGATCCGCATGGTGCGGGCGAACACCGGAACGAAGAACCAGTAGCAAATGTCGGTCACGATCTCGCGCTTGCGCCACCACGCCGGGCCGGGATTGCAGGCCCAGAAATGTTCGAGCACCGTGAACACCACCGCGAGCGCGAAAGTGACCGGGATCACCTTCTCGATGGTCTCGCCGAGCATCAGGGCAACTTGCATGGGCAGGCTCGACATCATCGCTTCTCTTCCAGGCTGCTGATCTGACTTAGCCCTACTCCGCGAAATTTAAGGGACGGTGAAGTTGACGCCGAGTTCGGAACCGAAACGAATTGCAACAAGTGCCTTAAGTCGAAATTCACTCTGGCCAAAAGCATCGCGCTAGGCACAGGTTTGACTGACTGAATTAACTCTACCGAAAGAGCTCGGATCACATGGTCGTGGCGTCAATGCAGCGCCGAACGAGGCGACCACACCCACCTGGAGTTTAGTTCATGAAGAACCTGATTGCGCGTTTCGCCAAGGATGAATCCGGTGCCACCGCCATCGAATACGGCCTGATCGCTGCCGGCATCGCGCTGGCCATCATCACCGTCGTCAACAACCTCGGCACCACGCTGAACACCAAGTTCGGCTCGATCAGCTCCTCGCTGAAGTAAGCCGACGGACACACGACAGCAAAAGCCCCGGACCTCCGGGGCCTTTGTTTTTTTGGACGGTGCAAGTTCCAGTGGCGTTGCGTAAACACACGACCGATGCCGCGGTTGCGGCCAGCAAAGCCGACACGGCGCGCATCGACGCGTCGGCCTATTGGGTCTGCCTTGCGCTGCTGCTCGCCATGATCACGCTGGCGATGCGCATCGCCGGCACGTGGTGAGGCCGACGGAACCCGCTTGCCGGTACCGTGACTGCTGCGGCCGTTGTCGGTTTGTTTAGCACTGCGCGCTAGCATGCGCCGACGCCCCGATCCGGCAACAGACCCAGGCCCAAGACGCAGCCAATGATCCTCGACCTCGCGCGCCTCCTGCTCTTCCCGGCCTTGATGGCGTTCGCGGCCGCCAGCGATCTCTTCACGATGACGATCTCGAACCGCGTCTCACTGGCGCTGGTTGCAGGCTTCTTCGTGCTGGCCTTGGCCGGTGGCATGGCACCTTACGTGGTGCTGACCCATGTCGGCGCCGGCGCGCTGATCCTCGTCGTGGCCTTCACCTGCTTTGCGATGGGCTGGATGGGCGGCGGCGACGCCAAGGTCGCAGCGTCTGTGGCGCTCTGGTTCGGCTTCGCGCAGTTGATGGACTTCCTGCTCTACGCCTCCCTGTTCGGCGGCGCGCTGACGCTGTTGCTGCTCCAGTTCCGGCAATGGCCGTTACCTTACGGGCTTGCCGGCCAGGCCTGGCTCGCGCGGCTGCACGATAAGCAGACCGGCATTCCCTACGGCATCGCGCTCGCGCTGGGCGCATTGATGGTCTACCCCGAGACCGAATGGGTGAAAGCGATCGACCTCGCTCACCTCGCACTGCGCTGAACGACCGGGGATATACCCGGCGTTAAGGCGATTTAGATACGCCTCATTAACCATGCTTTGACGAATAGCTGGTCAACTGCCGATTACGGCGGCGGCAGCGTCGCGGCGTTCTGTGGAAAGTGAAGCGTATGAATAGGGCACGCATAGTCGTCCTGACGGTCGCCATCTGCGCCGGCGGCGTCGCCGCGTATCTGGCGAGCGGCTCGGACTCCGCGCCGCCCCCGGCGGCTCCGGTCGCGCAGCTTCCCACCACCGACGTCCTCGTTGCCAAGAATGACATCGGCCTCGGCCAGACCCTGAAGCCGGACGACGTGCAGTGGCAGACCTGGCCGACTGCGACCGCCAGTTCCACCTTCATCCGCCGTAACGATCGCCCCGACGGCGCGACCCAGGTCACAGGCTCGATCGCACGCGCCCCCTTCATCCAGGGCGAACCGATCCGGGACCAGAAGCTGGTGAAGGCCGATGGTTCCGGCTTCATGGCCGCGATCCTGCCGAGCGGCATGCGCGCCATCTCGACCGAAATTTCGCCGGAGACCGGCGCCGGCGGCTTCATCCTGCCGAACGACCGCGTCGACGTGCTGCTGACGCGCCGCCTCAAGAACCCTGATCAGAGCGCAGGCGCCCAGGACATCGTCAGCACCGAGGTCATTCTGGTCAATGTCCGCGTGCTCGCCATCGACCAGGCGCCGAAGGAGAAGGACGGCCAGAACTCGGTGCTCGGCAAGACCGTGACGCTGGAACTCAATTCCGCGCAGGCCCAGGCGCTCGCCTCGTCTCGCCAGGCCGGAACGCTCTCGCTGGCGCTGCGCAGCATTGCCGACGTCAAGACGAGCGAAATCACGCTCGATGATTCCGCGCAGAAGCGCGACGGCGTTTCGATCATTCGCTACGGCGTCCCGACCCAGGCGACGAAGGCACGATGAGGACAGTCGATATGAAATGCAGGGCAAATCCAACGACGCTGCGGACCTCGATGGTTCGCGCCCTGTCGTTCTCGGCCGCCGTCGCGCTGGTGCTCACCCCCGCGCTGACGCCCGTGATTGCAGCGGATTACCGTCCCGCGGCTCCGGCTCCCGTTGCGGCCGACGGCCAGATGAACGCGCGCTTCCTTTCGCTCGGCGTCGGCAAGTCGATCGTGATCGACCTGCCGCGCGACATCAAGGACGTGCTGGTCGCTGATCCCAAGATCGCCAATGCGGTGGTTCGCTCCTCCCAGCGCGCCTACATCATCGGCGCCTCGGTCGGCCAGACCAACATCGTGTTCTTCGATTCCGCCGGACAGCAGATCGCCGCCTATGACATTGCGGTCAAGCGCGACCTCAATGGCGCTCGCGCCGCGCTGAAGCAGATCCTGCCCAATTCCGACATCCAGATCGACGGCCTCGGCGACGGCGTCATCCTGACGGGAACCGCGGCCAACCCGGTCGAGGCGCAGCAGGCCAACGATCTCGCTGCGCGCCTTGCCGGCGGCGCCGACAAGGTGGTGAACTCGATCGTGGTGCGCGGCCGCGACCAGGTCATGCTCAAGGTGACGGTCGCGGAAGTCGCGCGCAACATCGTCAAGCAGCTCGGCATCGACCTCACCGCGAACCTCAACTACGGCACCTCGGTGGTGAGCTTCACCAATTCGAACCCGTTCACCGCCTATGGCCGCAATCTCGTCGACGGCAACAATCTGACCACCAAGTTCGGCGCGGCGCCGTCGGTGCAGGCGACCCTGCGCGCGATGGAGACCGCGGGCGTGGTGCGCACGCTGGCCGAGCCGAACCTGACTGCGATTTCCGGCGAGTCCGCGACCTTCATCGCCGGCGGCGAATTCCCGGTGCCGGCAGGTTATGCCTGCGATCCCACCACCCACGTCTGTAC
The DNA here is from genome assembly GCA_023387695.1 of Pseudomonadota bacterium. Taxonomy (GTDB): domain Bacteria; phylum Pseudomonadota; class Alphaproteobacteria; order Rhizobiales; family Xanthobacteraceae; genus Bradyrhizobium. The sequence goes on along the minus strand of JAEWHT010000401.1, from coordinate 5,020 downwards.
GACCCAGATCAGCTTCAAGAAGTTCGGCATCTCGCTCAACTTCACGCCCGTGGTGCTGAGCGAAGGCAAGATCAGCCTGCGGGTGATGACCGAGGTCTCCGAGCTTTCCAACGACAATTCGATCACGCTGTCGCAGGCCGTCACCTCGACCTCGGTCAACTCGCTGACCGTGCCCTCGATCAAGACCCGCCGCGCCGAGACCTCGCTCGAGATTCCCTCCGGTGGTGCGATGGCGATGGCCGGCCTGATCCAGCAGCAGACCAAGCAGGCGATCAGCGGATTGCCCGGCCTGATGCAGCTGCCGATCCTCGGCTCGCTGTTCCGCAGCCGCGACTTCGTCAACAACGCGACCGAGCTCGTCGTGATCGTGACGCCCTACATCGTGCGCGCCGCCGCTCCGAAGGACCTGTCGCGGCCGGATGACGGCTTCGCTGCTCCCGCCGATCCGCAGGCTGAGCTGCTCGGCAACATCAACCGCATCTATGGCGTACCGGGCCGGACCGAACCCGCCAGAAACTACCGCGGCACCTACGGCTTCATCACCGACTGACGCGGAACGGGGACCTAGTAATGATCACAACACGACCCCAGACCCGCCACCGCGCCGCCGGCCTCGGTGGCGTGCTCGTCGGTATCGCGCTCGCGCTCGGCGGCTGCCAGCACGACGAGGTTGCGGCCACCGGTACCATTCCCGACGACTACAAGCAGCGGCATCCGATCGCGATCGAAGAACAGAACCGCTCCATCGTCGTCTTCGTCGGCCACGCCCGCGGCGGCTTGACCGCAGCCCAGCGCGCCGACGTGATGGGTCTGGCGTCGACCTGGATGCGCGAAGGCACCGGCGCTATCCACATCGACGTGCCGTCCGGAACGCCCAATGCGCGTCCGGTGGCCGAGTCCATGCGCGAAATTCAGGCGATGCTGGCGGCAGCCGGCGTTCCCCCGCGCGGCATCATCTCCCGCCCCTACCAGCCGGAAGACAAGCGCTTCCTGCCGCCGATCCGGCTCACCTATTCCAAGATCGCCGCGGTGGCGGGCCCGTGCGGCCTGTGGCCGGAGGATCTCGGCCCCTCGATCAAGAACAAGAGCTGGTTCGAGAACAAGGACTACTACAATTTCGGCTGCTCCTATCAGCGCAACATGGCGGCCATGATCGACAATCCGTCGGACCTCGAACAGCCGCGGCCTGAGACTCCGTCCTACACGGCACGGCGCATCACCGCCTTCGAGAAGTACCGCAAGGGCACCACGACGACGACGACCTATCCCGAGGCCGAAAAGGCCAAACTCAGCGACACCGGCAAATGATCAACTACGCGCGCCAGACTCAGGAAGAGCAGCCGGAGGCTCTGCAGCCGCCGGTCGAAGAGCATATTGCGCCCGCGCCGCGTGTCTCGGTCCAGGCCTTCTGCGAAACCGTGGAGACCGCGGCCGCTGTCCAATCGGCCGGCGAGGATCGCCGACTCGGCAAGGCGCATCTGAAGATCCAGATGGGCGGCATGGCGGCTGCCATCGAAGCCTATCGCTCGGCCCCGACGCCGAACGTGATCGTGCTCGAGAGCGACGCCCGCAACGATCTGTTGAACGGGCTCGACCAGCTCGCCACGGTCTGCGACGCCGGTACCCGCGTGGTCGTGATCGGCCGCATCAACGACGTCATGCTGTATCGCGAGCTGGTCCGCCGCGGCGTCAGCGACTATGTGCTCGCGCCGGTTGGTCCGATCGACGTCGTGCGCTCGATCTGCAATCTGTTCTCGGCGCCGGAAGCAAAAGCGGTCGGCCGTATCATAGCCGTGGTCGGCGCCAAGGGTGGCGTCGGCGCTTCGACCATCTCCCACAACGTCGCCTGGGCGATTGCGCGCGACCTCGCGATGGACGCGGTGGTCGCCGATCTCGATCTCGCCTTCGGGACCGCCGGACTCGATTACAACCAGGACCCGCCGCAGGGCATCGCGGACGCCGTGTTCTCGCCGGATCGCGTCGATACCGCCTTCATCGACCGCCTGCTGTCGAAATGCACGGACCATCTCAGCCTGCTGGCGGCACCGGCGACGCTCGACCGGGTCTATGATTTCGGCACCGACGCCTTCGACGCGGTGTTCGACACGTTGCGCTCGACCATGCCCTGCATCGTACTCGACATCCCGCATCAATGGTCGGGCTGGACCAAGCGCGCCCTGATCGGTGCCGACGACATCCTGATCGTGGCGGCGCCGGATCTCGCCAACCTGCGCAACACCAAGAACCTGTTCGATCTACTGAAGGCCTCGCGCCCCAACGACCGCCCGCCGCTGTACTGCCTGAACCAGGTCGGCGTTCCCAAGCGACCGGAGATCGCGGCCGCCGAATTCGCCAAGGCAATCGAGAGCCAGCCGGTCGTCTCGATCCCGTTCGAGCCCCAGATCTTCGGCGCGGCCGCCAATAACGGCCAGATGATCGCGGAGATCTCCGCCAACCACAAATCGATCGAGATGTTCCTCCAGATCGCCCAGCGCCTGACCGGCCGGAGCGAGACGAAGAAACAAAAGTCGTCCTTGCTTTCACCGCTGATTGAGAAGTTGCGGGGAAAATAAGCCGCCGCATGGAGTTGTTAAGTGTTCGGTAAGCGTAGCGGAACAGACACCGACTTTCGGGCTCCCAAGCCCGGCGCCGTGTCGCCAGAGCCTGCCCCGGCTCCGGCGCCGACGGTGTCGCGCGCGCCGCCCCCGCCGGCCGTCTCCTCCCCGCCGCTGGCGCCCTCCCGGCCACCGCCGGCCATGGAAAGCCGCCGCTCGGACAATTACTACGAGGTCAAGGCAACCATCTTCGGCGCGCTGATCGAGGCCATCGACCTCGCGCAGCTTGCGAAGCTCGATTCCGAGTCCGCGCGCGAAGAAATCCGCGACATCGTCAACGAGATCATCGCGATCAAGAACATCGTGATGTCGATCGCCGAGCAGGAAGAGCTGCTCGACGATATCTGCAATGACGTGCTCGGCTATGGTCCGCTCGAGCCGCTGCTCGCCCGCGACGACATCGCCGACATCATGGTCAACGGCGCCGGCACGGTCTTCATCGAAGTCAGCGGCAAGATCCAGCGAACCGGAATCCGCTTCCGCGACAACCAGCAGCTCCTCAACATCTGCCAACGCATCGTCAGCCAGGTTGGCCGACGTGTCGACGAATCCTCGCCGATCTGCGACGCCCGCCTCGCCGACGGCTCCCGCGTCAACGCCATCGTGCCGCCGCTCGCGATCGACGGCCCAGCGCTCACCATTCGTAAGTTCAAAAAGGACAAGCTGACGCTCGATCAGCTGGTCAAGTTCGGTGCGATTTCGCCCGAGGGCGCCGAGATCCTGCAGATCATCGGGCGCGTCCGCTGCAACGTGCTGATCTCTGGCGGTACCGGCTCGGGCAAGACCACGCTGCTCAACTGTCTGACCAACTATATCGAGCACGACGAGCGCGTCATCACCTGCGAGGACGCGGCCGAACTTCAGCTGCAGCAGCCCCACGTGGTCCGGCTCGAAACCCGCCCGCCGAACATCGAAGGCGAAGGCCAGGTCACAATGCGCGAACTGGTGCGCAACTGCCTTCGTATGCGTCCTGAACGCATCATCGTCGGCGAAGTCCGCGGCCCGGAGGCCTTCGACCTCCTCCAGGCCATGAACACCGGCCACGACGGCTCGATGGGAACGTTGCACGCCAACAATCCCCGCGAAGCGCTGTCGCGCTGCGAATCCATGATCACGATGGGCGGCTTCTCGCTGCCCTCGCGCACCATCCGCGAGATGATCTGCGCCTCGATCGACGTCATCGTCCAGGCGGCGCGCCTTCGCGACGGCTCGCGCCGCATCACCCACATCACCGAGGTGATGGGCATGGAAGGCGACACCATCATCACCCAGGACATCTTCCTCTACGACCTGGTCGGCGAGGACGCCAACGGCAAGATCATCGGCCAGCACCGCTCAACCGGCATCGGCCGTCCGAAGTTCTGGGAACGCGCCCGCTATTACGGCGAAGAGAAGCGTCTTGCCGCGGCCCTCGACGCCGCGGAAAAGGCACCGAAGACGTGAGCAGGTCCGCGCAATCATGAACACTCAGGCCCTCTCCCTCGCCTTCCTCGCGACCGCCGCCGTCGGTGGCATCGCCTGGGTCTTCGTCTATCCGATGCTGTCGGGCGAACGGAAGGCCGAGAACCGCCGCGCCTCGATCGCGAGCGCCGCCGCGCCCGCAGCCAAGCAGGCTGAAAAGAGCCAACGATCGCGCCGTGAACAGGTCGAGACCTCGCTCAAGGATCTCGAGGCGCGACGCGCGCAGGAGAAGAGCGTCCCGCTCAACATCCGCATATCGCAAGCCGGGCTCGACTGGACGACGCAGAAATTCTGGATCGTGTCCGCCGTCGTGGCGGGCGTGTTCTTTTTCGGCGCGCTGTTCGGCGGCGGCGGCCTGCTCGGGGCTGCCGGTCTCGCCTTTGCCGGTGGCTTCGGCCTGCCGCGGTGGGCTCTGAGTTTCCTGAAGAAGCGCCGCGAGAACCAATTCCTGAAAGCGCTGCCCGACGCCGTCGACGTTATTGTCCGCGGCATCAAGGCCGGCCTGCCGTTGTTCGAATCCATCAAGGTCGTCGCGGCCGACGCGCCGGAGCCGCTGCGCAGCGAGTTTCTCGCCATCATCGAAACGCAGGCGATCGGTATGCCGCTCGGCGAGGCCTGCTCGCGGCTCTACGATCGCATGCCGCTGCCGGAGGCGAATTTCTTCGGCATCGTTGTGTCGATCCAGCAGAAGTCGGGCGGCAACCTGTCCGAAGCGCTGGGCAACCTCTCCAAGGTGCTGCGCGACCGCAAGAAGATGAAGGAAAAGATCCAGGCGATGTCGATGGAAGCCAAGGCCTCGGCCGGCATCATTGGCTCGCTGCCGCCGATCGTGATGTTCCTCGTCTATCTCACGACGCCCGGCTACATATCCCTGCTGTGGACCCATCCCACCGGCCAGCTCATGCTGGTCGGCTGCGTCGTCTGGATGTCGATCGGCATCATGG
>JAEWHT010000395.1 GCA_023387695.1 Pseudomonadota bacterium | reverse complement strand
CAACCACCTCGGCGAAATAGGCGAAGTCGTTCAAATCTGCCCTCATCGTTCCTCCAGTAGAACGCTGTGTGCCACATTTGCCGTCTGTTGGCACTATCGTTCCATAGGCATCTACGAGGGGCAACGGCGCTTCGCCAGATGCTTTCAAAGGAGACGGACGATGACTGACAGGTTCAACAACAAGGTCGTGGTGGTGACCGGCGGTACGAGCGGCATCGGGCTTGCGACCGCAAAGGCCTTTGCGGCCGAGGGCGCGTCGGTGTTCATCACTGGCCGGCGCCAGGACGCGCTGGACGCGGCGGTGAAGGCAATCGGCGGCCGTGTGACCGGCGTGCGAGGCGACATGGCCAACCTTGCCGACATCGACCGCCTCTACGACGCCGTTCAGCAGAAGCATCAGCAGATCGACGCGATCTTCGCCAACGCTGGCGGCGGCGAGCTCGCGCCGCTCGGTACGATCACGGAAGAACACTATCAGCGCACGTTCGACACCAACGTGAAGGGCGTCCTGTTCACCGTCCAGAAGGCGCTGCCATTGCTGCGCGACGGCGCCTCCATTGTCCTGAACGCGTCGACGACCAGCGTCTCGGGAACGCCGGCCTTCAGCGTCTATTCCGCGACCAAGGCGGCGGTGCGCAACTTCGCGCGCAGCTGGATCCTCGACCTCAAGGATCGGCACATCCGCGTCAACGCCGTCAGCCCCGGCGTCACCGAAACGCCCGGCCTGAACCATCTGTTCGGCGCCGGTGAACAGGCCGAAGGCACCAAGGCTTATCTCGCCGGACTGATCCCGGCCGGTCGCGTCGGCCAGCCCGAAGAGATCGCCAAGGCCGTGCTGTTCCTCGCCTCCGACGAGTCGAGCTTCGTCAACGGCGTCGAACTGTTCGTCGACGGTGGTCAGGCTCAGATCTGAAACCGCGACCGCGCTGAGCATCGGACAATTGGAGACAAACCCGGGAAGCGAACGCGAACTTCCGATTTGTAGGGCGGATTAGCCGAAGGCGTAATCCGCCCTCTAGCTTCCGCGGCCCGGGAACTGGCGACGCTATGATCGCGAGCCGGGCACTCGGTCCGGCGGCGAACCTTCATCGAATTTACCGTCCGTCAAGCACGGCTTACGATCGGACGAGACCTGTAAGGACGGTTTTAGGACACCATCGTCTTTGGTCATCCTCAAGAGAAGGGGATGCTCTGGAATGCAGTCCAACGGCGGACGATATAGCTTGCCACGCTGGCGCGTGATGCAGTGGTTGACCGACGTCGGCCCCGACGTGCCGGCCGACATTCGCGCCGCTCTCATCGCCCAGCTCTTTGGTGCGCTCCCGATCTTTGCTGGCGGCGCCATCAATTCCGTCGCGATAGCGGCCATCGTCGCATATCGTGAGCAAACCAGCCTGTTCGCCGCCTGGTTCCTGCTTGAACTCCTGATCTGCGTCGCTCGCGTCGCCATCCTGGCCGCGGCACATCGGGCGATCCGGCTGCACCGGCCCACCCCGACCGATCTGCATCTATTGTTCTCGATGGCCTGGAGCTTGAGCCTCGGGCTCGGCGCGGTGGCGACCATCGCGAGCGGCGACTGGCTCGCCGCCATGCTGGTTTCGATGTCCACGGCGGCCATGGTGGGCGGCATCTGCTTCCGCAATTTCGGCGCGCCACGATTTGCCGGAATGATGATCCTGATCAGCCTCGGTCCCGTCGTCCTCTACATCCCCTTTCTCGGCGAGCCGATGCTCTACATCATGATCTATCAGGTCCCGATGTATCTCGCGGCCATGGCGGGCGCAGCCTTCCGGCTCAACAGGATGCTGATCACGACCATGCAGGCCGAGCGCGAACACAGCCGCCGCGCGCACCATGACGCACTGACAGGGCTGCTGAACCGGGCCGGATTGCTCCACGCGCTGGAGAGCCGGCTCACGGAATCCTGCCGTGATGACCGCCCCTTTGCCCTGTTCTTCTCCGATCTCGACGGATTCAAGCCGATCAATGACACGTTCGGACATGCCGCCGGAGACAAGGTCCTGGAGGGTGTCGCCGAACGATTGCTTAAGGCGGTGCCGGAAGGCTCGGCCATTGCACGGATGGGTGGTGACGAATTCGTCGCGCTGGTCGACGGCCTCACCGCCGAGCAGGCCATGGCCTTGGGACAACGCATCGTCGGAGAGATCGCGGCGCCCTATCAGTTGGACGGCGAAACCCGCGTCGTCATCGGGACGAGCGTTGGCATTGCGTTGTCACCCGAGCATGGTTCACAAGTGGACGATTTGCTCGCGGTCGCAGACGCGGCCCTTTACGAGGCGAAGTCGGGCGGCAAGGCACGTTGCCGTTTGGCCTCGGTCGAGACCAACCTCGCCGCGATGCGTCGCCTCCAGCAGAGCGGGTCGAAAGGCCCGGTCGCAAGCGCGGCTTGATACAAATTCGTAGGGTGGGCAAAGGCGCGCGGCGCCGTACCCACGACTTGATCGACACGGTGGGTAACTTCGCTTTGCCCGCCCTGCGAGACCTTGCGCGACGGAACCTACGTCGCCTGCTCCACCATCGCCTGCAGCCGCACCAGCTCGGCCTCCAGATCCCGCTCCACATCCGCGGCGCGAATATCGATCACGCGATAGTCCCGCGCCTCGAGCCAACTCCGTCGCGATGCGCGGTCGGCCGCGCTCTACGTCTTCCTCGACCAGCCCGGGAAGTGACCGCGAACTTCCGATTTGTAGAGCGGATTAATCGCAGGCGTAATCTGCCGCTCTAGCTTCCGCAAAGACGAGCTCGCCGTGGCGAAGACGACGTGGATCGCAGTGGATCGCGACGAGCAACTCGGGCGCGATGACCCACAACGGACGGAAGCAGATGCCCGGCAACCCGCCGCCCACATCCAAATCGGGTATTTTTAAGCCCCGCAACCTGTGCTAATCTGTGCGCAGACGCGGCGTCAGACGAGGATTTTTAGTCTCGCTTTCGACCCAAGCAGTTCGATGCGCCCGCGGTCGCCGTTGGACATACCCAGCTTGTTGAATGTGGTATTTTGACGATAGGAGTGTCTGATGCGTGCTGCTACAGCCTCTCTGCTCTACGCTATCAGTCTGCCCGGATTTGTTGTGATCGGCTGCAGTTCTGCTCGGCCAAACCCGACCTACGTTTGTCCCATCACAGCGGCCGCACTTGAAGATCAAACGCTGTACACGTTCGATAATCAGGCGCGAACGATGATTGCCGTCAGCTCCACGATTGAATACGAGGGGCCGCTACGGAAGTCGACAACTCTCTATTTCGTCGTCAAGACCGCCGGCGACGACCGGGCTGGAGCAATCGTCGTAAAGACAGCGAGGCTTGGACCACAACTTGACTCCGATCGGCCGGACTACGGTCGCGTCTTGATGCGACGATCTGCAGCCGGTTCGAGCTGTGGAAGCCGCCGACCCTATTTGAACAGCGTCTCTGCAGTTGCCTATCAAGCGTACCACGATCTCGGTTACGATCACGGCGAAGTCCTGGAGCGCCTCGACGGGGGCATTTCCAACCTCGACAATCTGAAACGTTTTCATACCGGTTACGACGCAACCGACTATGCGTCACGTGACCAAAAATGCCGACGAACAGATGATAAGAAGCGCTATGATGGAGGCTTCGAAGCGCGAAATAATCGCTCGCAGTTTTCGTTTGTGCCTGACATCGTCGACCACGGCATAAGCGGGGCCTTCTCGCAAGCGACCTCCGGGGGCTTGCGCTGGGTCGCCTCGCTGATTGTCGCTCCGGCTTCTGCCACAAGGGAAAATTTGCGGGAACGCCGCGTTGAGATCAAGCCGTATCAGACAACGGCCGGCATCGCCTGCATCCCCGTGACGCTCGACGTGCGAGGCGCCACGCAAGTGATCCGAATCAACGATCTCGACCGCAGGAAATTGATTGGCTACGACTTCGGCAGGGTTAAGGAATTCCGGCTCGGCCCGACAACTGGCGGTGAGCCCTGAACGATCGCGAGATCGCGAATGCTTCGAAGTTGCGCTGAGATGATTGCTCGAGGCAACGGCTACGCGACATATGCTCCAGTGGTAGCGCTCGAAGCTGGAGCAGCAAAAGGCGGCGCGCCCATCACCCTCCGAACGAAGTCTTCTGCATTCGTCGCGGCATCCAATCCAAATGCATTCGTCATCACCTCGACGCTAGACCAGCCCAGATCTCGATAGGCCTCAAACTGGGCCGCATCGAAAAACTGGTCCACAGTCGATTGGTTTGGAAATTCTGGAAACTTGGCCTTGTAGCCCTTGGTGGAAAAACTGAGCTGCTTGATCATTCCCGATTTCAAATAAACAAACGTTCCAGTCTTGGCTTCGCTCTCGATGCCGGCGCGTTGTTCGGCAGGATAATCGATTGAGGCGGCAAAGTAGGATTTCTTGGCAAACTTTGCACCCGCCGGATAGCCCATGTCCCCCGCGGGCGCTATGGCATCCGCCTCTGCGTCGATCTTGACGACGACGCCGAAGTCTTCGCGCACCCTTTGGCAAACCGACGCGAGCGCTGACATTGCTGTTGATGGGTCCTCCTCCGAGTCCAGCACGATGATCACGTCGCAACGCCTTCGGATGAGCTCATAGGCGCCAAGATTGTCAAAATGCCCACCATCTGTCAGTTCAACAAACGTGCTGTCGCGCTGGTAGCCGGATCGAAACACGCCATATTTGAGGCCCGGCGAAAAATAGTTCGGCCTCCCTGAAGTTGCACTGGCAGCACCGATCCAAAGGCCGAGACGGAGATTGAAGAGCATCATGACGATCGAGATCAACCGATCGCGGGTGATGCCGGTCCCGATGTAGCCCGCGTTAGCATTGGCGGCTGCGCCCGAGGCCGCCATGGCCGACGCCAGCGTCATTGGGCCATGCCGCTTGTCGTGCAACGATGTAGGGAGCCATCCCGTTGCAAAACTCCCAATGAAGCAGGGACTCACAAGAAAACTGTCGCCTCCGCGAAGTGCAGTTGTCTGGTCAGGATCGTTGATCAGAACGACGTTGGTATTGAACAGCGGATAAGGAAGCGACGCGGTTTGCTTGGGCGGCCAAATTGCCGCCAGTGCCAACCGGTCGGCGTCGGTGTAGTTCGGCGCTTGGGCCGCCTTTTGTTCGTTTGTCGGCATGAAGGCTTCCATGAGGCGATCGCGATAGAAGCGGTGCAAGCCCAGGTAATTGACGTTGCTCAGCCATCCAAAGGCTATCGAAAACACCAGAATTGCGCCGAATAGCTCGCGATAATGCTGCCCTTGCACGAGTGCTTGTGCACGAGGCTGGTCCATCATGAAGAATTCCGGCTGGATCAAGAATCTCGCACCAGCATAGGAGATCAGGAGCAACAAATATAAAAATGCCGCCGCCGCCAACGTGGCGGCGACGCGTGCCGCAAGAGAAGGCGCGAGCCGTTGTGCTTGCACGAAGTGACCATAGAGGCCGGAGAGAAATCCGCTGGCGACGGTCAGCGTTCCGATGAGCGCCTTTCCCCCAGTTGGATAGCTCTGAAAAGATTCCACTATCGCGTCAAACACGAAGGGAAGAGACCCCAGCGTGAGGCACGCGATCAGAGTCGGAAACCATACTGTTGCTGCCAACTCGTATTTGCGTCGCATCGCGTAGTTGACACCAAACTCCAGTATTCCTGAAAACTGCAGAATACCGACGACGATCGCACATGCACCAAACAGACCGAATCCGGTCGTGGCGATCAATAACGCCGACGTGACGGGATCGAGAGTCTCTCGATCGAACCGAGCTCCGAAATACCTGGGCGTGACGTAAAACATCAGGAGCCCGAGGAATCCGGCCGCAGCACACCGCCAGGCCCAAATGATGCGGTCACGCCGATTTTCAGTGGTTTCGGGTGGAATCAGGATGGAAATGATCGCAAGGAAGATCGTCCCAGCCAGAGCAATCACCAGAAGCAAGGCAATTGCAAAGATGAAGACACCAGCAAACGAGGGAACGGACCAACCGATCCACGGCAACGAGAGGGTCATGGCTTTCAGCGATGGGACCGTCAGCTCCCCTGTGGCCTCGTATGATTGATAAAAGGCATGAGAACCGGTGAACACAAAGACTGCGAGCATGAGGGCGGTCGCGAGCGGCAGCCAGAAAAAAACGCTGATCAACAGCGTACGAAGCAAAACCGCGACTCCCGACCAGACCGAGATGCCACCACCGGGTGCAAGATAGCTCGCATGCCAACGCAGATACTTCAGGTTCTCGTTTTCAGTCGCAAGAGATTGCGCTTGCTCCTGGCCATAAGGAAATCTGGTATCGGCGTCGGTCGTTGGATCGTCGTGCCATTTCCACTGCACCGCTGAGGCCGCATAGCCGCCGCCGGATACGCTCGATATATAGTCGAAATGCCGGAGCAATCCGCTGTGGGCGAATCTCTGCATTGCCCCCAGACAAAACGTCGCCGAGCGAATGCCGCCTCCTGACAGCCCAAGGCCGATCCATGGGCCCGTTGTGGGTCTTCCGCGCCCAGTGGCAACGACAATGCGCTCGTCTCGCAAAATCTCGGCTTCGCGCTGCCGCGCGGCCGCTGTCGCGTCTGCCTGCGTCAAGCCCTTCTTGCGAAAAGGCATAAGCACCCCCACAACTGATGAGTGAAGCGGCCAAACGAAACAATCTTAGCCTCGAAATCCACTGAGCTTCAATTCGAAACAGTCTCGGCGACGTGACGTGAGTCGTGGTGGATAAGTCGTGACGCTTCAGGTGAGGGACATCATGGAAAACAGAGCCGCCAGCTCCACCTCGATATCCCGCTCGACATCGGCGGCCCGGATCTCTAGCACGCGATAGTCCCGCGCTTCCAGCCAACTCCGTCGCGATGCGCGGTCGGCCGCGATCGTCTCACCCTCGCCCGGGTTCACCAGCTCGACCGCGATCCGGTGCGGGAACGAAACGAAATCCGGGATGTGGCGGCCGACTGGGGTCTGGCGCTTGAACTGGCCCGCGAAGCGGCGGTCACGCGTCAGCGCCTGCCACAGCAAACGTTCGGCATCGGTCGGGTTGCGACGAAGCAGGCGCGCCAGCCCACGTACCGTCGAGCCGCTGTCCGGCACGCCGCCGCCCTGCCCGTGCTCCGCCAAGAGCGCGCGCAGGCGCGTCGCCTGCTCGCCGTCGAGCACGCCGCCCTTGGCCGGACCCTTGCGGCCCTCGGCAATTGCCATCACCACGCCGTGGAGCGTGTGCATGTCCTGCTTGGTCGGCTCCATCCTGGAGAAGATGTTGCGCAGGTTGACCAGCATGGTGTCGCGCTTCTCGGCCGGCCGCAGGAATTCGACGCGATCGAGCTCGCGGATGAGGTTGTCGAAGAAGGCCTGCATCTGGTGCTGCGAGGCGCGCTCGGAACGTTCCGGCATGCCGTGCGGCAGTTCGCCCGACGTCGCGCGCTTGAACCATTCATAGCCGACCAGCAACACGGCCTGGGCGAGGTTGAGCGAGGCAAAGCCCGGATTGACCGGAAAGGTGATGATGCGGTTGGAGAGCCCGACCTCTTCGTTGGTCAGGCCCCAGCGCTCGCGGCCGAACAGGATGCCGGCCTTGCCGCCGGTCGCGACGTGCCCGGAAATCTCGGCTGCTGCCGCCTCCGGCCCGACCACAGGCTTGGCCTGGTCGTGGGGCCGCGCGGTGGTGGCGAACAGCAAATCCAGGTCGGCGACCGCCTGCTCAACAGTGTCGAACAGTTCGACCTTTTCCAGAATGTGGTCGGCGCCGGCGGCGGCGCGTTGGGCCGCGATGTTCGGCCAGCCGTCGCGCGGATTGACGATGCGCAAGCGGCTCAGGGCAAAGTTGCCCATGGCGCGCGCGGCCATGCCGATGTTCTCGCCGAGCTGCGGCTCGACCAGGATCACGATGGGACCGTCGAGCGCGTGCCCAATCTTGGTCTTGTCGGTGCCGGACATCTCATTCCACTTTCTGCGTCAGCTTTCGTCTCGTTCCACGTCCGAACGTCTGTCTAAAGACATCCATCCAAGCCTTCTTCCACGCCGCCGGTCCACCTTCCGTGCGGCGCAATTTCTTAAGCCGAGATAACAGGGTTAGCGGGTTTCGCGAACCCGCAATCTCACGTCAATTGGGGACGATTTTACCGCCCGGCTTGCGCGCGCTTTGCTTTCGGATATGGCTATCAACCACAACCAAAGCGAAGCCGAAAGGCCGAAGCTGAAGCAACAATTGAGTGGGGGGATGGTGATGCTGAGCCGATGGAAATTGGCGCTTCTGGGACTGGTCTTGATCGTCGTGGGGGGCCTCATCGCCCATCTGACGCAGACCTCAGGCGGCATCCGGATCCAGGATGTCAGGTTCAAGGGCGCCAAGGGCAACACCATGAGTGCCCTGCTCTACATCCCCGCCAATGCCACCGCGCAGACCCCGGCCCCGGGCATCCTCGCCGTCCACGGCTACATCAATTCGCGCGAGACCCAGGACGGCTTCGCCATTGAATTCGCCCGCCGGGGCTATGTCGTGCTGGCGCTGGACCAGACCGGCCACGGCTATAGCGACCCACCCGCCTTCGCGAACGGCTTCGGCGGCCCTGACGGTCTCGCTTACCTCCGCAGCCTCGACATGGTCGACAAGGCCAATATCGGCCTCGAAGGTCACTCGATGGGCGGATGGACTGTGTTGGCCGCGGCCACCGCGATGCCGGACGCCTACAAGTCGATGGTGCTCGAGGGCTCCTCGACCGGAAAACCCTTCGCCGCCGACGGCACAACCTCCTGGCCGCGCAATACCGCCTTGGTGTTTGCCCAGTACGAGGAATTCTCCACGCTGATGTGGGGCGTCGATCTCGCCCGCGATGTCACCAAGAGCCCCAAGCTGTGGGCGATGTTCGGCACGCAGGGACCGGTCGAACCGGGCAAGGTCTATGGCGACCCCGCGGCCGGCACCGCTCGTGTGCTGTACACGCCGGCGATTACGCACCCGGCCGAACACATCTCGCACGAGGCGATCGGCTACAGCCTCGACTGGTTCGCCAAGACGCTGCAAGGCGGCACGCCACGGCCGGCCGACGACCAGATCTGGTTCCGGAAAGAACTCGGCACGCTGATCGCGTTTGTCGGTTTCGTCGCGCTGCTGATCGGCACCTTCGATGGCCTGCTGGAGGCGCCGATGTTCTCGCGCCTCCGCCTGCCCGCTATCCCAGACGGCACCATGCCGCCGCATCACGCTGCCGCCGGCGGGCGCTGGACCGTGGCGCTCATCCTCTCGGCCTTCATCCCGGCGCTGACCTATTACCCGGCCTTTGCGCTGGGCGGGACCTTCGTGACGCCGTCGGCCTACTTGCCGCAGGGCATCACCAACCAGATCCTGGTCTGGGCCATTATCAACGGCCTGATCACGCTGGCGCTGATGAGCTTCGCCCCGAAGCGCAAGAGCCGGACCGGACTGGTCGGCCAATCGCTCGTGATCGCGGTCGTCTCGGTCGCAGTCGGCTATGCGGCACTATGGCTCGCCGATGCCGCCTTCAAGATCGACTTCCGCTTCTGGATCATCGCGCTGAAGTTGATGAACCCGAAGCAGGTTCTCATCTTCCTGATCTATTTGATTCCGTTCACGGCGTTTTTCGTCGTGGCGCTGCATGTGCTGCACCGGAATTTCTCGACCATGGAGGCACCGCGGCTTGCGCTCTATCTGACCAATATCCTGGCGCTCACGCTTGGCTTCATCGTGCTGCTGGTGCTGCAATACGGCACGCTCTGGCTGACCGGAAAACTGTTCAACCCGCTGCCCGACCCCGGCTTCGTGCCGCTCTCGACCATCGTCGCCATCCAGTTCGTGCCGCTGCTCGCGATCGTCGCGGTCATCGCGACCTTCACCTGGCGCCGGACCGGATCGAGCCTGCCGGGCGCCCTGATCGCGGGCCTGTTCGTGACCTGGTACATCGTGGCCGGCACGGCGACCCAGGCGGCCTTTTAGAAGCGCTCAGCAGCAGCCATTCCGGCCTCGCCGGAATGGCTGACCTCGCCGAAAAGATGGGCTGAAAGTGCATAACCGCTCCGCTTCCGCCCGCCCCCGGGCGGTGCTATAGCGCGAGAGATTTCCTCCAGTTCCCTAGAAGGCTTATCCGATCATGGCAAAAATCAAGGTATCCAATCCCGTCGTCGAGCTCGATGGCGACGAGATGACCCGGATCATCTGGCAGTACATCAAGGACAAGCTGATCAACCCGTTCCTGGATGTCGAGCTGCAGTATTTCGACCTGGGCATGGAGTACCGCGACCACACCAACGATCAGGTGACCATCGACGCCGCCGAGGCGATCAAGAAGGTCGGCGTCGGCGTGAAGTGCGCCACCATCACCCCGGACGAGGCCCGGGTGAAGGAGTTCAACCTCAGGCAGATGTGGAAGTCGCCGAACGGCACCATCCGCAACATCCTCGGCGGCTGCATCTTCCGCGAACCCATCATCTGCAAGAACGTGCCGCGCCTGGTTCCCGGATGGACCAAGCCGATCATCATCGGCCGCCACGCCTACGGCGATCAGTACCGCGCCACCGACATCAAGTTCCCGGGCAAGGGCACCCTGTCGATGAAGTTCGTCGGCGAAGACGGCACCGTGATCGAGAAGGAAGTGTTCAAGGCTCCGGGCGCCGGCGTCGCCATGGAGATGTACAATCTCGACGACTCCATCATCGACTTCGCCCGCGCCTCCTTCAACTACGGCCTGCTGCGCGGCTACCCGGTCTATCTCTCGACCAAGAACACGATCCTCAAGGTCTATGACGGCCGCTTCAAGGACATCTTCCAGGAGATCTTCGACAAGGAGTTCAAGAAGGAGTTCGACGCCAAGGGCCTGACCTACGAGCACCGCCTGATCGACGACATGGTCGCCTCGGCGCTGAAGTGGTCGGGTGGCTACGTCTGGGCCTGTAAGAACTACGACGGCGACGTGCAGTCCGACACGGTCGCGCAGGGCTACGGCTCGCTCGGCCTGATGACCTCGGTGCTGCTCACGCCCGACGGCAAGACCGTCGAAGCGGAAGCCGCCCACGGCACGGTGACCCGTCACTACCGCGAGCACCAGAAGGGCAAGGAAACCTCGACCAACTCGATCGCGTCGATCTTCGCCTGGACCCGTGGCCTGTCGCACCGCGCCAAGCTCGACAACAACCCGCAGCTGGCGAAGTTCGCCTTGACCCTCGAGAAGGTCTGTGTCGACACCGTCGAGGAAGGCTACATGACCAAGGACCTCGCGCTCCTGGTCGGCGCCGACCAGCGCTGGCTGTCGACCACCGGCTTCCTCGACAAGGTCGCCGAGAATCTCACGAAAGCGTTGGCGGCCTAAGCCGTCCGCATTTTCGCCCGACTGGGCCAGACATCATCACGGGCCGCGTCTTGGACGCGGCCCGTTGTTTTTTGAGAGCCCTCCTGCGGAGAAATGCGACCATGTCGACCAAGTTTGCTGCCCCTTGCCTGCTGATGCTCGCCACTTTGGCCGGGCCGGCTTTCGCCGCGGAAACACTTCCCGAAGCCATCGCAGCGCCCGGTGAGAGCGTCGTGCTCAGCGTCCACGCCGAGGGCGCGCAGGTCTATGAGTGCAAAGCGGCCGCCGACGGCAAGCTCGCCTGGGCGTTCCGCGAGCCGATCGCGACGCTGCTCTCCGAAGGCAAGACTATCGGCCGCCACTATGCCGGCCCGAACTGGGAGCACGCCGACGGCAGCGCGGTCGTGGGCAAAGCCATCGGCAACGCACCCGGCGCCACGGCTGCCGATATCCCCTGGCTAAAGCTGGACGTCGCCTCCCGCCGCGGCAGCGGCGTGCTGACGCCCGTGACCACCGTCCAGCGCATCAACACCCATGGCGGCAAGCTCGAGGGTCCTTGCGACAAGGCCGGCGAGTTCAGAAGCGCGCCCTACTCGGCCGAGTATGTGTTCCTGAAGAAGGGCTGACCGCTCAGCGGTCGGTGCCCTCGCGCTCTCCTTGCGCGAGCTCGGCTGCGGCGAGATCGCCGGTCTCTTCCAGACGCGCTTTCGCGGTCTGGTGGACATGGGCCGCGAGCGTCGGCATGCGCGCGATCAGGGCGTGAAAATCCTGGGCGTCGAGCACCAGCAGACGTGTTTTACGCGTCGCCGTCACAGTGCCGCTGCGTTTCGTCTTGTGCAGCAGCGCGATCTCGCCGAAGAACGTGCCATCGCCGAGCCTGACATGCTGGCTCGGCAGCGCGATCTCGACTTCGCCGGCGGTGATGAAATACATCGACGAGGCCGCATCGCCCCGCCGCACCAGGATTTCACCCTCCTCGACGGTGCGCGCCCGCAGCAGCCGCATGATGTCAGCGATCTCTGAGGCTGAGAGATGAGAGAACAGCGGCACGCGCGCCAGCATGCCCCAGGTCACGACGAAATCGCGCCGCTTCACCTCTTCCGCGAACGCGGAGGAAATGATTGCAACCGGCAGCGCGATCATGGCGAAGCCGCTGATGATGGCGAACACCGAGATGAATTTTCCGAGCGCCGTCACCGGCACGACGTCGCCATAACCGACGGTGCCGAGCGTCACGATCGCCCACCACATCGCCTGCGGAATGGTGCCGAGCTTGTCCGGCTGCACGTCGCGCTCGATGGCGTAGAGCAGCGAGGCGAACGTCAGCACCGCGCCGATCAGGATGACGACGCAGCCGATCAGCGCCCTCCGCTCGGCGTGCACGGCGGCGAGCAACGAGCGCATCGCCGGCGAATATCGTATCAGCTTGAAGAACGGCAGCACGCCGAGGGCTGCGAGCGTCGCGTGCCGGCCCATCATCAGCACGATCGCGGCGGGCAGGAACGCCATGAGGTCGATGATGCCGAGCGCCGAGAAGGCATAGCCGAGCCGGTCGGCGATCGCCGAGCCCTTGCGCGGCGTGTGGCCCGCAACCGTCCAGAGCCGCGCCGCATATTCCAGCGCGAACACGATCACGGCCAGGATCTTGATCGCTGAGAACAGCGTGCCGAACCGCGCGTCCAGCTCCGGCACGGACGCCAGGATCATCGCGGCAACGTCGAGCACGATGACGCTGATGACCAGCTGGATGAAGCGCGATCCGACCGAGTAGGCCAAGGGATCGTGCTCCAGCAATTCGTAGAGGCGATCCCTTAAGTTGGGATCGCGAAGCCCAATTCCTCGCGGAACGAGGCGCATCTGCTTTTACGCAGCCCCCATCGCTTTTTCGATCGCAGCTAGCGCGTCGCTCGCCTTGGCGCCATCGGGGCCGCCGGCCTGCGCCATATCGGGCCGGCCACCGCCGCCCTTGCCGCCGAGTGCTTCGGAGGCGACGCGCACGAGGTTCACAGCGTTGAAGCGCGCGGTGAGATCTGCGGTGACGCCGACAACGACGCCAGCCTTGCCGTCCTCGGTGACGCCGATGATGGCGACCACGCCGGAGCCGATCTGCTTCTTGGCATCGTCGGTGAGGCTCTTGAGATCCTTCATCTCGATGCCCTGAACCGCGCGCGCCATCAGCTTGACGCCGCCAACTTCGCGCACGCCACTCGCTGCGCCATCGCCGGCAGCCGCGCCGCCACCCATCGCGAGCTTCTTGCGGGCGTCTGACAGCTCGCGCTCGAGCTTCTTGCGCTCTTCCATCAGCGCGGTGATGCGCGCCGGAACGTCGTCGATCGAGGTGCGCAGCTCGCTCGCCGCAGTCTTCGCCAGCGCCATGGTCTCGTTGGCGTGTTTTCGCGCGTAATTGCCGGTCAAGGCCTCGATACGGCGCACGCCCGACGCCACCGCGCTCTCGCCGGTCAGCGTGATCAAGCCGATATCGCCGGTGCGCCGCACATGCGTGCCGCCGCAAAGCTCGACCGACCAGCCGAGCGCATTGGCGCCGCGCTCGCGCGCGGTCTTGCCCATCGAGACGACGCGAACCTCGTCGCCATACTTCTCGCCGAACAGCGCACGTGCGCCAGCCTCGCGGGCCTCATCGACGCCCATGACGCGGGTCGAGACCTCGTCATTCTCGAGCACCACATCGTTGGCGATGTCCTCAACGCGGGCGAGCTCTTCCGCCGTGATCGGCTTCGGATGCACGAAGTCGAAACGCAGGCGATCCGGCGCCACCATCGAGCCGCGCTGGGCGATGTGATCACCGAGCACCTGGCGCAGCGCCTCGTGAATGAGATGCGTCGCGGAGTGATGCGCACGGATCGAGGAGCGCCTGGAATGATCGACCTCGAGCTGCAGCGCGGTGCCGACCTTCAGCTCGCCGCTCTCCACCGTGCCGACGTGAACGAAGAAATCGCCAAGCTTCTTCTGCGTATCGGTGACGCGGAATTTGATCCCGCCCTCACCCGTCAGCACGCCGGTGTCGCCGACCTGACCGCCGGACTCCGCATAGAACGGCGTCTGGTTGAGCAGCAGCGCGCCGGTGTCGCCGGCCTTGAGGCTCGCCACTTCCGCGCCGTCCTTCACCAGCGCCGAGACCACGCCCTCGGCGCTCTCGGTCTCGTAGCCCAGGAATTCGGTCGCACCCAGCTTCTCGCGCAGCGGGAACCAGATCGCCTCGGAGGCCGCCTCGCCCGACCCCTTCCAGGACTCGCGCGCCTTGGCCTTCTGCCGCTCCATCGCGTCGGTGAACGACGCCTGATCGACGCCGATGCCGCGCGACTTCAGCGCGTCCTGCGTCAGGTCCAGCGGAAAGCCATAGGTGTCGTACAGCGTGAAGGCGACGTCGCCGTCGAACATGTCGCCCTTCTTCAAGCCGGCCGACTTCTCATCGAGGATCGCGAGGCCGCGCACCAGCGTCTTGCGGAAGCGGGTCTCTTCCAGCCGCAGCGTTTCCTCAATCAGATTTTCCGCGCGCATCAGGTCCGGATAGGCCTGGCCCATCTCGCGGACCAGCGCCCAGACCAGGCGATGCATCAACGGCTCTTTCGCACCCAAGAGCTGCGCGTGGCGCATCGCGCGGCGCATGATCCGGCGCAGCACATAGCCGCGGCCCTCGTTCGAGGGCAGCACGCCATCGGCGACCAGGAAGGCCGAGGAGCGCAAATGGTCCGCGATGACGCGGAACGAGGCGACCGTCTGTTCGTTCGGGCCGCTGCCGAGCGCCGACGACGTCGCGTCGATCAGATGACGGAACAGATCGGTCTCGAACACGCTGTCGACGCCCTGCATGATGCAGGCCATGCGCTCGAGGCCCATGCCGGTGTCGATCGAGGGACGCGGCAGATCCACGCGCTCCTCCTTCGTCACCTGCTCGTACTGCATGAACACGAGATTCCAGAACTCGAGGAAGCGGTCGCCATCCTCTTCCGGCGAGCCCGGAGGTCCGCCCCAAATGTGATCGCCGCGATCGATGAAGATTTCCGAGCATGGGCCGCACGGGCCGGTGTCGCCCATCGCCCAGAAATTGTCCGAGGTCGGAATGCGGATGATGCGGTCGTCGGTGAAGCCTGCGATCTTCTTCCAGAGCCCGTGCGCCTCGTCGTCGGTGTGGTAGACGGTGACGAGCAGCTTGTCCTTCTTGAGCCCGAAATCCTTCGTGATGAGCTTCCAGGCCAGCTCGATCGCGCGCTCCTTGAAATAGTCGCCGAACGAGAAATTGCCGAGCATCTCGAAGAAGGTGAGATGGCGCGCGGTGTAGCCGACGTTGTCGAGGTCGTTGTGCTTGCCGCCGGCGCGCACGCATTTCTGCGACGTGGTGGCGCGCTGATAGGGCCGCTTCTCGACGCCGGTGAAGACGTTCTTGAACTGCACCATGCCGGCATTGGTGAACATCAACGTCGGATCGTTGCGCGGCACCAATGGCGAGGACGACACGATCTCGTGGCCGTTCT
>JAEWHT010000351.1 GCA_023387695.1 Pseudomonadota bacterium | reverse complement strand
GGCGAAAGAGCGGGCATCAGGATGTTGATGGGCATGCTGACCTCACGAAGAACTTCTCAAAACGTCGCCCCCGAAAGTGAGGACGAACAGACCAGGTTTAGTTGCCGATGTCGCCTTGCCAGAGGCGCTCATTGGCAGGGATGGAACGCCAATTCTTCATCATGGTGATGGAGCGATCGTCGGCAAGGTCGATCCAGGGAATCCCGAACTTGTCGAGAATGTCCTTGGATCCCTCAAACGTGACGGATTCCCCGATCACCACGAGCTTGACCTTGAACAAACCGAGCGCGCCGGCACACATCGAGCATGGCGACAGCGTGGTGTACATGACGGTGTCGTGGAACGAGATCGCGCCGGCCTCGCGCAGGCAGCTCATCTCGCCGTGCAGGATCGGATTGTTCTCTTGCACGCGGTTGTTGTGACCGCGAGCGATGATCTTGTTGTCGCGCGTCAGCACGGCGCCGATCGGCAGGCCGCCCTGCGCGATCGAGGCCTCCGCTTCGCGGATTGCCTCCAGCATCAAATCGAAATGGTGAGCTTCAATCGCCACGGTCAGTGTCCCTTCCCGCGCGGCGTCGTGGTGCCGGTGTCGGTCGGACGCTCGATCTCGGCCTGGAACATGTCGAGGATCCGGTTCAGCGCGTCCTCTTCAGTGTATTCGCTCTCACGCGCATAGGCGCGCGCGGCATGACGGGCGAGATCGACCAGCAGCAGGCCCCACATGTCGGGCTCCTCGAAGGCCCGCTGGAACGCCATCGACAGCCCGCCATCCAACACGAACACGCGCAGGATCTCGACCGCGTCGTCGCGGCTCATGACGTCGGGCGGCAGTGGCTACTCCTTCGGGCCCGCCATGGTCTACCTGTAGCAGACGGCTTTGGCGGCCTCGACGACTTCCGCCGCCGAAGGCAGCGCGAGCTTCTCCAGGTTCGCCGCATAAGGCATCGGCACGTCCTTGCCGGACACGCGCGCAACCGGCGCATCCAGATAGTCGAAAGCGTTCTCCATGATGCGCGCGGCAATTTCGGCGCCCACGCCGCTCTGCGCCCAGCCCTCTTCCACCGTGACGGCACGACCGGTCTTCTTGACCGAGTTGATGATGGTCTCGGTGTCCATCGGGCGCAGCGTGCGCAGGTCGATCACCTCGGCCTCGATGCCTTCCTTGGCGAGTTCATCGGCAGCCTTCAGAGCGTAGGTCATGCCGTTCGACCAGGAGATGATGCTGACATGGCTGCCTGAGCGCACGATGCGCGCCTTGCCAATGGGAACGATGAAATCGTCGAGCTTCGGCACCTCGCCGGTGTGACCGTAGAGAACCTCGTTCTCGAGGAAGATCACCGGATTGGGATCACGGATCGCGGCCTTGAGCAGGCCCTTGTAGTCGGCGGCCGAGAACGGCGCGACGACCTTGAGGCCCGGGACGTTTGAATACCAGGCCGAGTAATCCTGGCTGTGCTGGGCGGCAACGCGCGCAGCCGCGCCGTTGGGACCGCGGAACACGATCGAGCAGCCCATCTGGCCGCCAGACATGTAGAGCGTCTTGGCCGCGGAGTTGATGATCTGGTCGATCGCCTGCATGGCGAAGTTGAAGGTCATGAACTCGACGATCGGCTTCAGCCCGGTCATGGCGGCGCCGACGCCGACACCGGCAAAGCCATGCTCGGTGATCGGGGTGTCGATCACGCGCCTGGCGCCGAACTCCTGCAGCAGGCCCTG
Organism: Pseudomonadota bacterium; assembly: GCA_023387695.1. Classification (GTDB taxonomy): domain Bacteria; phylum Pseudomonadota; class Alphaproteobacteria; order Rhizobiales; family Xanthobacteraceae; genus Bradyrhizobium. The sequence goes on along the minus strand of JAEWHT010000351.1, from coordinate 51,051 downwards.
AGTCACCTTGTAGGCGCCCTGATATTCGGCGACCTCTTCACCCATTACGAAGACGTCGGGGTCGCGGCGCATCTCCTCGGCCATCGCGTCGCGCAGCGCCTCGCGGATGGTCTGGGTGATCATTTCGGTGCCGGCCGGCACTTCGGGATCGGGCTCGGCGACCGCCTGCGGTGCCGGTGCAGCCTTCGCCGCAGGCGCTTCGGCCTTCGCTGCAGCGGGCGGCGCGGAGTCAGCAGCCTTCGCGGCCGGTGCAGGCGCCTTCGCGAGATCGGCAGCGGTCTCGCCGTCGGCGAGGATGGTCGCGATCGGGGTGTTTACGGCAACGTCGGCGGTCCCCTCGGCGATCAGGATCTTGCCGAGCGTGCCCTCATCGGTCGCCTCGACCTCCATGGTGGCCTTGTCGGTCTCGATCTCGGCGATCACGTCGCCGGACTTGATCGTCTCACCCTCTTTTTTCAGCCATTTGGCGAGGTTGCCCTTTTCCATCGTGGGCGACAACGCGGGCATCAGCACTTGAATTGGCATATCGACTCCAAAGAAAGCTTGCGCGCGTTTTAGCGGTAAATGTCGGTCCAGAGCTCGGCGGCATCCGGCTCGGGATCATGCTGGGCAAAGTCGGCGGATGCGTTGACGATGTCGCGCACCTCGGCGTCGATCGCCTTGAGGTCGGCCTCGCTCACCTTCGCCGCAAGCAGGCGGTTACGCACCTGCTCGATCGGATCCTGATCGTGGCGAACCTTCTCGACTTCCTCGCGCGTGCGGTATTTTGCAGGGTCGGACATCGAATGGCCGCGATAGCGGTAGGTCTGCATCTCCAGGATGAAGGGACCTTTGCCGGCGCGGCACCAGGCCGCCGCCTCGTCGCCCGCCGCCTTGACGGCGCGAACGTCCATGCCGTCCACCTGCTTGCCCGGAATGTTGAAAGACGCGCCGCGCTTGGAGAAATCCTGCTGCGCCGAAGCGCGCGAGACCGCAGTGCCCATAGCGTAGCGGTTGTTCTCGATGACGTAGATCACCGGCAATTTCCAGAGCTCCGCCATATTGAAGCTCTCATAGACCTGGCCCTGGTTGGCCGCACCATCGCCGAAATAAGCGACGCTGACATTGCCGTTGCTGCGATAATTGTTGGCGAAGGCGAGACCCGTGCCGAGCGAGACCTGCGCACCGACGATGCCGTGACCGCCGTAAAAGTGCTTCTCCTTGCTGAACATGTGCATGGAGCCGCCCTTGCCCTTGGAATAGCCACCGCGGCGTCCCGTGAGCTCGGCCATCACGCCGTTGGCTTCCATCCCGGTCGCGAGCATGTGACCGTGATCGCGATAGCCGGTGATGACCTGATCGCCCTGCTTCAGGGCCATCTGCATACCGACCACCACGGCCTCCTGGCCGATATAGAGATGGCAGAAGCCGCCAATCGCACCCATGCCGTAGAGCTGGCCAGCCTTTTCCTCGAACCGCCGGATCAGAAGCATGTCGCGGAGCGCCTTCAGCTCCTGCTCCTTCGTGAACTCCGGGGGCGAACCGCCGTTGGTCTTGTCTTGCTCAGCGCTTGCGGCGGCTTTCTTGGGTGCGGCCATGGGAATTCCGGGTCAGAGAAATCTAAGTCCTCTCTAACCCAACTCAATCGCGTGTGAAAGCACTGCAGCGGCATGCCACGATTTTCATTATGCCGCACTGCAGCGTGGCAGAAATTTTGCAAAACCTTTCGCGCCGATCAGGCAACATTAGCTCGGCGCCGACGACAGCTCTGCATGCAGATGAGGCAGCGACATCGGACACGCATATCTCGGGTGCTGAGCTCCGATGCGTGTCCGAATCGTAAGCCGGGTTTTACCAGCCAAGCTCGCGCAAATACGCCGCGCGTGATGCAACGCCGGTGTGCGTGAAGTCGGTGAAAACGCCATCGACGCCAAGACGGAAGAATTTGAGATATTCCTGGGCCGGATCGGCGTGATAGTCGGCGGCCAGATATTTCTTCTCGTTCCTGAACGTGAAGACGTGGACAAACAGGCCGAGCTTATGCGCGTCGGCGATCAGGCTGGTCGCCTCCTGCGTCGAAGCGTCCGGCGTCGATCCCTTATGCGGCGTGCCATCGGCATTGGCATCCTTCCACGGCGCGATCTTGAGCGGCACGACATAGGCTTTCCACGGGCCGATGCCGTCGGCATAGGTCTTGATCTCGGCAAGGCCTGCAGGCGTCAGCATCGCATCGTACAGCCGCGCATCACCCGCAACCGTCCAGTCGAACGGGCGCGAATTGGTGATGTTGTTGAGCAGGACTTTTCCAGTCTTGAAATCGATGCCATTGCCGTCGATGAGCTGGACCTGCCTCGTCTCGAGGCCATGGCCGCGCATATATTTCAGGCTGCCGGGTTCGAAGCTCTGAACGAAGATCGGAGCGTCCTTGGTGTTGAGGCCGTTGTCTTTGATGATCTTGATCAGGGCATCTTCAAGCGGACGGCTACCCGGCGCACCACAGCCATTTGCGATGGCTTGGGCGTTGTTCCAGGTCGGGTTCTTGGTTTCGGGATAGACCAGGATGGGACGCCCCGTTTCCTTGCTCTTCGCCTTGGCGATGTCGAGGATGTCCTGGAAGCTGATGACCGGGAATTTGCCGTTGAACATCTTCGGCCGCTCGTTGGCCGCATCATAGGTCGTGCCGCCGATCCACTGCTTCAGCTCGGCCATGGTGAAGTCGGTGATCGACCAGTCGTTGGTGTGATCTTCACCGTCGACGATTAATGACTTCAGCACCGATTTGGGATCGGCGGGATCGGTGAGGTCGGCGAGGTAGTCAGCAGGTGTGCCAGCGACGGCCGGCGCCTTGACGCGCACGCCGGGCACCGTGCGCTTGCGCGACGCGACCTCCGGATTGGTCTTCGCCACGTCGGCAACATCAGTGTTGTCGGCCAGCCAGGGGTTGTGGCGCGCGACCAGGACGCAATCCTTGGTGAGGTGAAGGTCCTCTTCCAGCGCGTCGGTTCCGAGCGCCGCGGCGAGTTCATAGGACGCCTCGGTCTCTTCGGGCACCAGGCCGGGCACGCCGCGATGGCCGAGGATCAGCGGTGCCTTGCCGTCTACGGTCAGAAAGGGCTTTGCGCTGGCCGCCGTGGTCTGCGCGAAGGACATCGACGGCGCAAGCAGCGCCAGAGCGGCCACGCCGAGCAGCATGGCTCCGACATGCATCTTCCGTTGCTGAGGATTGGTCGTCATGGCCGCGTCTCCGTCTTTGCCTGGCATCGCGCCGCGCGCGATCGGGCTGTCGTCTTGTCTCAAGTCTCTGACAGACGGATGACGGAGGAGTGATCAATCACCGATCTGCACAGGCGGCACCGCAATCGCGCCGCCTGTGCCTTTGCCGCTCAGGATCAGAAGAAGCCGAGCTTCTTCGGGCTGTAGCTCACCAGCAGGTTCTTGGTCTGCTGGTAGTGATCGAGCATCATCTTGTGGGTCTCGCGACCGACGCCGGACTGCTTGTAGCCGCCAAACGCGGCGTGGGCGGGATAGGCGTGGTAGCAGTTGGTCCAGACCCGGCCGGCCTGGATCGCCCGGCCAAAGCGGTAGCAGCGATTGGCGTCGCGGCTCCAGACGCCGGCGCCGAGGCCATAGAGCGTGTCGTTGGCGATCGCGAGTGCCTCGTCATCACTCTTGAACGCCGTGACGGAGACGACGGGTCCAAAGATCTCCTCCTGGAAGATCCGCATCTTGTTGTGGCCTTCGAACACCGTCGGCTGGACGTAGAAACCACCCGAGAGATCGCCGCCGAGTTCGGCCCGTCCGCCGCCGGCGAGCACCTTAGCGCCTTCCTGCTTGCCGATGTCGATATAGGACAGGATCTTTGCGAGCTGCTCGCCAGAGGCCTGCGCGCCGATCATCGTGTCGGCCGCGCGCGGATCACCTTGCTTGATCGCGGCGACGCGCTTGAGCGCCCGCTCCATGAAGCGGTCGTAGATGTCCGCGTGCACCAGCGCCCGGCTCGGACAGGTGCAAACCTCGCCCTGGTTCAGCGCGAACATGACGAAGCCTTCGATCGCCTTGTCGAAGAAATCGTCGTCCTCGGCGGTGACGTCGTTGAAGAAGATGTTCGGCGACTTGCCGCCGAGTTCCAGCGTGACGGGAATGAGGTTCTGGCTGGCATATTGCATGATCAGCCGGCCGGTCGTGGTCTCGCCGGTGAAAGCGATTTTGGAAATGCGCGGGCTGGATGCAAGCGGCTTGCCGGCCTCAAGTCCAAAGCCGTTGACGATGTTGAGCACGCCCGGCGGCAGCAGATCGCCGATGATCTCGGCCCAGACCATGATCGAGGCCGGCGTCTGCTCGGCGGGCTTGAGCACGACGCAATTGCCGGCGGCGAGCGCGGGCGCAAGCTTCCAGCAGGCCATCAGCAGCGGGAAGTTCCAGGGGATGATCTGGCCGACCACGCCAAGCGGCTCATGGAAATGATAGGCGATGGTGTCGTGGTCGATCTCGCCGATCGAGCCTTCCTGGGCGCGGACGACGCCGGCAAAGTAGCGGAAGTGATCGATCGCGAGCGGCAGATCGGCGGCGCGGGTTTCGCGGATCGGCTTGCCATTGTCCCAGGTTTCGGCGATCGCGAGGCGCTCGAGATTTTCTTCCATGCGGTCGGCGATGCGATTGAGGATGGCAGCACGCTCGGCAACGCTGGTGCGTCCCCATGCGCCCTTGGCGGCATGCGCCGCATCGAGCGCAGCCTCGACATCCTGCGCGTCGGAGCGCGCGATCTTGCAGACGATCTTGCCGTTGACGGGCGACGCGTTGTCGAAATATTTGCCGGAGACCGGCGCGACAAACTTGCCGCCGATGAAATTGTCATAGCGTTCGGCGAACGGATTTTGGGTGAGGCCGAGGAATTCCACCTTGTTCATTGATCACTCCCAATGTTGATGTTTGCGCTAATCGTCGTGTGTTCACGACTTGCGCCAACGATCTCGCGGGAGGTGGATTCTGTCAGCCCGGGTGGATGCGATGGAGAAGCGGACCTGTCGCAGTTCTGCGACAGTCAGTGCTTCAGGTCGAACCGTTTCAGCTTCCGATGCAACGTGGCGCGGCTGACGCCGAGGGCCTTGGCGGCCGCCGAGACATTGCCGCCGGCGCGGAGTAGCGCCCGCTGCAACACGGCGCGCTGACCGCCGGCCAGCTGATCATGCGCGGGTTCACCGCCGAGCAGGTCGGCCGCAGGCACCGGCTGCAACGCCCTGCCCGGCGCAATCCCGAGCGCAGCGCGAGCGGTCCGCGTCGCTCCGATCACGAGGTCGTCCGCATCGACCGCGACGAGGCCGACGGACTGGCCGTCCGGTCCTTGTGTCAGCACGATGCGGGCATGAGCGAAAGCGCGGCGAAACAGATCGGCCTCGATGCGCCTCGCCGCCTCACTGGCCGCCAGCGCGATCAAATTGGAGAATGCATCGGTGCGGTCGGCGCGGCAGGAGGAGACGTCGAGCACCCCGGCAAACGCCGCCTCGTGGTCATAGATCGGAACGGCGGTGCAGCTCAGCAGCGTGTTACGGGTGAAGAAATGCTGGTCGCGGTCGATCGTCAGCGGACGCTGCTCGACGACGCAAGTGCCGATGCCGTTGGTGCCCTCGTGTTCCTCGCTCCAGAGCGCGCCGGTCCACAGGCCCCAGGATTCAAACGTCGCATCATCAGCCGGGGTGCCACGGCGGTCGACCGGAACCCCCTCGCCATCTGCCAGCAGTACACAGCAGCCGGCAGCACCGACCGCCTGATAGAGCCGGTCCATGGCGCCCTGCGCGGCAGCAAGCAGCGGAGCGATGCGCTCGCGCGCCCGGCGCAGTTCGACGTCGCTCAGCCGCAACGGCGCGCTACGGCCTGAGGGATCGAGATGATGCAATCGGGAGGAACGGCACCACGAGGCCACGAGCGCGGACCGAGCCGCCTGGCCTGATGCGATAGCGGCTTCGACACGAGCCGCGTGATGCCGGGGCATTGACCCATCCATCACCGTTTCCTCCGGACAGCAATCTAGGCGCAGCCCCGCACGCGCCGATTGATCTCCGTCAACCTTCGGCAGCGTGACGCCCGCACAAGCAATCTCGCCTCGCCACGCCGCCGTCAAGCGGCGGACGGGTCGCGGATCTACGACCTTCGGAATAGGCGCCGCCGCTTTCGCGGCCCGTTTCGAATGCTGCGGAAGGCGTTAGTTCTGCGGGATCATCCGAACGAGATCGTGCGGATTGGCATAGTCGAGCTGGAACCGGGCCCGCTCGTCCAGCATGTCAGGATCGATCCTCTCGGTGCGCAACAGCGAGACGCGCTGCTCGCTACGAGCACGCTCGCGCTTGAGCTGGGCAAGCTCGCTGGTCAGCGCGACGATCTCCTGGTCGAGTTCCTGGCGGGCGTTGAGGCCGTACTTGCCGGTGTACGCGTTGACCCCGAAATAGCCGACGATGGCAGCCGCCATCGCATAGAGGGCGAGACCGGTCAGGACCGATTTGAGACGCGCGCGGGAAACCATTTTGGCAAGATGGGCCAGCTTGGTTAAGGGAGTGCTAATTACTCCATCAACCGTCGTCATGCCCGGGCTTGTCCCGGGCATCCACGTTCTTCGTCCCCACGAGCTAAGACGTGGATGGCCGGGTCATCTGGCGCGAAGACGCGCTTCTGCCCGGCCATGACGGAGAAAGCTGGGCTTAGCCGTGGTGCTTGGCCACGTGCGCCGCGAAGGCGTCGACATAGGCCTGGAGCACGCCCTTCAGCGAGTCCTTCGCGAGGTTACCCTCGGCATCAAAGGCATCGCCGACCGCGTTCAGATAGGTCTCGGGCTGCTGCATGATCGGGCCGGCAATGCCCGGCAGGATGTTCTGCAGCGACTTGGCTGCACTGACACCACCCTGCGGACCCGGGGAGTTGGAGACGATACCGACCGGCTTGCCGTTGAACGAGCTCTTGCCATAGGGCCGCGAGGCGACGTCGACGGCGTTCTTCAGCACGCCCGGGATGGCGCGGTTGTATTCCGGGGTCACGAAGATGACGCCGTCGGACTTCTGCAGCTTTTCGCGGAAGGCCAGCCAGTCGGCGGGCGGCGCGCCCTCGAGGTCCTGGTTGAAGAACGAGATGCCGGCGGGCGTGATGACCTCGAGCTTGAGAGAGCCAGGTGCGAGCTTGGCGAGCGCATTGGCGATCTTCAGCGAGAAGCTGTCCTTGCGCAGGCTGCCGGCGATCACGACGATGTTGTAGGCCATCAGATTATCCTTGGTTTGTTCTTGAACCCTCGAGGGGGAAGTGCCGGGCGGCACTTAAGCGATCTGGCCCAATGGATGCAAGTGCATGAACCAGTCCGATTTGGAAACGCTGAGTTTCTCGAAAGCAGATGCTCGCCCAAAACAATCGGGCCGCCAAGCGGCGGCCCGATCTTTCGTGCAAATCTGAAAACGGATCAGATCGTCGGATTCCACGCCGACGGGATCAGGCGATATTTCGCGCCGTCCTTCTCGACATGGCCGACCGAGGGGAACGTGAAGTGGAAGCCGACCACGGTCGCCTTCTCTGCCGCCGCCATGTCCAGGAACTTGTGGCGGGTCTCCTGCGCCAACGCAGGATCGTTGTCGAACGCCACATGCCAGTCCGGATTGCGCAGGAAGAACTCCGGAATGTTGGTGACGTCGGACTGGATCAGCACCTTCTTGTCGCCCGAGGCGACCGCGAACGAGGTGTGACCGGGCGTATGGCCGGGGGTTGCAATCGAGGTGATGCCCGGCGCGACTTCCTTACCCCACTCGTACTTCGTCACCTTGGACTCCAAGCCCGCAAAGGTCTTCTTCACGTTGGCGAAGTAGTTCTTCGTCATCTCGTTCGGAGCCTTGGCCGCGTTCTCGTCGCTCTCCCAGAACTCCCAATCCTTCACCGGCACCATGATCTCGGCATTCGGAAACGCTAGGCCGCCGTCGGCCAGACGGATGCCGTTGGTGTGGTCAGGATGCAGATGCGACAGCAGCACGATGTCGATGCTCTTCGGGTCGACGCCGGCAGCCTGCAGGTTTTGCAAGGTACGGCCGACCGCGCCCTTACTGGGCTCCAGATTGGCGACGCCGTTGCCGGTATCGATCAGCACGAGCTTGGAGCCGGTGTTGATGAGCTGCGGATTAAACGGAACAGTGACCATGCCCTTTGGCATGTAGGCGGCATCGCCGGCGGCCAGCGCCTCCTCCTTCGGGATATTGGTCACGAACGTGTCCGGCATCGGGAAGCTGCGGGCACCGTCATTGATCGAGGTGCACTCGTAGCTGCCGACCTTGTAGCGGTAGAAGCCCGGCGCCTGCGCGCCGGTTTGCGGCACTGCGGCATTGGCGGCGAACGGCCGGAGGCCAGTTACGGCGGCCACACCGATGGCGGCCGTGCCCGCGAGCAGATGACGGCGATTGAGATCGGTCATGAAGATGTCCCCTTCTGAGCGCGCGTTGCGGTTTTTCCGCTTTCAACGCGGCGGAATAATCTCCCGCTTGGCTCAGAAGGCAAGACGTCTTTTGGCTGACCTGCCGTGGCAGGTCGCTATTATTTATTTGGGTTGATGAGGAATTTTTCGCCGGTGGCGCGTTTGGCGTACACCGCGATGTTGGCGGGATCGAGCGCCTCCTGCAGCGACACCACCTTGGTGTAGTGGCTGGCGAAGGTTGTCTTCAGTTCGCTTACCACGCGCTGACGCAGGCGGCCGATATCGGCCGGCCCGATCTTCTGCAGGAACGGAGTGAGCAGCCAGCCGCCGACACCCCAGGCCATGCCGAAGCCGCGCGGCAGTTCGATCGGTCGGATATCGAGCGCGCCATAGACATAGACCTGCTTGTGCACGCTCGAACCGTAGCGGCTGTATTCCTTCGCGGTCTTGTTGATCGCGATTTCCATGCAGTTGAGGATGTCGCCGGCAAGCTTGCCGCCGCCAATCGCATCGAAAGCGATGGTGGCACCGGTCTCGACCAGCGCATTGGTGAGATCGTCGAGGAAGCTCGGCTTGCTGGAATCGACGACATGCTTGGCGCCGATCTTCTTCAGGATGTCCGCCTGCTCCTGGCTGCGCACGATGTTGACGAGCCCAATGCCGTCCTTGATGCAGATCTTGTTCAGCATCTGGCCGAGATTGGAAGCGGCCGCGGTGTGCACCAGCGCCTTGTGGCCTTCGCGCCGCATCGTCTCGGTCATGCCGAGCGCGGTCAACGGATTGACGAACCAGGATGCGCCTTCGGCTGCCGTCGTGCCCTCGGGCAGCGGCTGGCAGTCCCTCGCCTTCAGGGTCCGGTACTGACCGTACATGGCACCGCCGATCATCGCGACCGTCTTGCCCATCAGCGCCTTCGCAGCATCCGACGCGCCGGCCTTGATGACGACGCCGGCGCCCTCATTGCCAACTGGCAGGGACTGGTCGAGCCGCGCGCCCATCGCGCGCATCGCACCATCAGGCACCTTCGCAGTGATGATGGGCGCCTGCTTGGTGCCGGACGCCTTGGCCGTGCTCATGTCGGCCGCGCCGACGAGCAGGCCGAGGTCGGACGGGTTGATCGGTGCCGCCTCGATGCGGACGACGACCTCGTCGTCCGCGGGCTCGGGGGTCGGCACGTCGACCAGCGAGATCTCGAGTTCACCGCTCGTCTTGATCAGCGAACGCAGTTGCAGTCCGGTCTTGCCGTCGCTCATGTCGATCCTCCCCTGTCCTTGTCGAAGCGCTGGCTTATGCCAGCGCCTTCAGTGCCGCCTTGCCGCCGTACAGCGCCTGCTTGCCGAGCTGCTGCTCGATGCGGAGGAGCTGATTGTATTTGGCGGTCCGATCAGATCGCGCAAGGGAGCCGGTCTTGATCTGACCGCAGTTGGTGGCGACCGCGAGGTCGGCGATGGTGGAATCCTCGGTCTCGCCGGAGCGGTGCGACATGACGGAGGTGTAGCCGGCCTTATGGGCCATCTCGACGGCGGCAAGCGTCTCGGTCAGCGTGCCGATCTGGTTGACCTTGATCAGGATCGAGTTGGCACGGCCGGTCTTGATGCCTTCGGCGAGGCGCTTGACGTTGGTCACGAAGAGATCGTCGCCGACGAGCTGGCACTTCTTGCCGATGAGGTCGGTCAGTTCCTTCCAGCCGTCCATGTCGTCTTCCGACATCCCGTCCTCGATCGTGACGATCGGATAGCGGCCGACGAGGTCGGCGAGGTACTTCGCCTGCTCGGAGATCGAGCGGGTCTTGCCCTCGCCTTCATAGACGTACTTGCCGTCCTTGAAGAACTCGGTCGAGGCGCAGTCGAGGCCGATCACGATATCCGAGCCCGCCTTGTAGCCGGCCTTGCCGATGGCGTTCATGACGAATTCGAGCGCGGCATCCGCCGACGGCAGGTTCGGGGCGAAGCCGCCCTCGTCGCCGACATTGGTGTTGTGGCCGGCCTTCTTCAGTTCCGACTTCAGCGTGTGGAACACTTCCGCGCCGTAGCGCAGGCCTTCGGCGAAGGAGGACGCGCCGACGGGCAGGATCATGAACTCCTGGAAGTCGATCGGGTTGTCGGCGTGCACACCGCCATTGATGATGTTCATCATCGGCACCGGCAACAGGCGCGCCGAGGTGCCGCCGACGTAACGGTAGAGCGGCATGTCGAGCGAGTTCGCGGCCGCCTTGGCGCAGGCGAGCGAGACGCCGAGGATGGCATTGGCGCCAAGCCGGCTCTTGTTGGGCGTGCCGTCGAGATCGATCATGATCTGGTCGATCTGGGCCTGCTGCTCGACATCGAGACCGCTCAGGGCCTCGAAGATCTCGCCATTGACGGCACCGACCGCCTTGGTGACGCCCTTGCCGAGATAGCGGGCCTTGTCGCCATCGCGCAGCTCGACCGCCTCATGGGCACCGGTGGAGGCGCCGGACGGCACCGCGGCGCGGCCAAGCGCGCCATCTTCCAGCACGACGTCGACCTCGACGGTGGGATTGCCGCGGCTATCGAGGATTTCGCGTCCGATGATGTCGATGATGGCGGTCATGAGGGCCTCTTTTCGGGGAACAAAGGGGGCAGTTCGCGGGTGCTTCTACCGCAATGCATCGAAGCGGAAAAGGCCGGGTGACGGCTGCCGAATGATTGGCTATGAGGGCCTCATGTCGAAAAAACCCAGCAAATCGAAGACCTCACCCGGCCTGCAGCTCGGCCGTGACGTGGAATGGCCTGACGCCCCCGAAAAGGCCAAGCTCGACCGCGTACCGAATCCACAAGCCGGCACCGATTATCTGGTCCGCTTCACCGTGCCGGAATTCACCTCGCTCTGCCCGGTCACGGGACAGCCGGATTTCGCCCACCTGATGATCGACTTCGCGCCCGGCCAGTGGCTGCTGGAGTCGAAATCGCTGAAACTCTACATCGCGAGCTTCCGCAACCACGGCGCCTTCCACGAGGATTGCACCGTGATGATCGGCAAACGCATCGCTTCCGAGATCAAGCCGAAATGGCTGCGCATCGGCGGCTATTGGTATCCGCGCGGCGGCATCCCCATCGACGTGTTCTGGCAAACCGGTCGCGTGCCGAAGGGCCTGTGGGTGCCGGAGCAAGGCGTCGCGCCGTATCGCGGGCGCGGCTAGTACGCGCTCAAGAGGTCGACCTTCGCATTGGCAAGCACCAGCCGCCGGGCCAGGATGGTCGCAAGGTTGCGCATGATCTTGAGCGACGTCTCCGGGTGCAGCCGGCGATAGTCCGCAAAGCTGTCGAGCGGCAGCTCGAGGCAGGTCACGGAAGTGTCGGCGAAGACATCGGCGTTGCGGCCCTGTTCGAGGATCGCCATCTCGCCGAATTCCATGCCGGGTCCGAGAGACGCGAGCCGCACGCCGCTCCGCAACTTGACGCTGACCATGCCGCTTTGAAGAAAGAACAGCGAATTGGCGGGCTCGCCGGCGGCGATGATGCGCTGCCCGGAAGTGTAATGGCGTGTCGTCGACAGTTTGACGATGGCCGCGATTTCACTCTCGTCGAGCTCGGCCAGCAGCGCCTGCTCCCCGAGATGCGCACTCTCCTTCGCATCCGTGAAGCCGCCAGAGCGGTAGATGACCTGGTCCTCGGCCCATTCAATGGCGTCGTCCAGCAGCGCGAAGCGACGCAGCCTGCGCGGCTCCGCTGTGCGCGCTGAGATCGCGAGCCACACCGCAGAGGTCTCCTCGAAGCCCGACAGGATCGCGGTGACGCCGGTATTGCCGAGCGCGGTCAGCGTCTCGCCGAGCAGCTCCGCACCGGCCGCGGTGATATCGGGGACGCGGCGGAAATCGATGATCAGAAGCGGCGCGTTCGGCGGCTCGCTGGTGAGCCGTCGTGTGACATAGTCGATGGTCCCGAAATTCATCGCGCCGACCAATTCCAGCACACGGATGTCGCTGTGACGCTCGTCGAGGATCTGCTGCTCGTGCGGCTGGCGGCTGCGGCGCGAGGAGATGCCGTAGACGTCGTAATCCGCCATGATGCTGGTGCGAACGTCGGCGTTTCGATTGAGCATGTGGAGGTCGAACCGCGCCGACAGCGCCTCGCAGACTTTCAGGCCGCGCACGCTGTTGAAGTGGTTGTCGAGCAACGGCGAGAAAGTACCGAGGCCCAGCTGCGAGGGCAGCGCCGCGACGATGCCGCCGCCGACGCCACTCTTGGCGGGGATACCGACGCGATAGGTCCATTCGCCGGCATAATCGTACATGCCCGAACTCGTCATCACCGACAGCGTGCGCGCGACGATATGCGGCGTGATCACCTGCACACCGGTCACTGGATTGATACCGCGATTGGCGAGCGTCGCCGCCATCACCGCGAGATCGCGCGCAGTCACCAGGATCGCACATTGGCGGAAATAAACATCGAGCACGGCATCGACATCGTCGGGCAGCACCGCGTAATTGCGGAGCAACCAGGCGATGGCACGGTTGCGATTGCCGGTCGCTGTTTCCGAGGCATGCACGGCCTCGTCGACGCCAAGCTCGCGACCGGCGAACTGGCTGAGTTTGGATCGGACGCGCTCGAAGGCACCCTTCCCGTCCACCTCATAGATCAGGCCCGAGCAAGCGATGGCGCCGGCATTGACCATGGGATTGAAGGGACGATTGTCGTTGGTGAGCCGGATCGAATTGAAGGCCTCGCCGCTCGGCTCGACGCCGATGGTGGCCGCGACCCGCTCCTCGCCGACCATCTCCAGCGCCAGTGCGAAAACGAAGGCCTTGGAGACCGACTGGATCGTGAACGGCACGGCGCTGTCGCCGACCTCGTAGACATGACCGTCGATGGTGACGAGCGCGATACCGAAATGATCGGGGTTGGCGCGCTTCAGCTCGGGGATGTAGTCGGCGAGCTCGCCGGAATGATCCGCCTGAAATTCCGCGTGGCAGTCGGTCAGGAAACGCCGCAGCGGTGGCTTGGTAGGGTATCCGCTCGATCGGAGGACGCTGGCTACGCTGGGCGAACGGCTGGGTTGGGCGTCCACGGTCTCACACCTTGATTTGCCCAAAATCAAAGCAATCGGCGTGCCATGTATACCGAGGACGACTGTGGCACGGTGACGCGAAACGACAAAGGCCGCCGCAGCCTGGACACTGCGACGGCCTTCCGAGCCAGCTGCCCGGCTGTCGCCTTACGCCACTTCGCGGACCCTGGTGATGAAGCTGTCTACCTCGCCGGTGAGCGAGGTCGACTGGCTCGACAAATCAGCCGCCGCCTTCAGCACGCCGGTTGCGGCGCGGCCGGTTTCGCTGGCCGCCGAAGAGACGGTTGCGATGTTGCGGGTCACGGTCGAGGTGGCTTCCGCCGTGTGCTGCACGGTGTTGGCGATCTCGGCGGTGGCCTTGTTCTGCTCCTCGATCGCGGCAGCGATGGTCCGGTTGATGCTCGAGACTTCCTCGATGGTCTTGACGATGCCGTCGATGGCGGAGACCGCTTTCTGGGTCGCGCCCTGGATCTCGGTGATCTGGGCACTGATCTCTTCAGTCGCCTTCGCCGTCTGCGACGCCAGGTTCTTCACCTCGCTTGCCACGACCGCGAAGCCGCGGCCGGATTCGCCGGCGCGCGCCGCCTCAATCGTCGCGTTGAGCGCAAGCAGATTGGTCTGGCCCGCGATCGAGGTGATGAGGCCAATGACCTCGCCGATGCGGTCAGCGCCGTCGGCGAGCGCGCGCATGGTGCTGTCGGTCTCCTTGACGGTGACGACCGCATGCTCGGTGGCACGGCTTGCCTGCTCGACCTGGCGGTTGATCTCGCGGATCGAGGCATTGAGCTCCTCGGCCGCGGCCGCAACGGTCTGCACGCCGCCGCCGACCTGATCGGCCAGAGTCGAGGCCGAGCCGGCCTGGGTCTGCGCTTCCGATGCCGTGCTCGACATCGAGCGCGCCGTCGTCTCCAGTTCGCCCGAAGCGCTCGACAGCGTCTGCACCATCTGGCCGATCCGGCTTTCGAACTGTCGCACGAGACCCGAGAGCTCGCTCGCGCGCTTCTCCTTGTCGGCGCGCTCGGCCGCCTGATCGCCCGACAGGCGCTCGGCGTTGATCATGGCCTCCTTGAACACCTGCAAGGCCGACGCCATGCGGCCGATCTCGTCGTTGCGATCGAGGCCCGGGACTTCGCTGGCGAAATCATGATCGGCAAAGCGCGTCATCACGCCGGTGATCGCGGTCAGCGGCCGGGTGACGCGGTTACGCATCAGCAGCAGGCCACCGATCATCAGCGCCAGCGAGGCCGGAACCAGCAGGCCGAACAGGATCAGGCTGACGCGAGCACGCGAGGCGCCCTCCTCGGCCCGCGCAATCATGTTGGCGAGCGCGGTCTGGGTAACGATGACGACGTTGTTGGCGCCGACGAGCTGACGATCGCGATAGTCGATGCCGGCGACGCCGGCAGGTTCGCCCGCGAGCAGCTTGGTCGCAATCGCATTGCGCTCGTCGCTGAGCGCGCCGGAGATTTCAGGCTCGGCGGTCCGGATCGCCTGCAGCAGTTCGGGCGACGCCACGTTCGGGCTGAGATCGCGCACCACCAGCCAGGATTGCTGGATGCGACCGCGCAGATCGGCGAAGGCAACGCCGTCGGCCGCGGTCCAGGTCTTGTTGGCGAGGATCGAGGAGAACTGGACCAGAATGGTCTGGCCGGCATTGGCGCGGGCCTGCCACGAGGCCTGCTTCGCGATTAAAAGGCGATCGACGATGGGATCGATCAACGTCATCGCATTGTCGACATGGGTGGTGACGTCGCCGATGGCATCCATGAAGGCGTCGCTGGTCTTGGCCCAGCTCGGCTGCAGGTTCGCATCACGCGCCGTCTTCTCCTGCTTCAGTGCAGTGGTCGAACGCGGCCGGAGCTCCTCGAGCTGCGCCCAGAGACCGCGAAGCTTGTCGAGCTTCTCGGTCAGGCCGGGCGCATCGACCGAAGCCAGGCTCTGCAGGGCCTGCGCGTAATTCTTCTGCACGGTGCCTTTCTGCTCGGAGAGGCTGCTCATGACGCTGTCGGGCGCCGGAGCGGCCGAGGCCAGATAGCTCAGCGTGTCGCCGCGCTCCAGGCGGAAGATCACCAGCGTGTTGGTGAGGTCGCGGCTCGCGATCGTGAGCGAGACGATGCGGTTGCTGTCCGAATAGCGGGTCACCGCGAGCTTGAGCGCGTAGGCGCAGATGACGACAAGGATGAGACCGAGAGACCCAACCACCGCCCCGAGAATGCGGGCGACCGAACGCTGTTTTTGCATCGACTGATCCACAGATGTTGCCGCCGGCTAGCGGTTTGCCGGCAATCTACGGATCCAACAGTGAGATTTGATTTAAGATTGAAGGGATTTGGCTACCGTTCCTCCACGGGAAACTACGGTAATCGGTAGCGGGATACTTGCATCAGGCGCGCGCGTCGGACGGTGCTCGCGGCTTGAGCATCCGGGCGCAGACGAGGCCCAGCATCACCATGATCGCGGCGCCCGCAAACAGCGTCGGCACCTTGCCGCCATGCTGCAGTCCGAGCCCATAGGCAATCGGGCCGACGGTCTGCCCCATGAAGAAGAAGAACGAATGCAGCGACATCGCGGTCGCGCGCGCCCCGATCGACAGCTCGCTGGCGAACACCTGCAGGCAGCCATGGATCATGTAGAAGCCCCAGCCCATCGCCAGCATGCTGACGAATTGCACCTTCCATTGCGGACCGAAGGCGAGCACGCCGAGCTGCAACGCGACGAGCCCCGCGCCCGCGATCATCATGCCCTTGACGCCGAGCCACGGCAGGAAGCGCGAGACCGTGAACGTGTAGAACAATCCGCCGATCGCAAACCCGGCGATCACAATGCCTGCGATCGACGGCGACTTCTCGCCGAGATCGAACAACAGCGCGGCGATGAATGGGAACAGCCCGAACACACAGCAGCCCTCGACGAACACCGCCGAGTAGCAATAGCGCGTGTTGGGGTTGGCGAAGATGGTGCGATAGCCCTGCCGCAAAGCCTTCAGGTCGCTTTTCGGCGCCGCCGTCAGCGCAGCACCGCGAAAGCCTGCGGCGACAGCCACGGCCGCGATCAGACCGAGCGCGCCGAGGATCATGAGCACGCCGCGCCAGCCGATCAGTTCGCCGATAATGCCGGAGGCGGTCGCACCTAACAGATTGCCGGTCATCGAACCCGCCAGCGTGCGCCCGATTGCGATCTGCCGTTTGGCGGGTGCAACGAGATCAGCGGTCAGGCCGAGAGCAACCGGAAACACACCGCCGGAGGCGATGCCCGCGAGGATGCGGCTCGCAAACAGACCGGAGAACGTGGTTGCGACCGCGCCGAGAATGCAGGCGACGCCGAGCAGCGCCAGGCACATCGTCATCAGACGCGCCTTGCCGAACAGATCGGCCGCCGCGCCGATCACCGGCTGGACGAGCGCGTAGATCAGGGCATAGCCGGCCGCGATGCTGGCGGCCGTCGTGATGCTGATCGAAAAATCTTCCGCAACATGCGGCAGGACGGGATCGAGCGCGCGCGTCGACAACGCCGCCGAGAAACTCGCAAGCGCGATGATGTTGATCGCTGGCGGAAACTTCTGGTCGGACGGCGCCCCGGTCGCAGGCTGGGACATCAGCGCGATATGCTTTTCGTCACCGCGTCGAACGCCATCAGCGTGCGGATCAGTCCTTCGAACTCGCGCAGCGGCACCATGTTCGGACCGTCGGAAGGCGCGCGATCAGGATCGGGATGCGTTTCAATGAACACGCCAGCGACACCTACGGCCACGGCCGCGCGTGCCAGCACCGGAACGAATTCGCGCTCGCCGCCGGAGGAAGCGCCCTTCCCGCCCGGCTGCTGCACCGAATGGGTGGCGTCGAAGATCACGGGCGCGCCGGTCGTGCGCGCCAGGATCGGCAGCGCGCGCATGTCGGAAACAAGCGTGTTGTAGCCAAAGGACGCGCCGCGCTCGGTAACGAGCACGTTGGGATTGTTGGCACCGGTGATCTTGGTCACGACGTTCGTCATGTCCCAGGGCGCAAGAAACTGCCCCTTCTTGACGTTGATGACCTTGCCGGTCGCAGCCGCAGCCAGCAGCAGGTCGGTCTGGCGACACAGGAAGGCCGGGATCTGCAGGACGTCCACGGCTTGCGCCACCTCGGCGCATTGCGCGGCGTCATGCACGTCAGTCAGCACCGGCAGACCGACCGAGGAGCGGATCTCGGCGAAGATCGGCAGCGACTGCGCCAGGCCAAGCCCACGCGCCGCTGATACGCTGGTGCGATTGGCCTTGTCGAACGAGGTCTTGTAGACGAGGCCGATCTTCAGCCGCGTGGCGATCTCCTTCAGCGCGGTGGCCACTTCCAGCGCATGCTGACGGCTTTCGAGCTGGCACGGTCCTGCAATGATCGAGATCGGCAGATCATTGCCGAATTTGACCGTGCCGACGCTGACGACCGGCGCCGCTGTAGATGAAGAGCTCAAGGCCAATATCCCTCGTTTCGCCGCGACCATAGCGGTGATGAGGGGCCGATCAACCCCAATCGGCCCAGGCGCTCAGAATATCAGGGTTGCGCGAGGGGTTCCCGTCGCAACCCATGCCGCAGAGGTTACTTGACGGAGGAGAATGCGGTCGGCGTCAGCAGCTGGCTGACGATGTTGCCGACGATCTGACCGTCCGCCTCGCTCTCGGCGCGTGCCTTCATCCAGTCCGGGTCGGCCATGAACTTAGGCCACTTCGCTTCGCGATCGGCAAGTGAGTCCCAGGCCAGGAAATAGGTCAGCTCCTGATTGGATTCGCCAATCAGCGTGGTGAAGAACCCCGCCTGCTTGATGCCGTGCTTCTCCCACAGCTTCAAAGTCACCGTCTCGAACCGCTTCAACAGCGCCGGCAGGCGGCCGGGTACGCAGCGATAGATGCGCATTTCATAGATCATTCTTGCTTCCTCCCTGAACAGGTCCGGCGGTTATAGCGATCAGCCAAGGGACTGTCTTGAGCCCTGCACGGCCGCCCCCGGCGGCGTTTCGCGCATGGCTCGCTGCAGGCGAGCTCGCGGCGCGCAATGACAGGCAATGTCAAACCTGGGCTCAATGGCGTTCGGCCGCTGTTCTTGATAGTGTCGCGGCACGATCTTGTTGCGTCATCCGCTGCTGACGCGCGGGGTGACGCGACCGAAGCGATCAAAGGAGGCAGAGACAATGACCTATTTTGATCTCGGACCGTACAGCCGCAAAATCACCACGTCCTCGCCTGATGCCCAGCTCTGGTTCGACCGCGGGCTCAACTGGGTGTTCGGATTCAACCACGGCGAAGCGATCAAGTGTTTTCGCAAAGCGCTGGAGCACGACGGAAACTGCGCGATGGCGCATTGGGGCATCAGTTACGCCGCGGGCCCGAACTACAATCTGCCCTGGGCTCGCTATGACGCGCACGGCCGCCAACTCGCGCTCGCAGCGTCTTACAACGCGATGCAGGACGCGCTTGCGCATGCAGATAAAGCGAGCCCGATCGAGCAGGCGCTGATCCGCGCCTTGCCTGCGCGCTATCCCCAGCGTGAGGCAGTTGAGGACATGGCGCCATGGGACAAGGCTTTCACGCAAGAGATGCGCAAGGTCTTCGCTGCGCACCCCGGCGATCTCGATGTCCGAGCCATCCTCGCCGAGGCGATCATGGACGAGACGCCGTGGCTGATGTGGGACCTTGCCTCTGGAAAACCCGCGGCGGGTGCCGGCACCGAGGAATGCAGGGCAGTTCTTGAGCAGGCCTTCGACAAGATGCCAGCTGCCTGGGATCACCCCGGGCTGCTGCATCTCTACGTCCATCTCATGGAGATGTCGCCTTTCCCGGAGCGCGCGATGCGGGCCGGTGACCGACTGCGCGCGATCATGCCCGACAGCGGACATCTGATCCACATGCCGACACATCTCGATGTGCTGTGCGGACAGTATAACGATGTCCTGCTCTATAATCAGAAGGCGCTGGCGACGGATCGAAGGTTTCTCGCTTATTCGGACGATCCGGGGGTCTACCTCATCTATGTCATTCACAACTTCCACTTCGCCATCTACGGCGCGATGTTCCTCGGCCAATACGGTCCCGCCATCGCGGCAGCCGACGAACTCATCGCGACCGTGCCTGAAGCGGTGCTGCGGATTCAGTCGCCGCCGATGGCGGATTTCCTGGAAGGCTATTTGACGATGAAGCAGCACGTTCTCGTGCGCTTCGGCAAATGGAACGACATCATTGCACAAAGGCTGCCGGAGGACCGCGAGCTCTACTGCTCGGTGACGGCCATGATCCACTACGCCAAGGCGGTGGCTCATTCAGCGCTCGGTCACGTCACTGAGGCCGAAACTGAAAAAGCGTTGTTCGCGCAGGCGAAGATTCGCGTGCCGGAGAGCCGGCTGGTGCACAACAACAAGCTCGTGAACCTGCTCGCCGTCGCCGAAGCGATGCTGAATGGCGAGCTGGAATACCGCAAGGGCAACTACGACATTGCGTTCGCCGAGCTGCGCAGGTCGGTCGCGCTGAGCGATGCCCTGCCCTATGACGAACCCTGGGGATGGATGCAGCCACCGCGCCACGCGCTCGGCGCGCTGCTTCTGGAGCAAGGCCGGATCGACGAAGCCGAAGCAGTCTACCGTTCCGACCTCGGCCTCGACGGCAAGCTAAGCCGGGCCTGCCAGCATCCCGACAATCTCTGGTCGCTTCACGGATTGCACGAATGCCTCGTGCGGCGTGGTGACAAGGCCGAGACGCCGCTGATCAAACAGCGCCTCGATCTCGCTCAGGCGCGAGCGGAGGTTCCGATCAAGGCATCCTGCTTCTGTCGCAGGATGGATATCGCAGCCGCGTAGGCCACCGCGCGAACAGTAGCGTCGGTTACACCAGCCGGCTCTGCTTTGCCGCCGCCGCGATGAACGAGGCGAACAGCGGGTGCGGCTCGAACGGCCGCGACTTCAGTTCGGGGTGGAACTGGACGCCGATGAACCAGGGGTGATCCTCGTACTCAACGATTTCAGGCAGCACGCCGTCGGGCGAAAGGCCGGAGAACTTCAGGCCGTGCTGCTCGAGGCGATCCTTGTAGGCGGTGTTGACCTCGTAGCGATGACGATGGCGCTCCGAAATCTCGGTCGCACCGCCATAAACCTCCGAGACGCGGCTGCCGCGGTTGAGCGCAGCGGGATACGCGCCAAGGCGCATCGTGCCGCCGAGGTCGCCGGCCTTCGAGCGCTTCTCGAGCTCGTTGCCGCGCAACCATTCCGTCATGAGGCCAACCAGCGGCTCCTTGGTCGGGCCGAACTCGGTCGAATTGGCCTCCTCGATGCCGACGAGGTTTCGCGCGGCTTCGATGACGGCCATCTGCATGCCGAAGCAGATGCCGAAATACGGCACGTTGCGTTCGCGCGCGAACTGCGCCGCCTTGATCTTGCCTTCCGCACCGCGCTGGCCGAAGCCGCCGGGCACCAGGATGCCGTTGACGTGCTCGAGGAACGGCGCGGGGTCTTCCTTCTCGAAGATCTCGCTCTCGATCCAGTCGAGATTGACCTTCACCTTGTTGGCGATGCCGCCGTGCGAGAGCGCCTCGATCAGCGACTTGTACGCATCCTTCATGCCGGTGTACTTGCCGACGATGGCAATGGTGACGTTGCCTTCGGGATTGCGAACGCGCTCGTTGATCTTCTGCCAGCTCTGCAGTACCGGCGGAATCCGCGAGCCGATGCCGAAGGCGGCGAGCACTTCGTCGTCGAGGCCGGCGTTGTGATAGGCCTCGGGCACCGCGTAGATGTTGTCGACGTCGCGCGCCTCGATCACGGCGCTCTCGCGCACGTTGCAGAACAGGCCGAGCTTGCGCCGTTCTTCCTTCGGGATCTCGCGATCGGTACGGCAGAGCAGGATATCCGGCTGAATGCCGATCGAGCGCAGCTCCTTCACCGAGTGCTGCGTCGGCTTGGTCTTCAGCTCACCAGCGCTCGGAATGTACGGCAGCAGCGTGAGGTGGATATAGACGGCGTGGTCGCGCGGAAGCTCGTTCTTGAGCTGGCGGATCGCCTCGAAGAACGGCAGGCCTTCGATGTCGCCGACGGTGCCGCCGATCTCGACCAGCACGAAGTCGTAATCGTCATTGCCGGAGAGAACGAATTCCTTGATCGCGTTGGTGACGTGCGGGACCACCTGGATGGTCGCGCCAAGATAGTCGCCGCGGCGTTCCTTCGTGATGATGTCCTGATAGATACGCCCCGTCGTGATGTTGTCCTGCTTGGTTGCAGGACGTCCGGTGAAGCGCTCGTAGTGACCGAGATCGAGATCGGTCTCCGCGCCGTCATCGGTCACGAACACTTCGCCGTGCTGATACGGCGACATCGTTCCGGGATCGAGGTTGAGATAAGGGTCGAGCTTGCGGAGGCGGACCTTGTAGCCCCGGGCCTGCAGCAGGGCACCGAGTGCCGCTGAAGCCAAACCCTTGCCGAGCGAAGAAACCACGCCGCCGGTGATGAATATGTACCGCGCCATGGGACCTAACCTCTAATCCCTCGAACCCGATTCGCCAAAGCGATTCGTATTCAGCCCCAAATAATCTGTGGGCCTGTGGGTGAACCAAAACCAAGAGTGGTGACAGAGCCTTGATGGGGATTGTTGATGCAGGACGCTAGCCACCGTCCTGCATGGCCCCCCTGCACTATTGCGAGCGAGGCACCTGCGGGCCGCTCGGCGCTGCCGGAGCCTGCTGCTGCTCGTCCGCCTTCTTCAGCGTGTCCAGAATACCGCCCGACGTCGGCGCGGTGATCGGGTTGGCACCGCCGGCCGGCTGGGTCTGCGACGCGGGCTGGCCGATGATCGAGGACGGCGCGCGGTTGTAGCCCGCGTACCAGGACAGGAACAGGCTGGTCAGGAAGAAGCCAGCCGCGAGGATCGCGGTGGTGCGCGACAGGAGATTCGCGGTGCCGCGGCTCGACATGAAGCCCGCGCCTCCGCCCATGCCGAGGCCGCCGCCTTCCGACTTCTGAAGCAGGACGGCGCCGATCATGACGGCAACGATCATGAGGTGGATGACGATGACAACGGTCTGCATGCGATCCTTCCGTCACAAGCGGGCGGCGCCTGACGGCGGCCGATCGCGCTTCGCGGGTTTTCCTGAAGTTGCGCGGTGTTACACGATCGGACGGGGCATTGCCACCCCCGATCAACCGCCTCCGGAGCTTTACCCTTAGCTAGGGGCAGCCCTTGGCAATCGCAAGGAAATCAGCCGCTTTCAGGCTGGCGCCACCGACCAGCGCGCCATTGACGTTCTGCACCGCCATCAGTTCGGCCGCGTTCGACGGCTTGACCGAGCCGCCGTAGAGGATTCGCATCTTCGCCCCATCGGCCTTGAACCGGGAAGTTAGGTTTTCCCGGATAAAGCCATGAATCTGCTCGACATCCTTGGCGGTGGGGGTGAGGCCGGTGCCGATTGCCCAGACCGGCTCATAGGCGACGACCACGTTGGCGGCCGTGGAGCCGTCCGGGAGCGAGCCATCGAGCTGGCCGCGAACGATATCCAGGGTCTGACCGGCGTCCCGCTGAGCCTGCGTCTCGCCGATACAGACGATGGCGACCGCGCCGGCCCGCCAAGCGGCTTCCGCCTTCTGCCGGATCAACGCATCGCCCTCGCCGTGATCGGCTCGGCGCTCGGAATGGCCGACGATGATGGCGGTCGCGCCCGCGTCGACCAGCATTTCGGCCGCGATATCGCCGGTATGGGCGCCAGAGGCCTTGGGATGGCAATCCTGGGCCCCGACCGCGACCTTCTTGCCCCGCGCCTTGTCCGCAAAGGCGGCAATCAGGGTCGCCGGCGGGCAGACCAGCAGATCGGCCTTGCCGGCCACATCTGCCGCGCCATTGAGCATGGCGTCGAATTCGGCGGCCTGGGCCTTCAGGCCGTTCATTTTCCAGTTGCCGGCGATCAGGGGGCGGATGGTCATGTCAATTTCCAGCGGAATGAGGTTTATCCATGCGCTAGCAGAGCTATCGCGGCAGTTCCAGAGACCAGACGCTCTTAACCGCAGCTCCGAGAGGCGGCCTGACCTGAGGTTGCGGGGGGAAAGCCGCCACTTTATGATGCCATATCAATTTGGTGACGCGCTTTTGCGGAATCTGCATTAAGACGCGCTCCCGTTCCCCTCCTGCCAAACAAGTTGGACCAAATGCTTCGAGGAATGCGCAAGGCCTCATCAAACTGGGTCGGCAAGACCATCATGGCCGTCGTGATGGGCGTGTTGATCATCAGCTTCGGTATTTGGGGCATTGCCGACATCTTCCGGGGCTTCGGCCAGTCGACGGTCGCCAAGGTCGGCCACACCGAGATTTCGCTGAACGAGTTCCGCCAGATCTATACCGATCGCCTGCAGCAGATCGGCCGCCAGTTCGGCCGCCCGCTCACCCCCGACCAGGCGCGGGCGTTCGGCCTTGACCGGCAGGTGCTGCAGCAAACGATTGCGGAAGCCGCCCTCGACGAGAACGCGCGCCAGCTCGGGCTCGGCCAGTCCGACGAGCAGATCCGCCAGCTCATCATGAACGACCCGAACTTCAAGGGCGTCGATGGCAAGTTCGATGCGAACCGCTTCCAGGGCCTGATCCGCAATTTCGGCTACACGGAGCAGCGTTACGTCGCCGAGCAACGCAAGGTGGCGCTGCGCCGCCAGATCACCGGCACGATCGGCGCCGGCCTCGAGCCGTCAAAGACCATGCTCGACGTGGCGACGCGCTTCCAGAACGAGCAGCGCTCGATCGAGTTCGTCAGGCTTGATACGGCGCAGGCCGGCACTATCGACGCGCCCTCGCCCGAGGCGCTCGCCGCCTATTTCGAGGATCACAAGGTCCAGTTCCGCGCGCCCGAATACCGCAAGATCGTCTTCACCGTGATCTCGCCTGAGGAGATCGCCAAGTGGAGCGACGTCTCCGACGAGGACGCGAAGAAACTGTTCGATCAGCGCAAGGACCAGCTCTCCACGCCGGAGAAGCGCCAGATCCATCAGATCGTGTTTCCGAACGTCGCCGATGCGCAGGCTGCGCGCGAGCGTCTTGCCGGCGGGCTCTCTTTCGAGGACCTCGGCAAGGAGCGCGGGCTGAGCGCCACCGACGTCGATCTCGGCCTCGTGGCCAAATCCGCACTCGAGCCTGCTGTAGGTGATGCTGCCTTCGCGCTGCCCGCGGGCGAGATCAGCCAGCCGATCCAGGGCCGCCTCGGCGTCTCCATCGTCAAGGTCGACAAGATCGAGCCCGGCGCCGAGGCCGACTACGCCAAATTTGCCGCCGACGTGAAGCGCCAGCTCGCAGCCGAGCGTGCGCGCACCAAGGTCGGTGAGCTCCGCGACAAGATGGAAGACGAGCGCGGTGCCGGCACCAGCGTCGCCGATGCCGCACAAAAGCTCGGCCTCACGGCAGTGACCATCGATGCCGTCGATCGCTCCGGCCGCGCACCGAACGGGCAGACCGTCGCCAACATTCCGCAAGGCCTCGACGTGGTCTCGCAAGCCTTCAACAGCGACGTCGGCGTCGACAACGACCCGATCTCGTTCAAGAACGGCTATGTCTGGTATGACGTGCTCGCCATCACGCCCTCGCGCGACCGCAATCTCGACGAAGTCCGCGATCAGGTCGAGGCGCGCTGGCGGCAGGACCAGATCGCCACCAAGCTGAAGGCCAAGGCGACCGAGATGGTGCAGAAGCTCGAGGCGGGCGGCAAGCTCGCCGACGAGGCTGCTGCGATCAACGCCAAGGTCGAGACCGCCAGCGGCTTCAAGCGCGACGATTCGCCGGCCGGCGTGCCCGCCAACATCGTTGCAGCCGCCTTCCGCACCGCCAAGGACGGCGTCGGACAGGCGCCCGTCACGGGCGGGACCGAAGTCATCGTCTATCGCCTCACCGACATCGTCGATCCCCCGGTCGATACCACGTCCGACGCTGCCAAGAAGCTGAAGGAAGCCGCCGACCGGTCGCTGACCGACGAACAGGTCGCCTCCTACGTGACCAAGCTTCAGGCAGACCTCGGGACCACCATTAATCAGGCCGCCTTCGCGCAAGTGACCGGCGCGAACCAGTGAGTTGAAAGCACGCGATGGACGACCTGAAATCGATCATTGGAAAAGTGGCGACCGGCGCCAGCCTGTCGCGTGAGGAAGCCGCCTCCGCCTTCGATGCCGTGATGTCCGGCGAGGCGACGCCCTCGCAGATGGGCGGCCTGTTGATGGCGCTCAGGGTCCGCGGCGAGACCGTGGACGAGATCACCGGCGCAGTCACGGCGATGCGCTCGAAGATGCTCACGGTCGACGCGCCCGCGGAGGCCGTCGACATCGTCGGCACCGGCGGCGACGGCTCCGGTTCGGTCAACGTCTCGACCTGCGCTGCGTTCATCGTCTCGGGCACCGGCCTTCCCGTCGCCAAGCACGGCAATCGCGCGCTGTCATCGCGCTCGGGCGCTGCCGATGTGCTGGCCTCGCTCGGCGTCAAGATCGACCTCAAGCCCCAACAAGTCGGCCGCTGCGTGCGCGAATGCGGCATCGGCTTCATGTTCGCGCCCGCGCATCATCCGGCCATGAAGAACGTCGGCCCGACCCGGGTCGAACTCGCAACGCGCACGATCTTCAATCTGCTCGGCCCACTGTCCAATCCCGCCGGCGTGAAGCGGCAGATGGTCGGCGTGTTCTCGCGGCAATGGGTGCAGCCGCTGGCGCAGGTGCTGAAAAATCTCGGCTCCGAATCCGCCTGGGTGGTGCACGGCTCCGATGGCCTCGACGAGATCACCCTCACCGGCCCGACCTTCGTCTCCGCGCTCGAAAACGGCGAGATCCGGAATTTCGAGGTGACGCCCGAAGACGCCGGCCTGCCGCGCTGCGAGCCCGGTGCACTCAAGGGCGGCGACGCCGACGCCAATGCGATCGCGCTGAAAAGCGTGCTTGAGGGCAAGCCGAGCCCCTATCGCGACGTCGCGCTGATGAACGCGGCTGCGGCGCTCATCGTCGCCGGCCAGGCCAAGAACCTCAAGGAGGGCGTCGCGATCGGTGCGAAGTCGCTCGACAGCGGCGCGGCGAGCGCACGGCTGAAGCATTTGATCGCGGTCTCGAACAGCTGAGCCTGTCATGTCCGATATCCTGACCAAGATCGAGACCTACAAGCGCGAGGAAATCGCGGCAGCCAAGCGCGCGCAGCCGCTCTCGACGGTCGAGGCGAAGGCCAAGGCGCAAGGCGCACCGCGCGGCTTCGTGCGCGCGATCCGCGCCAAGCACACCAATGGCGACTACGCGCTGATCGCCGAAGTGAAGAAGGCCTCGCCCTCCAAGGGGCTGATCCGCGAAGACTTCGATCCGCCGGTGCTCGCGAAAGCCTACGAGGCGGGCGGAGCGGCTTGTCTGTCGGTGCTGACTGACACGCCCTCGTTCCAGGGCCATCTCGACTTCATGGTGGCGGCGCGTGCGGCAACTGCGCTGCCCGTCCTGCGCAAGGATTTTCTGTTCGATACCTATCAGGTCGTCGAGGCACGCGCGCACGGCGCCGACTGCATTCTCATCATCATGGCCGCGCTCGATGACGCCACCGCCAGGGATCTCGAGGACGCCGCGATTGCCTATGGCATGGACGTGCTGATCGAGATCCACGATCGCGCCGAGCTCGACCGTGCGCTGAAGCTGCGTTCGCCGATGATCGGCGTCAACAACCGGAACCTGCGCACCTTCGAGACCACGCTGGCAACCAGCGAGATGCTCGCGCCGTTGATTCCAAAGGAGCGGCTTATGGTCGGCGAGAGCGGCATCTTCACGCCAGCCGATCTCGCGCGGCTCGAGCACGTCGGCATGTCGACCTTCCTGGTCGGCGAGAGCCTGATGCGGCAGGCCGATGTCACTGCGGCCACGCGCACGTTGCTCGCGCGCGAGACCAAGGCCCGCGCCACGGGCACGCGCTGACATGGCGCGCAAGGATATGGCTCGCACGCCTGCGAACACCAAGCCGTCGAAGAAGGCGGGCTCCGCCCTCACCCATATCAATGCCTCCGGCGAGGCGCGGATGGTCGACGTCTCGGACAAGGCAGCAACCGAGCGGCTCGCCGTCGCCGAAGGCCGCGTCATCATGGAGAAGGCGACGCTCGACCTGATCGTGTCAGGCAACGCCAAGAAGGGCGACGTGCTCGGCACCGCGCGCATCGCCGGCATCATGGCGGCAAAACGCACCTCGGAGCTGATCCCGCTCTGCCATCCGCTTGCGCTGTCGAAGGTCACGGTCGACATCGAGCCCGACGCCAAGCTGCCGGGCTGCGTGGTGCGCGCCAGCGTCAAGGTGACGGGCCCAACGGGCGTCGAGATGGAAGCACTGACGGCCGTGTCGGTCGCCTGCCTCACCATCTACGACATGATCAAGGCGGTCGAGCGCGGCGTGCGCATCGAAGGCATCCATCTCGTCGAGAAGCTCGGCGGCAAGTCGGGCCATTACCGCGCCTGAACTCGTGGCTATTTGAGCGACGAGCTGATTGATCCGAATTTGGTGTTGAGCTTGCTGCCAAGGCCATTCACCACGGTGATGACGGCGAGCGCGATACCCGCGGCGATCAGTCCGTATTCGATTGCAGTCGCACCGGATTCGTCAGCCCAAAAATTCTTCAAAGTCTTTTTCATGATCGCGTCCTCTCTGCGTCGTTGAGAACTACGTTTGCAAAACGCGCGCCATTGCGGGCCTGAGGATGCTCAACACGTTAGATGGTTAAGCGTTGGTTGATATCGCCGCGACCGGCAAGAACTGACCGGCATCGCGTCCACATCCGGCAAAAGCTGCACGCCTCTCGCCACGCGCATCGATCGCATTTTTGTGTTTCGGTTTATGGCGCATTAACCGCGCTTCCTAACGCCGCCTCCACATCGATCCCGTAAACCGACGGATGTTACGGGGATCGCGAACTGACCCTGACGTGTGCACGGCGACAAGCGACATGATGACAAGATACGGCAGCCGCCTCCTCGACCAGGCCTTCGTGCGCAGCGGACCCATCCGCTGGCTTGTGGTGGGCGGCACATTGCTGATCGCGGCGATCGCCGTCGGCGCGGTGCTGATGGCGCAGAATTTCCGCGAGCGCGCGTTGCGCAACTCCGGCCGCGAGCTGGAAAACACCGCACTGCTGCTCGCCCATCATTTCGATCAGCAATTGCAGGATTTCGCGGTCATCCAGAAGGATTTCGTCGACCACGTCCGCGCGAGCGGCATCACCACCGCAGAAGAATACCGCACGCGCCTCTCCGGCCAGGACGTGCACAGGATGCTGCGTTCGAAGATCGAGGCGCTGCCTTACATGGGCGGCGTCAACGTCATCGACGCCGAGGGCAATTTGATCAACTCCTCGATCACCTGGCCAGCCCCGAAGGTCAACGTTTCCGACCGGGCCTATTACCGTACTTTCCGATACGATCCGCAGGCACCCGACGTGCTGATCGAACCGGTGCACAGCCGCATCTCCGGCGCCTGGACCATCCTGATCGTGCGCAAGATCATGGGACCGCACGGCGAGTTTATGGGCCTCGTCGGACGCGGCATCGAGCCCGCCAACTTCGAGAAGTTCTTCGAGAGCGTCATGCTTGGCGAAGGTGCCACGATCTCGATGCTGCATCGGGACGGCACATTGCTGGCGCGCTTCCCGCATTCCAGCGACTTGATGGGCCGCAATTTCAGGAACGGCTCGTACGAGCAGCAAAGGGTTTTTACGCTCGATCATTTCGCCGGACGCTTCGTCAGCCCCGTTGACGGCGAGGACCGGCTGGCTTCGGCGCGCGCCCTGCCCCATTTCCCGATCCTGATGATGGCGACGACCACGCGGGCAGCCGCGCTCGCGGACTGGCGCGAGCAGATCGGCATCCTGATCTCGGTTGCCGCCGCGTCTGCCCTGGCCATCGCGGGCGTATTGATCGCGATCGTGCGCAAGCTCCTGGAGCAGCACCGGATGTCGCGGGAGCGCCTGACGCTGGAGAAGCAGCGCCTCGACCGCGCCGTCAACAACATGACCCAGGGGCTCCTGCTGTTCGACGCCTCGCAGCAGCTCGTCATCTGCAACCAGCGCTATATCGAAATGTACAGGCTATCGCCGGAGATCGTGAAGCCCGGCTGCAGCTTTCTCGACATCATCGCACACCGCAAGGCCACCGGCTCATTCACCGGTGACCTCGACCAGTACGTCGCGCGCGTGCTGCGCGACATCCACGTGCGTAACTCCATGGTGGTCGACACCAGCGATGGCCGCTCGATCCAGATCGTCAACGAGCCCCTAGACGATGGCGGCTGGGTCGCGACCCACGAGGACATCACCGAACGCCGTCGTACCGAGGAGCGCATCACCCATCTTGCCCACTACGACGCGCTGACCGATCTGCCCAACCGCGCCATGTTCCACGAACATCTGCGCGGGGAGCTGAACGCCATCGTCGACGGCGAAGAGGTCGCGGTGCACTACATCGACATCGACGAATTCAAGGGTGTCAACGACGCGCTAGGTCACCTCGTCGGCGACCAGCTGTTGAAGTCGGTGGCAGACAGCCTGCGTGCCTGCGCAGGCCCAACCGACTTCGTGGCAAGGCTCGGCGGCGACGAATTCGCCATCGTACAGAGCGCGGTGACCTCACAGGACCAGGTCAGCGAGCTCGTCGCACGCATGTTCGCGGCGATCCGTGCTCCGTTCGACTGCATGGGCCATCATCTGACCACCGACGCCAGCGTCGGCATTGCGCTGGCGCCTGCACACGGCACCGCGCTGGACCAGATCCTGAAGAACGCAGATATGGCGATGTACGCCGCCAAATCTGCCGGCCGCCGCACCTATCGCTTCTTCGAGCCGGAGATGGACGCCAAGGTGCGCGAGCGGCGTCAGCTCGAGATCGACCTGCGCCACGCCATCGCGCATGGCGGCCTCGAGGTCTATTACCAGCCCTGCCTCAGCCTCAAGGACGACCGCATCACCGGCTGCGAGGCGCTGGTGCGCTGGCGCCACCCCGAGCGCGGCATGGTCTCGCCTGCCGAGTTCATCCCGATCGCGGAAGATACCGGGCTGATCAACGAGATCGGCGAATGGGTGCTGGCGACGGCCTGCCGCGACGCGGCCGGTTGGCCCGACGACATCCGCCTCGCGGTCAACGTCTCCCCGGTGCAATTCAAGAGCGGCACGCTGGCGCTGAAGATCATGGCGGCGCTGGCCTCCTCGAACCTGCCGGCGAGCCGGCTCGAACTCGAAATCACCGAGGCCGTGCTGATCCGCGACGACGAGACGGCACTCGCGATCCTGCACCAGCTCCGCGCCATCGGCGTCCGCATCGCGCTCGACGATTTCGGCACCGGCTACTCATCGCTGAGCTATCTGCACCGCTTCCCGTTCGACAAGATCAAGATCGACCGCTGCTTCGTGAACGACATCGCCGGCCCCGATGGTTCCGCCAGCATCGTGCAGGCGGTGGTCAACCTCGCCAGCGCCCGCCGCATGGCGACGACCGCCGAAGGCGTCGAGACCGAAGAACAGCAGCGGCTGCTGCGCGCGCTCGGCTGCACCGAAATGCAGGGCTATCTGTTCAGCGCAGCGAAGCCCGCCGACAAGGTGATGGAGCTGTTCGCACTCCATCGCGCCCGCCTCACCCAGCGCGGTGGCAGCGAGGGCCGCCGCCGCGAGGCGGGCTAGGCGCGCGAGGATCTGCTCTGATACACTGCCAAAGGTCGCCACGGCGGGTGTCTTCAGATGCGTCTCCTCAGAACTTCCGCAGCGATAGCCTGCCTATCGCTATGCGTCTGGGTTTGCCAGAGTTCAGCCGCCGACCTCGAGCAGATTCTCAAAAAGGGCCGTGTGCCCGGGCTCTCCTATGCCGTGATACGCGCCGGCAAGGTCGAGACAAGGGCTCTCGGTGTCCGCGACGTGTCGACGGGCATGCCGGTCGGCGAGAACACGGTCTTCCAGGCGGCTTCGCTGTCCAAGCCTGTGTTCGCCTACGCCGTGCTTCAGCTTGTCGATGATGGAACGCTGTCGCTGGACACCCCTCTTTCGAATTACGTGCCTGATTTCGTCAAGGACGACCCACGCGCGGCTGCGATCACCGCGCGCAATGTGCTTCGCCAAGCATCAGGCTTGCCGAACTGGCGCAGCAGCACCACGCCTCTCAAAACCTATTTCCCGCAAGGCGAACGCTTCAGCTATTCGGGAGAGGCGTTTATCTGGCTTCAGCGCGTCGTAGAGAAGATCACCGGCCAGCCATTGAACGATGTCGTGACGCGTCTCGTGTTTGACCCGCTCGGCATGACGCATTCCAGCTTTCTCTGGCGGGCGGATTTCGAAGCCGATTTCGCGGCTCCCCACGATTCCAAGCCGGCGCCGGGCGAGAAGCGGCATCCTCCAAGAGCCCTCAGCGCCTCCACGCTGCACACGACGGTGGCGGACTATGCTCGCTTCCTGCAAGCCGTCCTGTCTGGCGCGCGTCTCGAGCCTGAGACCGCAAAGCAATGGCTCGATCCACAAATCAGGCTTCGGCAGCACTGCATTCAATGCATCACGGCCGATCAGCCGGACGTAGACCAGCACGTTGCCTGGGGTCTTGGCTGGGGTCTCGAACCCGACGAAGGCTCATTCTTCCATTGGGGCGACAACGCCCAGTACAAGGCATTCGTGATCGGATCACGATCGGATCAGTCGGCCCTCGTTGTCTTCACCAACGGCTCCAACGGGATGGCGATCATGCCGGATATCGCCGATCAACTCATGCCCGGCAATCGCCCGGCTTTCGCCTGGCTCAACTACTCGCGAAGTTCTGCAGGCCGCAGCGTGCTCGATTGGCTTCGTGCCGGATCGCATCAGTAAGTTCCCGAACCGCAGCCCAGCGTCTTGAATCAACTTGACGACCAAAGTGGGCCCGGATACTTGCATCCCTGCAGTGCCATTGCGGCACTGCCGTAGGCGTTACCGTCATCCAACGCGTCCTTTGTCGAGAGGATCCCAGCTGGGAGTTCTCGATTCACGAGACGCCACGGTCATGCCATCACTCTCCCGCTCTGCGCTCCTTGATCGGTCCAGCACATCCGCTCCCGCGACGTTCACCGGGGTGGCTGTTGTTGCGTCGGCATCGTCCGCGCTCGCACCCGCTGGATTGCCGTGGTCCTCAACTCCATTGAGAGGCAACCATGAAGATGACTGGCAATACGATCCTCATCACCGGCGGCACCAGCGGCATCGGCCGCGCGCTCGCTGAAGCTTTTCACGACTGCGGCAATCGCGTCATCATCGCAGGACGGCGGCAGACCCTGCTTGACCAGATCACGGGCGAACGCCTTGGCATGGTCGGTCTGCCGCTCGACCTCGACGATCCCCGCGCGCCGTCACGGCTCGCGACCGACATTCGTACACGCTTTCCCGAGCTCAATGTGCTGATCGCCAATGCCGGCATCTCCAGAGCTGAGGACATGACCGCCAATGACTGGGATGCGTCGGATGCGCAGGCGATGGTGGAGACCAACATCATGGGCGTGCTGCGCGTGGCGGCGGCGTTCCTGCCGATATTGAAAGCGAAGCGCAACGCGACGATCATGGTGACGAGTTCGAACCTTGCCTTCGTGCCGCGCGCCGACTTCCCGACCTATTGTGCCAGCAAGGCGTTCCTGCACTCGTGGCTGCAGTCGCTGCGGCATCAACTGCGCAATATCCCCATCGACGTTCTGGAGCTCGCACCGCCCTATGTGCAGACCGAGCTCACCGGCGCGCAGCAGGCCAGCGATGGGCGCGCCATGCCGCTGTCGGCCTATGTCGCCGAGGTGATGCAGCTCCTGGAGCTTGCGGTTCATCCCCGCGGTGAAGTGCTGGTCGAACGCGATCGCGCCAGGCGCTGGGCCGAACGCGAAGGCCGCTACGAGGCGATTTTTGCCGCGATGAATCCGAGCTGAGACTGCTTCCCAAAACGAATTCGCCCGGGAGTGGCGATCCACTCCCGGGCGATGTCTTGAGGTCGCAAGGACCGATAGAGCCTAGTTCGGCACCGTCGCCTTCGGCGCCGGTTTCGCGGCCACGGCATTCGCAGTGACGCCGTGGAGGAAGTCGTAGGCTGCATGAAGCGCCTTGTCGTCCTTCTCTTCCGGCGGAACATAGGACTGCGAACCAGTCTGCTCGGCGCCCTCGGCGTTCTGGAGATGCCCGCGCATCTGCGACTCCGCCATGGTGTCGACGCGGCCCTTCAGCTCGGCCGGCACGTCCTGGAGGATCTCGATGTCAGGTGCGATGCCCTGGGCCTGGATCGAGCGGCCCGACGGCGTGTAGTAGCGCGCGGTGGTCAGCGCCAGCGCGCCGTTGCCGGACCCGAGCGGAATGATGGTCTGGACCGAGCCCTTGCCGAACGAGCGCGTGCCGATGATGGTGGCGCGCTTGTGGTCATGCAGCGCGCCGGCCACGATCTCCGACGCCGAAGCCGAGCCACCATTGACCAGAATGACGAGCGGCTTGCCCTTGGTGAGGTCGCCGCCATGCGCGGTGAAGCGCTGGGTCTCTTCCGGATTGCGGCCGCGGGTCGAAACGACCTCGCCGCGCTGCAGGAATGCACTCGATACCGACACGGCCTGGTCGAGCAGGCCACCCGGATTGTTGCGCAGGTCCATGACATAGCCGACGAGCTTCTCCTGCGGCACATCCTTGGAGATCGAGGCGATCGCCTTCTTCAGGCCGTCGGTGGTCTGCTCGTTGAACGAGGTGACGCGGATGTAGCCGATGTCGCCGTTCTCGACGTGGAAGCGCACGGGGCGGACATGAATGATCTCGCGCGTGATCGCGATATCGAGGGGGGCATCGGCGCCCTTGCGCACGATGGTGAGCTTGGTCTTGGTGTCGACCGGCCCCTTCATCTTGTTGACGGCCTGCTCGAGCGTCATGCCCTGCACGTTGTCGCCGTCGATCTTGCTGATGAGGTCGCCGGACATGATGCCGGCCTTGGACGCCGGCGTGTCGTCGATCGGCGAGACGACCTTGACCAAGCCTTCCTCCATCGTGACTTCGATGCCGAGACCGCCGAACTCGCCGGAGGTGGTCTCCTGCATCTCGGTCCAGGCCTTGGCGTTCATGTAGCGGGAGTGCGGATCGAGCGAGGTCACCATGCCCGTGATCGCGCCTTCGATCAGCTTGGAATTGTCGGGCTTCTCGACATAGCTCGCCTTCACCCGCTCGAACACTTCCCCGAACAGATTGAGCTGGGAATAGGCATCGTCCGCGCTGGCCGCCGCCCTTGCCGCCCATAGCCCGCCGTGCGGACCGGATACCAGGAGGGTCAGGCAGGCTCCAGTGAGCGCGCCCAAGGGGAACAGCAGGGTTTTCCGCATGGAATGGGTGGCCTTTTCGCTTAGCGGTTCTTTTCAGGCTTGGCAGCCGCCATGCAAATGGCGATCCAACCTGGTTCTCACAATATCATTCTGGTTTCTTCAAGGCCGGCCTGCCACGCCGGCGCGAACGCACTAAAAATCCCTTCGCCTGAACCTAAACATTTGGCAACGTTCAGAAGACCAGCCTCCGCGGACAGCGGGAATCGGTCGGCCGGCCACGCCTCGCAGCTATGCGATTTTAGGATGGTTTTGGAGGGCCGAACGGGTTAGGCGATGACATAAGACTTCAAATTCTCGGGAGGACAACAATGGTAGAAGCGCCCCGGCCGGAACGGAATGTCGAACTCGGTGCCAGCAACGAGCCGTTCCAGAACCTGCACGAATTCATCCGGAAAGCGCGCTCCAACCTCAACCAGAACGCCTGGGACTACATCGTCGGCGCGGCCGAGACCGAAACCACGATGCGCCGCAACCGCATGGCCCTGGACGAGATCGCTTTCCGCCCGCGTGTGCTACGTGACGTGCGCAAAGTCAGCGGCGCGGTCGAACAGTTCGGCCGCAAGATGCGACTGCCGGTCGTGCTCGCCCCCGTCGGCGCGCTGGAGATCTTCGACCCACACGGCGCCGCCAGCGTCGCCCGCGCCGCCGGGACCTTTGGCGCATCGCACATGCTCAGCTCGGTCTCCCAGCCGGGCCTGGAAAAGACGGCCGAAGCCGCGCCCGATGCGCTGCGCATGTACCAGCTCTACGTCCGCGGCGATGACGCGTTCGTCGACGACGTCGTCAGTCGCGCCGAGAAGGCCAATTATGCCGCCTTCTGCCTGACCGTCGACACCGCCCATTACAGCCGTCGTGAGCGAGACATCGCCAAGCGCTACGTTCGCGAGAGTCGCCTGCAGGCCACCGGCGGTGATTTCCAGAAAGGTCTGGAGTGGCGGACCGTGAAGATGATCAAGGACAAGTTCAAGATCCCGCTGATCATCAAGGGCATCGCCACCGCCGAGGACGCGCAGATCGCGGTCGATCACGGTGTCGAGTGGATCTATGTTTCCAACCATGGCGGCCGCCAGCTCGACCACGGCCGCGGCGCCATGCATGTGCTGCCGGAGATCGTCGACGCCGTGAAAGGGCGCGCCAAGATCATGGTCGATGGCGGCATCTGCCGCGGCACCGACATCGTCAAGGCGATCGCGGCGGGCGCTGATCTGGTCGGCATCGGCCGGCTCCAGTGCTGGGCCCTGGCCGCAGCCGGCGAGACCGGAGTCGCGCGAATGCTTGAACTGCTGGAGGACGAGGTCCTGCGCTGCCTCGGTCTGCTTGGTGTTACCTCGTTCGCCGAGGTCAACAAATCCTGCCTGCACCAGGCCACCGCAACCAATGCGCCGAGCGTGTTCAGCGCGTTCCCGCTGTTCGACCACGAGCCGTATCGATACTGATCGAAAGGACGCAAGTGACCCCGCTCTCTCCCGGCAGCGCGGATGCGCTTCTGTTCGATCTCGGGCGCGTCGTGCTCGACATCGATTTCTCCAAGGCGATCGCCTGCTGGGCGGGACATGCCGGCTGCACGCCCGAGGCCATCGTCGGGCGCTACATGCGCGACAGCGAGGCCTATCGGCTTCACGAGGTCGGCAAGATCAGCGACGAGGACTATTTCCAGTCGCTGCGCTCATCGCTGGGCATCGGCATTTCCGATGCGCAATTCCTCGAAGGCTGGAACGCGATCTTCGCCGGCGAGATGCCTGACATCGCGGAACTGCTCCCGCGCGCTGCGAAACAGATGCCGGTCTACGCCTTCTCCAACACCAACCGCCCGCATGTGGACCATTTCTCGAAGGAATATGCCGACCTGCTCGGACACTTCCGCGAGCTCTATCTGTCCTCCAGCATCGGCCTGCGCAAACCGGACGCCGCAGCGTTCGACCATGTCGTCGCCGCCATGGGCGTGCCGGCGAACCGGATAGTGTTCTTCGATGATCTGGCCGAGAACGTCGAGGGCGCCCGCGCGCGCGGCCTGACCGCAGTGCATGTGACCTCCCCTCACGACGTCGGCCATGCGCTGAGAGCGCTGGGGATCTGACGGCAGGACGACCGCCCCTCAGGAACTATTTCGCCAACGGATTTGGAACCAAATCACGTCTTGAATTTTTATCAGGAGTTCCGGGAACGAATGCCCGCTTCCGGACTCTTAAGTCCGTTGGGAATTCTACATCGGACTTATCGTGGTGTTGGGCAAAACCTATCTGACCAGGCAGGCCTCCCTGCTGATGAAATTCGCCAGAACCACATCGGATTCTGACCTCTCTGCAAAACTGATCAGCAAGGCCGCCGACCTGAAGGCTCAGGCCGATCCGATGCCCGATAAGGATCAGGGGGCCAAAGCGCCCGATGTGACGTCGGATGGAAACGGGGCCGGATAGGCAATCCAGTTGTACCGCGGCTTCGTTGCGCCAGCTGCCAAACTGCCGCTTTTCTGTCCTTGTTCCCGACGCGGAACTGCGCTCAAATGTCGCATTGCAACTCGGGGGTTGGAATGCGCGCCGGCGAGCTTTCGGACGACGCCGTATTAGACCTCGTGGGAGCAATCTACGACGCCGCGCTCGACCAGAGCCGCTGGTCGCAGGTGCTTGAGCGCGTCGATAACGCAGTTGGCGGCCGCGTCCTGTTCGGCGTCTACGATCCAGCCAATGGTCTCTCCAGCCTGCTCTCACCACGCATCGACCCAACGCGCGTGCAGGACCTGCTCGGCTGGGCACCGCGCAATCCGCTGTTGCCGCTCGGCGTCGGCAGGACACCGGGCGAGGTCTTCACTATCGGCGACTTCATCAGCCGGGAGCAATTCACCGGCACCGATTTCTACAATGAATGGTGGCAGCCGGCCGGCTTCGACACCGAGCCGCTGACGACCAATTTGCTGGTCGATCAAAACGCCACGGGCATCTTAACCAGCCATCGGCCGTCCAACCTGCCGCCCTTTGACTCCAAAGCGCGCCGCTTGTTTGCGACACTGGCGCAGCACCTGGTACGCGCCGTCGCCGTCCAGCGGCGCACGCACCAGCTCGACATCACGGGCCGCGCCGCGCTGGCGGGCCTGGACGTGCTCGATCAGGGCCTCGTTCTCGTCGACGCGGACGCGCGGCCAGTGTTCATCAATCGCCGCGCGCGAGAGCTGCTGGAGGCTGGCGACTGCGTCATTGTCGAGGACGGTGCGCTGAGCGCCGTCAATACGGATGACGGCCATCGCCTGCAGGCACTGATCGGCTCTTGCAACCTCGACAATCCGGATCGTATCGGTGGCGAGATGAGCATGCTGCGGCGATTGGGTCGCATGCCGCTGCACGTGCAGGTGACACCGGTCGGCAGCGAGTGGGCCGATAACGCCGTGCCGCTCGCCTCCGGCTGGCGGTCGAGCGCGATGGTGCTCATCACCGACCCCGAGCCCGGCGCGATGGCGCAGCGCGAGGCCCTGCGCGAGCGCTACGGCCTCACCCGCGCCGAAGCCGCCTTCGCGCTGGAGATCGTCAAGGGCGACGGCCGCAAGGCCACCGCGGAGCGCCTCGGCATCACCGACGGAACCGCGCGCAGCCATCTGTCGAAGATCTTCGACAAGACCGGCGTCAGCCGGCAAGCCGAGCTGGTGCGGCTATTGCTGCAGAAATAGCGCTGGACGTCAGATAGGCCGATCTCAAGCATCCGAATGCTCGCGCTTCCGCGCGGGATGCTGGATCGTAAGAATGATGATCTCACCGCCCTCTTCATCGATCGTGTAGTACACAAGGTAAGGATACCGCCGCGTCACCAGCTTGCGCACGCCCTCAACCTTCTGCTGCCGTCCAAGATGAGGAAACTGGACGAGGTTCTGAAGCGATTCGAGAATCGCAGCCCGCACACGTAGCGCGCCTTGTGGGCTGTGCTCTCGAACGTAGTCGGCGATGGCAATCAGGTCTTGGGTCGCGCGCGGCGTGAACTTGAGTTTCATCACTCGAAGCGGCGGAACGCGGCTTCGACCTCTGCCTCAGGCGCGAGTTGTCGGAGCTTCGCCTGTGCAAGCCCTTCCAGGACAGCCGGAAGATGCGCAGGATCAATCTCCTCGGGCTCGCCCGCATTCCCGGTTAGAACCAACATCGCGCGCGCGATTTCGTCCTGACTGTCGTCAGGAAGCTGTCGCACGACCTGGAGCGCCTTTTCGAGCAGCTTTGTCATGGTCACAAAGATAGAGACAGTCGAACATGAAAGGAAGGGCGGGTTTCCATCCCGTCCGGCCTCTTTTGCTTCAGCACTTCCACTAGGCTAGAAAGTAGCCGACTAAGTTCTTCGATTTGAAGCTGGAGTTCTTCCGTGGCCCTCATGCCGGTATCCGATGCGCTTGCTGCCGTGCTCGCGGGGGCGGAGCCGTTGGCTGAAGAGTCGATCGCTCTCGATCAGGCCTTCCATCGCGTGCTCGCGCGCGATGTCGCGGCGCGGCGGACGCAACCGCCCGAGGCGATGTCGGCGATGGACGGCTATGCGGTCCGTGCTGCCGACGCCACGCAGATCGACGCTCAGCTCAATGTCATTGGCGAGGTCGCCGCTGGCCGGCCGTTCGCGGGAATAGTCGGCGCGGGCCAAGCTGTGCGGATCTTCACCGGTGGCGTCGTTCCCACCGGTGCCGATGCGGTCGTGATCCAGGAGGATACCGTCGCCGACGGCAAGCGCATCACGATCAAGGAAGTCGCCGTTACCGGGCGGCACATCCGTCCCGCCGGCATCGACTTCCGCGAAGGCGACGTGCTCCTGCGCAAGGGCGCCCGGCTCACTGAGCGCGACCTCGCGCTCGCGGCCGGCATGAACCATCCGCAGCTTGCGGTTCGCCGCCGCCCGAAGGTCGCAAT
This sequence comes from Pseudomonadota bacterium, assembly GCA_023387695.1. Taxonomy (GTDB): domain Bacteria; phylum Pseudomonadota; class Alphaproteobacteria; order Rhizobiales; family Xanthobacteraceae; genus Bradyrhizobium. Next base: position 11,438 of record JAEWHT010000351.1, on the reverse strand, counting down.
TCTCGCCACCGGCGACGAGCTGGTGATGCCGGGCTCAACGCCCGGCCATGGCCAGATCGTCTATTCCAACGGCTACGCCCTGCACGCGCTCGCCCGCAGCGAAGGTGCCGACACCATCGACCTCGGCGTCGCCGCCGACACGCTTCCAGCCACCACCGCCGGCATCCGTCGCGCGCGCGACTCCGGCGCAGACATCCTGATCACGACCGGCGGCGCGTCGGTCGGCGACCACGATCTGGTGCAGCAGGCACTCCGGGCCGAAGGTATCTCGATGGCGTTCTGGAAGATCGCGATGCGGCCCGGCAAGCCGATGATGAACGGGCAGCTCGGGGACATGCGCGTGATCGGCCTGCCCGGTAATCCCGTGTCATCCTACGTTTGCGGATTCCTGTTTCTGGTGCCCCTGATTCGCGCGTTATCCGGCCGTTCGGTGGTTCATCATCGCCGCGAACGCGCTGTTCTCGGCCGTGACGTCGGCGCCAACGACCAGCGCGAAGACTATCTGCGCGCACGCCTCGAGACGCGCGACGACGGCACGCTCGTCGCGCACCCTGTCGATCACCAGGACTCCTCGCTGCTTGCGAATCTCGCTGCGGCACAGGCACTTCTCGTGCGCGCGCCGTTCGCGCCGAAAGCCGAAGCCGCCACACCTTGCGAGGTGCTGCGACTGCCCGTCTGACCGCATTGTTCGCGTGCGTTCCGCGAACTTTGAAGCGTTCACGGTAAATTAAGCAGTTGCGGAACATGTATCGAACATATAGTGTCCGTTCATGATTTGTTTCGAGAATGTAGCGGCTTATTGCTGAATTCAGCGTCTCGGAATCGAACGACATCAACCGGGGGATTTTGGTCGAGATGTTAACGCGCAAACAATACGAGCTCCTGCGGTTCATCAGCGAGCGCCTGAAGGAAAGCGGCGTGCCGCCCTCCTTCGACGAGATGAAGGACGCGCTCGATCTGCGCTCGAAGTCGGGCATCCATCGCCTGATCACTGCGCTCGAGGAGCGCGGCTTCATCAGGCGCCTGCCCAACCGCGCCCGCGCCATCGAGGTGATCAAGCTGCCCGAGCTGCAGGCCGCCGCCGGCAACCGCCGTGGCTTCACGCCGAGCGTCATCGAGGGCAATCTCGGCAAGGTGCGGACAATGTCGAGCCCGCCGCCCGACGAGGGCGAGCGTCCGGTCGCGGTGCCCGTGATGGGCCGGATCGCTGCCGGTACGCCGATCGAGGCCTTGCAGACCCGCAGCCACACCATCAGCGTCCCGCCGGATATGCTCGGCTCGGGCGAGCACTACGCGCTCGAAGTGCGCGGCGATTCCATGGTGGAGGCCGGCATTCTCGACGGCGACATGGCGCTGATCCAGCGCAACGAGAGCTGCGACACCGGCGATATCGTGGTCGCCCTGATCGACGATGAAGAAGCAACGCTGAAGCGCTTCCGCCGTCGCGGCGCCTCGATCGCGCTAGAGCCTGCGAACGCGGCCTATGAGGTCCGCATCCTGCCGCCCAACCGGGTCAAGATTCAGGGCAAGCTGATCGGGTTGTACCGGAAGTACTGAGCGCCTCGCTCTCGCGCGATCGGTTGATCGCCATTCACGATTGGAGTGGATGATTGTCCGCTCCGGCTGGATAGTCTTTCTGGTTTTGCACAGATTATCCGGCCCCCTCTTCGGCGCTACATCCTCGGCACGCCGCAACGAAGCACGCATCGCTTCGAGTGGCCTTTGAGAGACCGAGGAGACAACCATGCGCAAGATCATTTTGAGCACCGTCACGATGGCGCTGATCGCAGTATCGGCGTCGCAAGCGCTCGCCGCGCAGCCGCAGCATCACCGCAAGGCGCAGCAGGCCACGAGCGAGCAATTCCGCAATGCTCGCAACGCCGTCGAGCAGCAGACCCAACCGGCTTGGCCGTATTCGGGATGGTCGGCTCCGGCCGGACGCTGAATGAGAAGCCCGCGAAATGCACAGGAGCGGGCTTTGTTCCTGGCGGCGCGGGAAAGATAAAGTGATTGCCGGCTCTGAGTCCAAGCCGCAGATTTGCCCACAACCAAGCAGAGCCTTTGGGGCTTCCACTCTGATAGAGGCCTGCGCCTCGAAAGACAGAGGCGCGGGTTGCTATCCTGATTGAGGAGCACCCGATGTGTGACTACAGCTTGCATGCCGTCGCGACGCGTCCCGCAGAGGTCGGCGAGACGATCGTCACGACAAGTTTCCGCGGCACCTCGACGCGCGGCTTCGCCTCCGAAGCTGACATGTCCGTCGCGGTCTGCCTGCTGCCGGGAACGGAGCTCGCCTTCGCCGACAACGTCCGCTACGACAATCGCTGGATCTGGACGCGCACGATGAACTCGCGCGTCGGCAAATTCGGCAAGGTCGATCCCCACATTCCCGATCGCCATCACGACGCGATCGAATTCCCCGACGGCAAGTACGTGCTGGTGACGCAGCTTGTCGAAGGCCAGCGCGCAACCGTGCTGCAGCTGCCGGTGACCCAACCGTTCGGCGAACGCAAGCCGCAGATCACCGCTGACGGTCGCGCGACGATACCTCCGCGTTTGCCGATCGGCTGATCGCGTCGGCCGCCGCCCCCGCGGTTCGGGGCTCTGATTGAAACTTCCATCGCCGGCTGAGGCCGGCGAGCCGGAATGGTTTGCGCCTGTCGAGATGCGATCGCCCGGATCGGCCCATCGCCCATGCAACTCGCACGAAGTTTGCGCGGCCCTGCCTGAATTTTGAACGTCCGTTCCGGGCGCAGATGGCGGATGCTGTCTGTGACTTGCGGTTGCGGACGGGCTCGATGAAGACCTTCATTCGCGTCGTTGAACTCTGGGTGCCGGATCGGACGCGGACGCGGCTGGAATTCGGCGGCGGCCTGTACAGCGAAGGGCTATCGGCGTTCAAAGCCGCGAGCGAGGATCTCCGCTTCGGATATGGCGAGGGCCTCCCTGGCAAAGCCTGGGCGAGCGGGCACCCGGTCATCCTCACCAAGTTCGCCAATTCCTGTTTCACGCGAACCGACGAGGCGCTCGAGGCCGGCCTGACCTGCGGCGTCGCCGTGCCGGTGTTTGCCGGCGAATTTCTGCAGGCTGTCATGGTGCTGCTGTGTGGTGCCGACGACAAGCATGTCGGCGCGATCGAGCTCTGGCACAACGACCCCGATGTCTCGCACGAGATGGGGCTCGTCGACGGCTATTACGGCGGCGCCGACATCTTCGAATTCAACTCCCGCCACACCAAATTTCCGCGCGGCTTCGGCCTGCCCGGTCGCACCTGGAAGGCAGGCCTGCCGCTCATCATCAAGGACCTGCAAAGCTCCAAAAGCTTTCTGCGCCGCGAGGACGCCGCCGAAGTCGGGATCAATCTCGGCGTCGGCATTCCCTACCGATCCGCCAGCGAGCAGACCTGGGTGCTGACCTTCCTGTCCGCACCGGCGAGCCCGATCGCGCGCCGCTTCGAGATCTGGGCCCCCAACGAGACCCGCTCGGCACTGGAGTTTCGTGCTGGCGATTGCAGCGCGCAGACCGACCTCGCCGCGCTATACGCGACAAGATCAATCACCAAGGGCGACGGCTGCATCGGTGGCGCCTGGGCGACCGGCATGCCCGCCCTCAACGACGATCTCGTTAATGACGCCTCGATCGCCGCCGCCGAAGCCCGCGCAGCCGGACTGATCCAGATGGTAATCCTGCCGGTGATCGGCGATGGCAGGCTCGAGGCGATACTGGTCTGGTACCTGTAGCACCAGCTCAGTCCTCACCCTGTTGGTCAGCCTCCGCAGGCGTTGAGTCCCGGCTGCGGGGCACAGCCACCTTCGGCGCGAGGCTGCCGTCGAAATCCACAGCACCGGCGATGGCCGGCGACCAGGGACGATCTGCGCCCCTCGCTCTCACTGCCGCAATCGCAAAGCCGTCGCCGCGTCGGGTCAACGCCAGCGCGCCCTGGCTCACCAGACGTGGCCGATCGACCACCATCGCAGCACAATCCGGCGGCGCCGGCCTTGTCGTCACCACCAGCGCAGCACGGCTGCAATCGTCTGCCAGCGCGTCGATGCGTAGCGCCAAAGCAATCATGCGGCCATCGGCGAGCGGCGTCACGCAGCCGGCATCATCGCACGACACGCCGTCACCGAGCGACGCACTGGCGGCATCGCGCGGATCAGCGTCGGCGGCAAGCCACTCCTTGAGCAGGAAATTGTCCTTCTTCGTCCTGATCAGATGCAGTTGCCCGTTACTGCCCCGAACCGCAACGTTCTGACCATCATTGGCGATGAGGATATCGGGCTGCCGCACCGACAAGCCCCAGATCGTTGCGACCACAAGCACGATCGCGCCCGACCAGCGTAGCGGCGTGCGCAACAAGCCCATCAAGACAAGCCCCAGGCTGGCCGCGACGAGCGGCGCAGTACCGAAGGCACCGACATGACCTATCGCACCCGGCAATGCCGCCACCCAGCGCGTGACCACAACCATCCAGTCGATGCCGATCCCCATCAGCCACCAGAACACGCCATCGAGCCCGAACGGAGCTGCGAGCAATCCCAGGAGCCCGGCAGGCATCACCAGCGCCGAGACCACCGGCATCGCCGCGAGATTGGCGAGCACGCCGTAAGGCGTGACGCGGTGGAAATGGAAGGCCGCATAGGGCGTCGTCGCAAGCCCCGCTATCATCGAGGCCATGAACAGCATCGCGATTTCGCGACCGCCCCATAGCGCGATGCGCGCCGTCGTCGAATGATCGGGCGAGGCAAACAGGTTCGGCATGCCGATCTGCACCAATGCCACCAGCCCGAGCGTTGCAGCAAACGACATTTGAAAGCTCGGATGCACCAGCGCCTCCGGCGCAACCGCCAGCACGATCAACGCAGCCACTGCCAGCGTGCGGAACGTGATCGCGCGGCGATCGACGATGACGGCGATCAGCACCACCGCGGTCATGAAGAACGATCGCTGGGTTGCAACCTCCGCACCCGAAAGCAGCAAATAGAAAGCGGAAGCGACCAGCGCCGCGGCGGCCGACCATTTCTTGATTGGAAATCCCGCTGCAAGTCCTGGGATCAGTGCAAGCAGCGCGCGGACCGCGAAGAAGACGACGCCAGCGACGACCGCCATGTGGTAGCCGGAGATCGACAACACGTGGCCGAGCCCCGAGATAAACATCGCATCGTTGACGGGAGTGGTGATCGCATCGCGGCGGCCGGTCAGCAGCGCCGTCGCGATCGCGCGGTTATCACCGTCGAGCACGGCGCGGATCCGCGCGTCGATCGCATCGCGCAGGCCCTGCATGACCGCCGCATAGCGTAGATGCCATCCGCCGGTCTCGGGCGGCGTCACAGTCGTGATCACTCCCATCGCAAATCCGGAAGCGCCGATGCCCTGGAAGAACATATCGCGCGAGAAATCGTAACTGCCCGGCCGCAGCGGCGACAGCGGCGGCATCAGCCGAGCCTTCAATTGCACGAAGCTGCCGACATCGGGCGCGGTCCCCTTGCGCACGGAGAGGCGGACGCGCTCGAGCTTCACGTCGCTGCGCTGTGCGTCCATCGCAGTGACGCGCAACACGAAGCGGTCGGTGCGCTCGCGGATGTCGCGGGTTTCGACGAAGCCGGACAGCGACACAGAATAAAGCGGCTTTGCCAGCACATTGTGCGAGATGCGCGCCGTCTTCCACGTCGCCGCAGCAAATCCGGCCGCGATCGCCGCGATCATGATCATGGGCACAAACAACCTGCTCCGCCGCAACAGGATGGCGCCGAGTGCAAGCACCACCGCTGTCCCAGCGGCGACCCACAGCACCGGCTCATGATCAGCCGCAAAGTAAAGCGCGATGCCGCAGCCGAATGCGAGGGGCACCCAGGGAAACAGCCGACCGGCGCCGGCTTCGGCCTTCGCCCATTCGCGCAAGGTCTCGACGAGCGAAGGCCAGACGCCCGAGCCTGCCGGCGCGAAACCGCCGGCCGACGCGGCCCGGCCTGTCGGCCAAGTACCGGCGATCCCCTGCGAGGCACGCTGCGGCCGGCCCGGCTCCGCCATTCCCTACACCCTGCGATACGCGACGGGTGCAGAGGCTACTGGAACGTGCAGGCAGGCGAATAGCGGTACGGATCAGGAACGAGGGCACGAGCCCCCGGTTTTCGTCCGTCGTCAGACCAGCGGCGCCTTCGCCGAGGCGTGATGATTGACGATCTTCCAGTCGCCATCCTCGCGAACAATCACCCAGCTCATCTTCACGACGAGGTCGGGCCGCTCGCCGGCGAGATCGAACGTGATGGTCGCGCCCATGTTGATCAGGTCAGGGCCAGCCTGCGCTGCGTTGACCTCGGAAAATGCCGCGCTCGGCTTCCGCCAGCGCGGCAGGCCGTTGAAATAGTCGGCGACCCCGTCGCTGCCCCGATAAAGTTTCGGGTTGGAGCCGAAGAAGAACGCGTTCTTGGAATAGAGCGACGACAGCGCGTTCGCGTCGAGCGTCGCGAAGCCGGCGCACCATTTCGCGATGATGGCGGAAACGATGGTGTCGGCTTCGTTGCTCATGTCCGCGTCCCTCAACCTTTGGCGACTTCCTTGGCGAAAGTGTCGCGCAGGCCAATGGTGCGGGAAAACACAGGCTTGCCCGGCGTCGAGTCCTTGTCGCGCACGAAATAGCCCTGGCGCTCGAACTGCATCGGCTCCATCGCATTGCTCTCAGCAACCGATGCCTCGATGCGGGCGTCAGCCAGGATCTCCAACGACTGCGGATTGAGATCGGCGGCGAAGTTCGAGGCGTCCGGGCTCGGGTTGGCGAACAGCTGGTTGTAGATGCGGATCTCCGCGGGCACCGATGTCGCCGCCGGTAGCCAATGCATGGTCGCCTTGACCTTGCGGCCGTCGGGCGCGTTGCCGCCCTTGGTCGCGGGATCGTAGGTGCAGCGCAGCTCCACCACCTCGCCCTTGTCGTTCTTGATCACGCCGGTGCACTTGACGAAATAGGCGTAGCGCAGCCGTACCTCGTTGCCGGGCGACAGGCGGAAGAACTTCTTCGGCGGGTTCTCCATGAAGTCGTCCTGCTCGATATAGAGCTCGCGACCGAAGGTGATCTTACGCGTTCCTGCGCTGGGATCGTCCGGATGGTTGATCGCCTCGAGCTCCTCGCTCTGCCCTTCCGGATAGTTCTCGATCACCACCTTCAGCGGCCGCAACACGCCCATGCGCCGCTGCGAGGTGCGGTTCAGCTCCTCGCGGATGCAGAACTCGAGCATGCCGACGTCGACCACGCTGTTGGCCTTGGCCACGCCGATGCGTTTGATGAATTCGCGCAAGGCGGCCGGTGGCACGCCGCGACGGCGCATGCCGGCCATGGTCGGCATGCGCGGATCGTCCCAGCCGGCGACATGGCCGTCGCGGACGAGCTGGGTCAGCACGCGCTTGGACAGCAGCGTGTAGGTGATGTTGAGCCGCGCCATTTCGTACTGATGCGGCTTCGACGGCACCGGCAGCTTCTCGATGAACCAGTCATAAAGTGGCCGATGGTCCTCGAACTCCAGCGTGCAGATCGAATGCGTGATGCCTTCGATGGCATCCGACTGGCCGTGAGCATAATCGTAGCTCGGATAGATGCTCCACTTGGTGCCGGTGCGCGGATGATGCGCATGCAGGATGCGATACAGCACGGGATCACGCAGGTTGATGTTACCGGCGCCCATGTCAATCTTGGCCCGCAGCACGCGCGCACCGTTCGGGAATTCACCCGCCTTCATGCGGCGAAACAGGTCGAGATTCTCATCCACGCTGCGATCGCGGAACGGCGAGTTTTTGCCCGGCTCGGTCAGCGTGCCGCGCGCAAGGCGAATCTCTTCCTGGGACTGGTCGTCCACATAGGCCAGGCCATCGCGGATCAATTTCTCCGCCCATTCGTACAGGCGGTCGAAATAGTCCGAGGCGTAGAACAGGTTCTTGCCCCAGTCGTAGCCAAGCCAGTGCACGTCGGCCTGGATGGAATCGATATATTCCTGCTCTTCCTTGACCGGATTGGTGTCGTCGAAGCGCAGATGGCAGCGGCCCGGAAACTCCTGAGCGATGCCGAAATTAAGGGCGATCGACTTGGCGTGACCGATATGGAGATAGCCGTTCGGCTCCGGCGGGAACCGGGTCACGATCTCCTTGTACTTGGCCTGGTCGAGGTCAGCCTGGATGATGTCACGAATGAAATCGCGCCCAACCTCAGTCGCCACCGGTTCTGTCATTACGAAAATCCTGTAGGGAAATCAGCGGTCCTTCTGCCAAATTCGCGTGGCCGAGCCAAGGCCTTGGGCATCCGCTGCCGGGCTTTAGTTATGCTCCGGTCCTGTTATATACCACCGCCTCCAATGCATAGGCCCTGCCAAGAATGACTGATTCCGTCGTCACCCGCTTCGCTCCCTCGCCGACCGGCTTCCTCCACATCGGAGGTGCCCGCACGGCGCTGTTCAACTGGCTTTATGCGAAGAAGCACGGCGGCAAGATGCTGCTCCGGATCGAGGACACGGACCGGGAGCGCTCCACCGAGGCTGCGATCGGCGCGATTCTGGACGGACTAGAATGGCTGGAGCTCGGCTGGGATGGCGACGTCATCTACCAGTTCAGCCGCGCCGCCCGTCACCGCGAGGTCGCCGAGCAACTGCTCGCCGACGGCAAAGCCTATCGCTGCTACGCCACCGCCGAGGAGCTCACCGCCATGCGCGAGAAGGCGCGCGCGGAGGGCCGCACCCGCCTCTATGACGGCATGTGGCGCGACCGCGATCCGGCGACTGCACCTTCCGACGTCAAGCCGACCATCCGGCTCCGTGCACCGCAGACCGGCGAGACCGTGATCGAGGACCAGGTCCAGGGCCGCGTCGTCTGGCAGAACGAGAATCTCGACGACCTCGTCCTGCTGCGCGGCGATGGCAACCCGACCTACATGCTCGCGGTGGTCGTGGACGACCACGACATGGGCGTCACCCATGTCATCCGCGGCGACGACCATCTGATCAACGCCGCCCGCCAGAAGCAGATCTACGATGCGATGGGCTGGGCGTTGCCGAGCATGTCCCACATCCCCCTGATCCACGGTCCGGACGGCTCGAAACTGTCCAAGCGCCACGGCGCGCTCGGCGTCGATGCCTACCGCGCCATGGGTTACCTCCCGGCCGCGCTCCGCAACTACCTCGTCCGCCTCGGCTGGAGCCACGGCGACCAGGAGATCTTCTCGACCGAGGAGATGATCGCGGCCTTCGACCTCGCCAATGTCGGCCGTGCCGCCGCCCGCTTCGACTTCGCCAAGCTGGAAAACCTCAACGGCCATTACATCCGCCACGCCGACGATCAATCGCTCGTGAAGATGTTCGAGGACGTGCTCGACCACCTCGTGCCCGCCCGCGACGAGATCAAGGCCAAGCTGAACGACACCACGCGCGCCCAGCTGCTCAAGGCCATGCCGTCCCTGAAGGAGCGCGCCAAGACGCTGATCGAGCTGATCGACGGCGCCTATTTCATCTTCGCCGACCGGCCGCTGCAGCTCGATCCCAAGGCAGCGGCCCTGCTGACGCCGGAAAACCGCAAGCTGATTGGCCAGCTGCATTCCGCGCTGGAGAATGTCGAGACCTGGAGCGGCGCTACGACGGAAGCCGCACTACGGACTTTTGCGGAGGAAAATAGTCTCAAGCTCGGCGCCGTCGCCCAGCCGCTGCGGGCGGCGTTGACCGGCCGCACCACCTCGCCCGGCATTTTCGAGGTTTTGGACGTGCTGGGACGCCAGGAAAGCCTCGCCAGACTTCAGGATCAGTCCAACGGTCCTCGGTAAGGATCAGTCTACGACGTAAGTAGGCCATGGCTGCCATGATCTTGCAGCGCACACAGCAATAATATACCCATCTTCCCGTACATTCTGGAACATCCGGCCTGCCCCTTTTCCTCCATAAGGGGCCTCCGGCTCCGGCCCGTTTCACCACACATCGGGGACCTCTGATGGACGCAAAATCAAGCAACAAGACCGCCACGCTGACGGTCGGAAACAAGAACTACGATCTTCCGATCCACAGCGGCAGCGTCGGACCTGATGTCATCGATATCGGCAAGCTGTACGGCCAGTCCGGCCTGTTTACCTACGATCCCGGCTTCACCTCGACCGCGAGCTGCCAGTCCAAGATCACCTATATCGACGGTGACGCGGGCGTGCTGGAATACCGCGGCTACCCGATCGAGCAGCTCGCCGAGAACGGCGACTTCCTCGAGACCTGCTACCTGCTGCTCTACGGGAACCTCCCGACCGCCGCGCAGAAGAAGGACTTCGATGACCGCGTGATCCATCACACGATGGTGCACGAGCAGATGGCCCGCTTCTTCCAGGGCTTCCGCCGCGACGCCCATCCGATGGCGATCATGGTGGCCGCGGTCGGCGCGTTGGCCGCCTTCTATCACGACTCCACCGACATCAACGATCCGAAGCAGCGCATGGTCGCTTCGATGCGCATGATCGCGAAGATCCCGACGCTGGCGGCGATGGCCTACAAGTACACCGTCGGCCAACCCTTCATGTATCCGAAGAACTCGCTCAAGTTCGCCGAGAACTTCCTGCACATGTGCTTCGCCGTGCCGTGCGAGGACTACAAGATCAACCCGGTGCTCGCTGACGCGCTGGACAAGATCTTCATCCTGCACGCCGACCACGAGCAGAATGCCTCGACCTCGACGGTTCGTATCGCCGGCTCCTCCGGCGCCAACCCGTTCGCTTGCATTGCCGCCGGCATCGCCTGCCTCTGGGGCCCGGCGCATGGTGGCGCCAACGAAGCCGCGCTCGCGATGCTCGCCGAGATCGGCTCCGTGGACAAAATCCCCGAGTTCATCGCCAAGGTGAAGGACAAGAACTCGGAAGTCCGCCTGATGGGCTTCGGTCATCGCGTCTACAAGAACTACGATCCGCGCGCCAAGATCATGCAGAAGATGTGTCACGCCGTTCTCAAGGAGACCGGCCATGGCGACGATCCGATGCTGAAGGTGGCGCTCGAGCTCGAGAAGATCGCGCTGAGCGACCAGTACTTCATCGACCGCAAGCTGTACCCGAACGTCGATTTCTATTCGGGCATCACGCTCAAGGCGATGGGCTTCCCTGTCTCGATGTTCACCGTGCTGTTCGCGGTCGCCCGCACCGTCGGCTGGATCAGCCAGTGGAGCGAGATGATCGAGGATCCGCAGCAGAAGATCGGCCGTCCGCGCCAGCTCTACACCGGCGTCACCCGTCGCGACTACGTCGCGATGAAGGATCGCAAGTAAGATTGGACGTTAAGTTTCACGAAACGGCGCCATCGCAAGATGGCGCCGTTTTTGTTTGCGCACCCTACGAACTGATGAGGCTGTCGCTGTTCCTGTTGCCACGCACAACAACAAGTCGGCGTATCCTGTCCACGAGCGCTTGACAGTCGAAACGCTCCGCAGGCAAATTCTTACAC
>JAEWHT010000322.1 GCA_023387695.1 Pseudomonadota bacterium | reverse complement strand
GTGTAGAAATCGGTGGCGCGCAGTTCCGGATGGCTCTCGAGATCGAGGCCGCAGGCACGCATGAAGTTGAGCGCCTCCGAGATGCGATCAGCCAATTCCTTGTAGCGACGTGACTGCGGTGAATCCTTCAGGAAGCCGAGCATCCACTGATGCACGCTGCCGAGATTGGCAAAGCCGCCGGTCGCAAATGCGCGCAGCAGGTTCAGCGTCGCGGCTGACTGGCGATAGGCCATCAGCTGGCGCTGCGGATCGGGAATGCGCGCGTCCTTGGTGAAGGCGATGTCGTTGACGATGTCGCCGCGGTAGCTCGGCAGCTCGACGCCGCCGATCTTCTCGGTCGGCGACGAGCGCGGCTTGGCGAACTGGCCGGCGATGCGGCCGACCTTCACCACCGGCACCGCGCCGGCATAGGTCAGCACGACCGCCATCTGCAGCAGCACGCGGAAGAAGTCGCGGATGTTGTTGGCGCCGTGCTCGGCAAAGCTCTCGGCGCAATCGCCGCCCTGCAACAGGAAGGCGTCGCCGGCGGCAACGCGGGCCAGCGCCTTCTTCAGGTTGCGCGCCTCGCCGGCGAACACCAGCGGGGGAAAGGTTGCAAGCTGCGCCTCGACGTCGGCCAGAGCCTTGGCGTCGGGATAATCGGGCACCTGTAGCACCGGCTTGCTGCGCCAGGACTCGGGCGTCCACCGCTCGGACATCGCAATCTCTCCGTGAAGCAAAAAGTGCAACCTGATCTGTGGGTTGCGAGGGCCGCCTTATACACAGGCTGGCGCGACACCGCCAGTTGTAAATCCGTTTCGCAATGCAAACCCTTGCGGGCAAAGCCGAATTCGCATTTGCTAGGGGATCGCAGAGGAAACCGGCAAGACACCTTCCATCCATGGACGCGCCACTGGACGACGTATTCATCGACGAGATCAGCTTCCCGGCGACCGACGGGTATGCGCTGACCGGCACCCTGTTCCTGCCGCGCGGCGCCAAGCGCCATGCCGTCCTGATCAATTCGGCAACCGCCGTCCAGCGCAAGATCTACAAGGGCTTCGCCTCGTACCTCGCCCATCGCGGCTGCGCGGTTCTCACATATGATTATCGCGGCATCGGCGACTCCCGGCAGCCGGCAATGGTCGGCTACAACCAGCCGAAATCGCTGGTCGGCTTCAAGGCCTCGATGTCGGACTGGGCCGCGCAAGACGTCACCGCCGCGGTGCGCTGGATGCGCGAGCGCTACAACACCCTGCCCCTTGCCTATGTCGGCCACTCCTACGGCGGCCAGGCGCTCGGGTTGATCGAGAACAACAGCGAGATCTCGCGCGCGGCGTTCGTGGCCTCGCAGGCCGCGACATGGCGGCTGATGACGTCGCCGGAGAAGTACCGCGTTTTCGCCTTCATGAATTTTCTCGGCGTGCCGCTGGTCCACGCGCTCGGCTACGCTCCGGGCTGGGCCGGCATCGGCGAAGATCTGCCCAAGGGCGTCTTCCTGCAATGGGCCGATTGGGTCTCCAGCCCGCGCTATCTCTTTGACTCCAAATTACCGGCGCTGGAAAACTTCGCGAAGTTCAAGGGCGAGATGCGCGCGCTCTGCTTCTCCGACGATCCCTGGGCGACGCGGCCTGCGGTCGAACTGCTGACGAATGGATTCACCGCGATCAAGCCGGAGATCCTGACGGTGAAACCCTCCGATGTCGGCGCCAAGGCGATCGGCCATTTCGGCTTCTTCCGTCCCGACCACCGCGACACGCTGTGGCGCGGCGTGGCGGAATGGATCCAGGGCGAGTGACGTCAGGCGGCGACCGCCGGCAATTTCACCCGAATGTGCAGTCCGGTTCGCCCTTCGACAATTTTCACTGTCTCAATCGATCCACCCAGCCGATCGACGATCCGCTTGACGATCGACAGGCCGAGCCCGACGCCGTCCCCTTCTGGACGTTGGCCGCGAAAGAACGGCTCGAAGATCCGACCGATCTCATCTGGCGCAACGCCGGGTCCGCTATCCCTGACCTCCAAGATTGCCATGTCGCTCTCCCGATAGACAAGCGCATCGATCCGGCCGCCCTGCGGCGTGAAGCGGAGCGCATTGTCGAGAAGATTGCGGAACATGGCGGCAAGCATCACGACCTCGCCGCGGACAGCCGCCTGCTCGACGCGTGCAAAACCGAGATCGATGCCCCGACTGGCTGCCTCGGGTAACAGCTCCGCAACAACCTCCTTCGCAACGTCGTCCAGCTTCACGACAGGCATCGTCGCAGCATCGGCCTGCCCCGCATCCTGCCTTGCGAGCGCAAGCAACTGCTCCAGAAGATGCCTGGTTCGGCCGATGCCTTGCCGGAGCGCCGCGACGCGGTCGCGCGCACCAGTGGGTAACTCGACGGATCCGAGATTCTCGGCCTGCAGGCTCAGCGCCGTGATCGGCGTGCGCAGCTCGTGCGCCGCGTCAGCAACGAAGCGACGCTGCTGGTCCATCAGCAGACGCGTCCGCTGCAACAGTCCGTTGATCGAGCCGATGAAGGGATGCAATTCGCTGGGCATCTGCGCGGCCGGGAGCGGTGTCATGTCGTCGGTGCGACGGCTATCGACATCCTTGGCGAGGCGCACCATCGGCCGCAGCGAGCGCGCGATCACGATGGCAGTCACCAACAGCAGGCATGGAATGAGTGCGGCGATCGGCAGCACTGTGCGGTACGCCATGTCGCTCGCGATCTCGTCACGCACTGAAGTGCGCTGCGCCACCGCGAACCTTGTCCCGTCAGGCCGCGTTCGTAGCAACACGCGGATCGGCTGCCCCTTTCGCGTCGCCAGCGCGAGGCCGTCCTTGAGACTCCAAAGCTTCGCGTCCGCCTCGGATGCCTGGTCGATCAGCCACACCTCGGCGTCCGCATCGACGCCGTGCAGCTCCCGGCCACCGGTGAGGCTGCCCGACTGTACGAGACCCGCGATCTGGATCAGGATGGAGTCCTGCATCTCGATGGCTTCGTTGAACGCCCAGCGATGCGCGAGCAAGCCACCGACCAGTCCCGTCAGCAGGATGATCGCGGTGAGACCGGCGAAGAGACGGCCCCGCAAGGACCTGATCATGGGCGGTCCACCATCCAGCCGACGCCACGCACGTTGCGGATCGCATCCGCACCCAGTTTCTTCCGCACAGCATGGATCAGGAACTCGATCGCGTTGCTCGCGACCTCCTCGTTCCAGCCATACAACCGTCGCTCCAACTCACTGCGCGAGAGGATCGTGCCGGGCCGCGCCAGAAGCGCCTGAAGCAACGCGAATTCGCGCGCGGTCAGCACGGCGGATTTCGTCAGGTAGGAGGCCTCCCGGCTTGCGGGGTCCAGACGAAGCATTCCGTTGCCGAGCAGCGGCGGCGCACCGCCGGCTTCGCGGCGCGTAACCGCGCGCATCCGCGCCAGCAATTCGCGGATCTCGAATGGCTTGACGAGGTAGTCGTCGGCGCCGAGATCGAGGCCCTCGATCCTGTCATCGATGGCATCCCTCGCCGTCACGACGATAATGGGAAGTTTGCGCCCATCCGCGCGCAAGCGCCGCAGGATGTCACGGCCATCCGCATTCGGCAGACCAAGGTCAAGCAGCAGCACTTCGTAGGATTCACTTTGCACAGCAAGCAGCGCG
Source organism: Pseudomonadota bacterium (assembly GCA_023387695.1). Lineage (GTDB taxonomy): Bacteria > Pseudomonadota > Alphaproteobacteria > Rhizobiales > Xanthobacteraceae > Bradyrhizobium. The sequence continues at coordinate 9,823 of JAEWHT010000322.1, read as the reverse complement.
GTCTCACCGTCTCGGACCCAGTCGACAGCGTAGGCAGCATCCTTCAGCGCCTGCTCGACGGCAGCGCCGACCATCCTGTCGTCCTCGATTAACAAAACCCGCAAAGCCGATCCTTCACGCATTGCCGGACCATCCGGCCGTCTCATCCTGTCCACCGTGACTTAGCCCTGACTTAGGAAATGCCAGCAGGCCCAAATTGCGGCGAACGTCACGCTATCAGGAAATTTCTCGTTCCTAAGTCGGGCCTAAGTCCGCCGCGCGACGGTCCGACATCGCTTCGGCTTTGGGAGATTTGGGCGTGTCGCAATATTCAGGCTCTGGCGCAATACGGATGCCGAACAAGGTTCCGGAAGTGACCGCGATCTTCTGGGTCATCAAGATCCTCTCAACAACGGTCGGCGAGACCGGCGCCGACTATCTGGCGGTCCATGTCGGTCTCGGCGCCGGCCGAACCGCACTTTGCATGACCGGATTGCTGATTGCCGTGTTGCTGCTGCAACTCGGTCGTCGCGCCTACGTGCCATGGATCTACTGGCTTACCGTTGTCCTTGTCAGCGTCGTCGGCACGCAGCTTACGGATCTCCTGACCGACAAGCTCGAGATCAGCCTCTACGTCAGCACCGCCGCCTTCGCCTGCGCGCTCGCGGCGACCTTTGCAGTCTGGTTCGGCGTTGAACGCACGCTGTCGATCCACAGTATCGTCACGACACGGCGTGAACTGTTCTACTGGACGGCGATCCTCTTCACTTTCGCGCTCGGCACCGCAGCCGGGGATCTCGCAACCGAAGCGCTTGGAATCGGCTTCCAACTCGGCGTTGTCGCCTTCAGCGCGCTGATCGTGGCGGTAGCCCTCTCCTACTACATGGGCGGCAATCCGGTCCTCACCTTCTGGCTCGCCTACATCCTCACCCGCCCGCTCGGTGCTTCGCTTGGCGATCTGCTCTCGCAGTCGCGCGAGTATGGCGGCATCGGCCTCGGCACGATCCAGACCAGCATCGTCTTCCTGACCGTCATCGTCGGCCTCGTCGCCTGGGTGACGTTCGAAGGCGACGGCGCGCGCCGGACCGATCCGGCCCAATAACGCCGATCCCAGACGTCAACTCATCTCACCAGGAGAAACCAAATGATGAAACTCATTCCCTCCCTCGCCGTTTGCCTCGTGACGACCTTCACGGCCGAACCCAACATGCATGCAAGCCAGCACTTCACATTCGTGCCGCTCGCGGAAGCAGCGACCGCAAAGCTCGGCGACCTCACGACGTTCCGCAGCATCGTCGTCGATGTTGCCGGGTTGATCGACAAGGGCGACCTACCCGGCGCCAAGACAAGGATCAAGGACCTCGAGACCAAGTGGGACGAGGCCGAAGCCGGGTTAAAGCCGCGCGCGGCAGCCGACTGGCACACCGTCGACAAGGCCATCGACCGTGCGCTGGAGGCGTTGCGTGCGGGCACGCCGGATGCCGCAAAGTGCAAGCAGGCGATCACCGACCTGCTGGCGATCATGGACAACGTCACCAAGGCGTGACGCTCCCCGCCAGCCGCGAACAATGATTCGTGGCTGGCGCAGCAATGAGGACACCATGCAATACGATACGAAGAGCAGCCTCCTGACCGAGAGCAAGGTCCCCGAAGTCACGCTCGGCTTCTGGATCATCAAGATCGCCGCCACGACGCTGGGTGAGACCGGCGGCGACACGGTCACGATGACGCTGAACTGGGGCTACCTCGCGGGCACATGCCTGTTCCTGGCGGCGATGGTTGTCCTCGTCGCAGCGCAAATCCGTGCGCAAAAATTTCATCCGGCATTGTATTGGGCGACTATCGTGGCTTCGACCACCTTCGGCACGACGATGGCCGACCTGGCCGACCGCTCGCTCGGCATCGGCTACACCGGCGGCTCGACGCTGCTCCTCACCTGCCTCGTGCTGGTGCTCGGCCTCTGGTATCGTGCCGAAGGCACGATCTCGGTCAACAGCGTCAGCACACCGCGGGTGGAAGCCTTCTATTGGGGCGCGATTACCTTCTCGCAGACGCTGGGCACTGCGCTTGGCGACTGGATCGCCGACACCGGTGACATGGGCTATCGCGGTGGCGCGTTGATCTTCGCAGCGGGGCTTGCCGTGATCGCCGCGCTGTATTTCTGGACGCGCGTCTCTCGCGTCACGCTGTTCTGGGCTGCGTTCATCCTGACGCGACCGCTGGGCGCGACTGTCGGAGACTTCCTCGACAAGCCGCTCGATCACGGCGGACTGGCGCTAAGCCGGCCACTGGCCTCGGCGGTGATTGCGGCGTTCATGATCGCATGCCTACTACTGATCCCGCAACGCGCGGGACGGCATCCGGGCGACGACCATGCGGCTGAACGCGCTTAGCGAATGATCGTCGTCAGCGAGGAGTAGCGCTTGTTCGGCTTCGCCTCGACCGCCGAGAATTGCGAGAAGGCGTCGCTGACACGCATTGCAGGCGAGGTCCCGTCTGCGAAGCGGAATTCCTGCGGCTTCGGTGCATAGAAGCTGGCGCTGTAGTAGGAATCGTCAAAGCGCGTCTCGCCGACCCCGAACAACGTGTCGCAGGCGAACAGGAGCGCGTAGACTCCCACGACCGCGACGACGACCTCCTTGAGAACTGACATGGTTGATGCCCCACCCTTTTGCCGTGAGGATGCATGCTGGTTCCCAAGCCGAGGTTTAAGGCGATCCGCTTCTTGTCCGCAGGGTTTGCCGGACTTAAGAGGATTGCCGACAATTTTATCGATCTCGAAAAAGGGAGCCCGCCGAACCGGGCAGGTCGGGCGGGCTCCAGGGTTTGGCCGCTCGGGAGGTATCAGACGGCCAAATTCATCCAGACGGCCTTGGGCTCGGTGAAATTGTCGAGCGCGGCGGTGCCGTGCTCGCGGCCAAGGCCGGAATCGCGCTCGCCGCCCCAGGGCAGCCGCACATCGGTGTAGCCATAGGTGTTCATCCAGACCGTGCCGGCGCGCGCCCGCTTGGCGAACCGCTGCAGCTTGCCGATGTCGCGGCTCCAGACGCCGGCGGCGAGGCTGTAGGCCGTGCCGTTAGCGATCCGTAAAGCATCCGCCTCGTCGGTGAACTTGATGACGCTGACGACGGGGCCGAAGATCTCCTCCTGCGAGATCCGCATCTCGTGTGCGACATCGGCGAACACCGTCGGGCTGATGAAATAGCCGCGCTCACCGACCCGCTCGCCACCGGTGACGAGCCTCGCGCCCTCCTTCTGGCCGATCTCGACATAGTCGAGGATCGACTTCATCTGCTTCTCGGAGATGACGGGGCCGAGTGCGGTCTTGCGATCGAGCGTATCGCCGATTTTGATCGACTTGGCGCGTGCCGCCAGACGCTCGACGACCTCGTCGTAGGCCCTCTCCTGCACCAGCACGCGCGAGCCGGCGGAGCAGACCTGGCCGGCGTTGAAGAAGATGCCGGAGGCCGCAGCCTTGCTCGCCGCTTCGAGATCAGCGTCGTCGAAAATGACATTGGCCGACTTGCCGCCAAGCTCGAGCGAGACGCGCTTGAAGTTGCTGGCCGCGCCCTTCATGATTCCACGTCCCACGCCCGGCGAGCCGGTGAAGGTGACCTTGTCGACATCAGGATGATTGACCAGCGCGTCGCCGACGACGCGGCCCGGGCCGGTGACGACGTTGAAGACGCCCTTCGGCAGGCCTGCTTCAAGCGCAAGCTCGGCGATGCGCAGCGCGGATAAAGAGGTCAATTCGGCCGGCTTCATCACGATGGTGCAGCCGCAGGCGAGTGCCGGCGCCAGCTTCCACATGCCGATCATCAGCGGAAAATTCCAGGGAACGATCGCCGCGACCACGCCGACTGGCTCCCGCATGGTGTAGGTCAAGGCATCGTCGCGCACCGGCACCACGTCGCCGCTGATCTTGTCGGCCCAGCCGGCGTAGTAGGTCAGCGTGTCGACGGCAGCCGGAAAGTCCTGGCGCATCGTCGCGGAGATCGGCTTGCCGGCGTCGATCGACTCCAGCTCGATGATCTCGTCTGCGTGCGCCCGCAGCAGATCCGCCCAGCGCATCAGGATCTGACCACGCTCTGAGGCGCGCATCGTTCGCCACGGGCCTTCGAAGGCGCGGCGGGCTGCGGTCACCGCGAGCTCGACATCGGCCTCGCCGCCCTCGGCGACGGTGGCGATGACCTGCCCGGTGGCGGGATTGAGGGATTTGAAGGTGCGGCCGGAGCTAGCGGGAACACGGCGGCCGTCGATGAGCAGATGCTGCGGCCGGGCCATGAATTCGGTGGCCGGCGAATGAGCAAAGTCATATGCAACAGACATCATATTTCCTCCTGTTCTGGTATGCCAGACTAGGTACCTAATGGGCGGAGTAAATATGATATGATTTGCAATTGGGTGCCCCATATATGAAGTCAAGTTCATAAGGATATCCGGATGCTTCAGATCGAGATCGAGGCCGTCTGGCGGTTTCGCCGGGAGGGCAGTCCGCGCACCGCCGTCATCATGCTGGGCGTGCTCAACGAGATCCGGAAGACCGGGAAGATCACGAGCGCGGCCAGCGATGCGCACCTGTCCTACCGGCACGTCTGGAACCTGATCGAGCAATGGTCGGAGTTCTTCGGAACGCCGCTGGTCGAAACCCAGCGCGGCAAGGGCTCGAAACTCACGCCATTCGGCGAGCGGCTGGTGTGGGCCGGCGAGCGCATGCAGGCGCGGCTCGGGCCACAGCTCGAAAACCTGGCGCAGGAGCTTGCCAGCGAGATCAAGCCGTTCCTCGAACAGCGGCCCTCCGTGATCCGTGTCCATGCGAGCCACGGCTTTGCCGTGGCAAAGCTGCGCGAATTCCTCGACCGCGAGCCCGGCATCGGCGTCGACCTGCGCTATGTCAGCAACCAGCATTCGCTGGTCTCGCTGGCGCAAGGCGCCTGCGATCTCTCCGGCCTGCATCTGCCGCACGGCGCGCTGCGTGCCCAGGGCATCAAGGCCGCGCGCGAATGGCTCGATCCACGCGAGGACCGCATCATCAGTTTTGTGACGCGCGAGATGGGGCTGATGGTCGCGCGCGGCAATCCACAGCGGATCGCGTCGCTCGATGATCTCACCAAGCCGAACGTCCGTTTCGTCAATCGCGACAATGATTCCGGTACGCGCCTGCTGTTCGATCAACTGCTCGCCGCAAACGGCATTGACGAGAGCAAGATCAATGGCGCCCAGCAGATCGAGTTTACTCACGCTGCCGTCGCCGCCTATGTCGCGAGCGGCATGGCCGATGCCTGCTTTGGCGTCGAGGCGGCCGCCCGCCAGTTCGGCCTCGATTTCATCCGCATCCTTACCGAGGACTATTTCTTCGTCTGCAAGCGCGCCTTCCTCGAAACCGAGCCGATGCGGCGCATCCTCGACATCATCCGTAGTCACGATTTTCGCGCGGCGATAGCCACCCTGCCCGGCTACACCGCGTCCGACACCGGCGACGTCACTGGCGTGAAAGCATTTCTGGAGATGCACGCCGTGCGATGATGCGGTGGGCTGCATGCACCTTGTTCGCGACGGGCAAGAATGGCAATCTCGCTTTAGAGCCATTCAAGAGTGCCTGACATGCCGCGCGCGAGCGCCAAATCGCTGCCCCAGCTCAGCCTCCGTATCGACCTCGACGGCGAGGACCGGATCGGGCCCGGCAAGATCGAGCTCCTGGAGCAGATTCGCGAGCAGGGCTCGATCTCGGGAGCGGGCCGCGCCATGGACATGTCCTACAAGCGCGCCTGGGATCTCGTGGACGAGATCAACCGCATCTGCGGCCATCCCGTGGTCGAGCCACAGGCCGGCGGCAAGAACGGCGGCGGCGCGATGCTGACGGCGTTCGGCGAGAAACTCGTCGCGCGCTACCGCAAGATCGAACGCGACGCCGCCCGCGCAGTGCATAAGGATCTGGAAGCGCTCAAGAGCGACATCACGCGCTCCCGCAAATCGTGACCTGATGGCCGGGATCGCGCCATGCTGCTGATCGGGGTCAATCGCTCACCGTTTACGCGACGCGTTGCAATCACACTCAATATCTATGGGGTGCCGTTCGAGCAGCGCCCGCTCTCCGGCTTCGGTAACCGCACCGAGGTCAGGGCCAGCAATCCGCTCGGCCGCATTCCGGCACTCGTGCTCGACAGCGGCGAGACTTTGATCGACAGCGACGCGATCATCGATCACCTCGATGAAGTCTACGGTGGCGAACGGCCGCTCACGCCGCGCGACGGCGCCGATCGTCGTGCCGTACTCAAGATCGCAGCCATGATGATGGGCGCGTGCGAAAAATGCCTTCACGCCGCCTATGAGGGGAACCACCGCCCGCCTGAGAAGGTGCACCAGCCCTGGATCGACGATTGCATGGCTCAGGCGGCAAGTGCCCTCAGCGCTCTCGAAGAGATGGTCGATCCGAAGCAGCAATATCTGCTGCTCGAACGACTGACCCAGGCCGACGTGACAACCGTCGTCGCCGAACGGCTCGCACGTGCCCGCGGCATCGATACCGATGCGCGCATGCCCAAGCTTCGCGCCCTGACGCGCAGGCTCGCGGAACAGTCATTCTTCCAAGTGAGCGAGCCCTAGTTCGGCCGCACTGTCATTTCGGGAATTGGCTGGGTCAGTGCTTCGCCCAGCAGGCTCTGCTCATCCTTCGGAATCGAGAAGCGGACCTTGAAACCGTCCTCGGTCTGCAGCGTAATGATACGCTGGGTCGTGTCGGTCGACTGCTCGATCGCCCAGGACGCCAGCGGATAGGCGTAGCGCAGGCTCTGGTCGCCGTAACGGGCCTTAAGCGCGGCCTCGAGCAGCCCAGGAAGCGTCATGATCAGCGCACCGACCTGGTTGAGCGAAACGCTGACGGCCGCGGGATTCCCGGTCACATCCTCGAAGCCCAGCGAGATCGCACCGCCGTCGGCCGCCACCTCGCAGCTCGTGAGCTGCCTCACCTTGATTTCCATCGCCAGTCCCGGAACGCACTTCGCTATATCCAACACGATATATCGATAAGTCCACCCGCGTCCAGCCCGCTTTTCTGGAATTGATCGAACGGGCCACCATGGCCGGACCGGCGATACCGTGATATATAATGAGATATAACGAGGCCCGAACGGCCCGTTCTTGAAAAGGGAGCGCAACGCCTATGAGTGACTTCAATCTTCTCATCGACGGCAAGATGGTGCCCGGCGACATGACGATGCCGGTTCTCAATCCCGCGACCGAAGAGGTGGTGGCACAGTGCCCCCGCGCCTCGAAATCGCAGCTCGATAGCGCCGTCGCCGCCGCGAAGGCGGCCTTCCCTGCGTGGGCCGCGACCTCGATGGAGGAGCGTCGCAAGGTCGTGATGAAGATGGCCGACGTGATCGAGGCCAATTCGGGCGAGCTCGCGCGCCTGCTCACCTCCGAGCAAGGCAAGCCGCTGGCGGATGCCACCGGCGAAGTGCTCGGCATGGCCGCCTTCTTCCGCTATCTCGGCTCGCTCGATCTGCCGATGAAGGTCATCGAGAATTCCGGCGACCGCAAAGTCGAGGCCTATCGCCGTCCGCTCGGCGTCGTCGGCGCCATCATCCCCTGGAACTATCCGCTCCTGATCCTCGCGTTCAAGCTGCCCTCCGCGTTGATCGCCGGCAACACGTTGATCGTGAAGCCAGCGCCGACCACACCACTCTCCTCCCTGCGCTTCGCCGAGTTGGTAAAGGACGTCGTGCCGAAGGGCGTGCTCAACTTCATCACCGACGCCAACGATCTCGGCGGAGAGATGACCAAGCATCCTGACATACGCAAGATCTCCTTCACTGGCTCGACGGCGACAGGACAAAAGGTGATGGCGAGCGCGGCGCAGACGCTCAAGCGCATCACGCTCGAGCTCGGCGGCAACGATGCCGGCATCGTGCTTGACGACGTCGATCCGAAGAAGGTTGCACCTGGGATCTTCGAAGGCGCGTTCCAGAACTCCGGCCAGGTCTGCCTCGCCATCAAGCGGCTCTATGTGCACGAGTCCGTCTATGACGAGCTTTGTGACGAGCTGGTCGCGATCGCCAAGAACACCGTGGTCGACGACGGCTCCAAGCAAGGCACCAAGCTCGGACCGCTGCAGAACAAGATGCAATACGAGAAGGTGAAGGCGTTCCTCGAGGACGCGCACAAGAACGGCAAGGTGGTTGCCGGCGGCGCCGCGATGGACCGTCCCGGCTATTTCATCGAGCCAACCATCGTGCGCGACATCAAGGAAGGCTCGAAGCTGGTCGACGAGGAGCAGTTCGGCCCGGTGCTGCCGCTGATCAAATATTCCGACAAGGACGACGTGATCCGCCGCGCCAACGCCACCACCTACGGCCTCGGCGCCTCGGTCTGGTCGTCCGACATCAATCGCGCGCATGAGGTTGCGACACGACTTGAGTCCGGCACGGTCTGGATCAACAAGCATCTCGACATGGCTCCAAATATCCCGTTCGGCGGCGCCAAGCAGTCGGGCATCGGCACTGAATTCGCCGAAGAAGGTCTCGCCGAATTCACCCAGCTCCAGATCATCAACGGCCCGCCCGCGGCCTGATCCAGAAATCGGGGCCGCGGCGGAAGCGCCACGGCCCCGATCCATTTCCATAAAAGCAACGGAGGCGGACCATGTTCGATGCGCAATGCGACCTCGCCGCCCTCGTCTACGAGAAGCATCAGGACCCCGACGCTGCGCTCCGCGGCTTCGCCACAGACCTGATCAGCCGCGGTCATCGCGTCGTCGGCATGGTCCAGGCCGGGCAATGTGCGGACTCCAGTCTTTCGGCCATCCTGCTTCACAGCGGCGAAAGGCTCCTGCTCGCACAGGATTTCGACCCGGCCGCGCAAGGCTGCCGCCTCGACCTCGCGCGCCTGCAAAGTGCGGGAACGCAAATCGCGGACGCGTTGTCGCAGGGTGCCGACCTCGTCATCATCAACCGCTTCGGCAAGCGCGAGCGCGCCGGAAAAGGTCTTTCCCATTTGATCGAGCGCGCGCTCGATGCCGACATTCCCGTGGTGATCGCGGTCGGCAAGGATCATTTCGCCAAGTGGATCAAGTTCGCCGGCGGCATGAGCGTGAAGCTTGGTTGCGACCGCCGCGTGCTGGATGCGTGGTGGCAGGCGGTTTCAGCGCACGATTCATCGCGAATGCGCGAAGAGCATCCGACGGTCTGCGAAACTCTCAAATAAATTGAAGATTCGGTCAGAACTCCGGTTCGCCCTTCAACGCCGCAATCACTTTCTCGCCCTGCGCCGTCAGGCGATAGCTCACCAATGGACGGCTCGACGGCGGCTTGCGATCGGTCTCGACGATGTAGCCACGCACCATCAGGGCTTCGAAGCTTCCATAATAGCCGTACATGCTGATCTGGTTCTGCTTGAGCGTCTTGAACTCGCGCAGCAGACGGATTTCGTTGCCCGACAGAAGCGAGCGGCGGACACGCTGCACGAAGCTCGCGCGCTGCTCGAACCAGGCCGCATCGGGCAACTCGCGTGAGCACGGCGCGCCTTCGCGCGCATCGAAGCTCGCCTCGACATCGGCGCGCGCTGCCGGGAGCGACGGCGTGCTGCTGCCGACGGCCTTCTTGGCATCGTCGAGCAATGCGATCGGCCAGCGGCGTTTGTTGTCGACCATCACCGGGGGCGGAACGACATTGTCGCGCACCAGCTGCTCGAAGCGACCGGCGGTCACGCCGACATAGGCGGCCGCGCGGCGACGGTCGACGAGACGGGCATCCCGCCCGTGCTCCAGCTCGCAAGCGATCGTCTCGTTCACCCCAAAATCCCCCACCGCATCGTTGCGGGCGCGTCGCCGCGCGGGCCCGCGGGG
>JAEWHT010000315.1 GCA_023387695.1 Pseudomonadota bacterium | reverse complement strand
CCTCTGATCGGCGGCATCGTCACCTGGTCGCGGCGGCAGGAGCGACGCACCAACTCCTCGCAGGCACGGAATTGCAGATCCTTGCTGAGGCAGATGCGGACCTCGGAGAGCCGGGTCCGGTTGCAGGTGATGGAAACGGAGGCATTGCTCAAACCGGGATTGGCCTTGATGAAGGCCTCTTCGACGTCGGCCGGTGCCACGGTCTTGGCTTGTGACAGGTCGAGATATTCAGCCGGAATCTTGACCACGGCGCGCGCCTTGCGGATCGTCTCGAAATAATTGCGGCCATCGAGTCCGGAGCAGGTGCCGTGCTTGTCCCATTCGTTGAAGATGAGGCCCGGCGCCGGCATCAGATCGAGCATCGAGGTGACGATGTTGCGGTTGAGCCGTGGCGACGGCCGCTGGCAATATTCCGGAAAGCCGTTTTCATATTGCGGCCACAGCCCGTGCACCACGAATGAGTAAGGCCGTCCCTCGCACTGGATGTTGGAGCGCCCGCCACCGCGGCCGCGCTCGGCTGCTTCCTCGCAAAAGGACGGCGACCATGACAGCGACAGCACATAGAAATCGAACTCGCCCGGCGCGTTCTGGCGCTTGTCCTGCGCCTTCGCGCCGCCGGCGAGCGAGACCAGCCCGGCGGCAAGAATAAGGGAGAGGGTCAGCGAGATCAGAAGACGGGAGAACGAGTGCAATCTAAAATGAAACATGGCGACGCCCCTCAACTAGACTGTGCAACAAGCCTAGCAGGCAAAAAGAACATTTCAAGAACAAATTTCAGGTCGCGCTCGGCGGGCCGACTGATCGACCCGAATCAGGCTCTCTGAATCACGGCTTGGCGGCGCGGCAGGCCGGATTGTAGGCCCAGTTGCGGTCGAGCCCGACGACGCACCATTCAACGCCCTGGCCGTAGCCGGCAAAGCCGCCGTCCTCGACGATCGCGAAGTGCACCCGGCGCACCTTGCCGTCATTGAGCATGGCCTCGCCGGTGCAATAGCGGCGCGGAATATTGTCGGACGCCCAGGGCCGGAACGCGGTCTCGTGAACATTCGCGAAGCCCGTGATCTGCAACGACGAATTCCAGAACGCGCGTTCCTTGTCCCAGAACTGGTTCACGATCGTCGGCAGCGCCTGGTCGCAATCTACGAGTTTGCCGTCGTAACGCGGTCCGCTCAGCCAGAAATTCAGCTCCAGCGGATTGGCCGCCTTGGCTTCGCCCAGCGACAGTGCTCCGAACATGAGGCCGAGAACGGCAGCAAAACGAAGCGATTTCAGGGAGGTCGAGGCGCGCATGGGCAATCCAGATAGCATGATCTGCGAAGGCCGGACGGTGCCGCGAAGGGCGAGGGAGGTCAAGTGCATCGCGGCAACACTCGGCCACGAGTTGATGGCAACATCGCACTCAGCAGCCCTTCGGTTCTTTTCACCGCCGCGTAGGCACCGTAAACTGACGCCAACCAATCGGAGTGACGGGAATGCGAATCATTGCGGCCGCGGGCCTTCTTGCCAGCCTGATCTTTGGCTCGGGTATGATGGCGAGCCAGTCGGCGCGCGCCGATATCCTCCCGGTGCCGCCCTTCAAGGGCAACGACACTGGTGGCATCATTGCCTATTCGATGGCGACCCAGACCGATGCGCGGCAGGTCGCAGTCGATCACTGCGCGCGCTACGGCAAGGTTGTGAAATTCCTCGCGGTCCAGGCCTATGAGGGCGGCTACATCTCGTTCTCCTGCCGCTGGGTGCCCTATGGCGCTGCCGATCGTCCGATCCGCACGCTCTACTGAGGCGTCCTAGGGGACGTCACGCCACGACATTTCAGCCGGGAGTTTCTCCTATGACGCGCAAGCTTGCTTTGCTCGGTTCGGCCGTTTGTTTCGTGTTGTCGGCGAGCGGCGCCTTCGCCGACGATTTGCCGGTGCGCAAGGCCGGTCTCTGGGAACTGAAGATGGTCAGGACCGGCTCGGCGATGCCGGACATGACCATGCAGCACTGCACCGACGAGACCGTCGACAAGGAGATGAACAACAACGTCTCGCCGATGGCCAAGCAGATCTGCTCCAAGCAGGAGATCAAGAAGACGGCCACCGGCTATGTCAGTGATTCCGAGTGCAGCGTCGCCGGCATGTCCACGACCTCGCACGCCGAGATCACCGGCGATTTCAATTCGGCCTACACGGTGAAGACGTCGTCGCATGCGCAAGGCGGTGCGGCCGGCACCGCGGGACGCGACACCACCATGACGCTGGAAGCGAAGTGGCTTGGCGCCTGCAAGCCCGAGCAGAAGCCCGGCGACATCGTCATGCCCGGCGGCTTCAAGATGAACGTGCGCGACGTCGACAAGCTCAAGGCGCTGCTGCCGAAATAGTGGTACCGGAAACCGGTGCGCTCCCTCGCCCCGCTCTTGCGGGGAGAGGGTTGGGGTGAGGGGCCTCTCTCCTCGAATGAGATTGTCGTGAGACCTGGACCCCCTCACTCGAATTCGATCTGCGATCGAATTCGACCTCTCCCCGCAAGCGGGGCGAGGTGAGAAAGCTACACCGGTATCCGCACGCTCGCCCTCAATCCGCCCAGCGGGCTGTCGCCGAGCGTGATGTCGCCGCCGTGGGAGCGGGCGATGTCGCGGGCGATGGCAAGGCCAAGACCTGTGCCGCCTTCGTCCTGGTTGCGGGCATTGTCGAGCCGCAGGAACGGCTTGAACACTTCTTCACGCAGATGGACGGGAATGCCGGGGCCATCGTCATCGACAGTGACGGTAAGATAACGGTGATCACGCTGGCCGGAGATGGCGATGGCCTTGCCATAGCGCGCGGCATTGGTGACGAGATTGGCGAGGCAGCGCTTGAACGAGGCCGGCTTCACCGTCACCACCGGCAGGCCGCTGAATGTCACGGTCGCGGTGTGGCCGTGGCGCTCGGCATCGCTGCGCAATTCCTCGAGCGCCTGTGCCATGTCGGTCGGCTGCGATTGCTCGCCGGAATCGCCGCGGGCGAAGGCGAGGTAATCCTCCAGCATCATCGACATCTCGTCGACGTCCTTGCGCATGCCCTCCAGCTCCGGGCTGTCGCCGATCAACGCGAGTTCGAGCTTGAAGCGGGTGAGGATGGTGCGCAGATCGTGGCTGACGCCGGCGAGCATCGCCGTGCGCTGCTCCATCGCGCGTTCGATGCGCGACTTCATCTCGAGGAAGGCGCCCGCCGCGCGCCGCACCTCGCGCGCGCCACGCGGCCTGAAGTTCGGTGCCTCGCGGCCCTTGCCGAAACTTTCGGCAGCGTCCGCAAGCCGCAGGATCGGCTTGATCTGGTTGCGCAGGAACAGCACCGACACGATCAGCAGGATCGACGAGGTGCCGACCATCCAGAACAGGAAGATCTCTGAATTCGACGCATAGGCGGCGCTGCGCTGTGCGAAGATGCGCATCACGGCATCGTCGACCTGGACGCGGATCTCGACCTGATTGGAATTGCCAACGGTGTCGATCCAGAACGCACGATTGAGCTGCCGTCCCAATTGCACCGAGAGCGTCTGGTCGAGCAGCGAGAAGAACGGCTTTGGTCCGGGCGGCGGCATGTCGCCGGGAGGAAGGAAATCGACCACGAACTGCATGCGCATGGCAATGCGGCGCAGTTGCGTGTGGTCCTTATCCTGCGGATATCCCTTGTAGACGTCGACGAGACTGCCAACGTCCTGCGCCACGGCTTGCGACAGGCGTCGTGTCACCGTGTTCCAGTGCCGCTCCATGAACACGAAGGCGACCACGGTCTGTAGGATCACCATTGGCACGATCATGATCAGCAGCGCGCGTGCATAGAGGCCGGTCGGCATCCAGCCCTTGAACGCATTGCCCATCCAGCCATTGGCGGCCGAGACGCGGCCGGCGGCGCTCTTGAGCAGCGTCAGGCCGGTATCGATCGTGCTCATCTCGCGCGCTTCACTTCACTATGGCGAGGCGACCAGCCGGTAGCCGATGCCGCGCACCGCCTGGAGAAATAGCGGATTGGCGGGATCGGTCTCGATCTTGCGCCGCAGGCGATTGATCTGCACGTCGACGGCGCGCTCGTTGACGCTGCCATTGCCCGTCAGCGCGCTGCGCGGCACGGTCTCGCCCGGTGTCTCCGAGAGAATGCGCAGCATCTCGCGCTCGCGATCGGTGAGATGGATGACCTCCTCGCCCTGGCGCAATTCGCCGCGATCCAGATGATAAACGTATGGACCGAACGCGATCTTCTCTATCGTCACGGCCTGGACCGGCGGCGCGGCACGCTTGAGGATGTTGTTGATGCGCAGCGCCAGTTCGCGCGGCTCGAACGGTTTTGCCACGTAGTCATCGGCGCCGATCTGCAGGCCCTCGATGCGGGCTTCGGCCTCATGGCGCGCGGTCAGCATCACGATCGGCACTGAGGACGACGTACGGATGAAGCGGGCGAGATCGAAGCCGGTCTCGCCGGGCATCATCACGTCGAGGATCAGCAAATCGAAATGCAGCCCGAGCAGTTTGGCGCGGGCATCGCCGGCACTCGCCGCGGTGGTGACGCGATAACCTTCGGCCGCGAGAAAGCGCGACAGCAGATCGCGGATGCGGCGATCGTCGTCGACGAGCAGCAGATGCGGGGCGTCGTCGGCCGGTTGCGCCGGCGGGCGGGCGAGCGTGGCAGCGAGCGGCACGGTCACTCCTTCGAATCTTGATTGGTGGCGAAGATCGTCTCCAGCACCTTGTCCGGATCGTCGCGGTCAATCATCGCGCGCAGGAAGCGCTTCACCGTCTCTGCATCCTGCGGCGTCATCTCGGCGAGCGCCTTGGTGATGCGTGTCGTCTGCAGGCCGGCGAGCTTCTGCACCAATGCCTCGCCCTTCGGCGTCGCGTAGAGCAGGCGCTGGCGCCGGTCATTGTCGCCGGTCTTCTGGACGATGTAGCCCTCGTCCAGGAGCTGCTTGAGCACCCGGCCGAGCGATTGCTTGGTGATGCGCAGGACGTCGAGCAGGTCGGCGACCTTCAGGCCGGGATAGCGATAGACGAAGTGGATGACACGGTGATGGGCCCGGCCGAAGCCGAACGCCTCCAGCTCCTGGTCGGGGTCACCGACGAAATCGCGATAGGCGAAGAACAGCAGCTCGATGATATCCCAGCGCAAATTGCCTCCTTCGCTTGCCGCCGGCCGTGGCTCGGCAGCGTCTTGAGAGGGAGTCGCGAAATTTATGTCAGGCATATTGACGTATCTTGGGTTCAATGTTACAAAACGATCAATCCGAACGAAATTTTAGATCGTTTCGCATCGGGTGGCATTTCCAGGAGCGGCCGGAGTTAGCCGGACAGGCGGCGACGGCCGACACAGATCTACCGTGCGATTGTCGAAGCGGCATTTCGGCAAAACATACTGGACTTCCGCCTTCCGCAAAAGCATGTCCTCGGCGACATGCTGGCCACGGAAACCGGCCGTAACAAGGCTGGCGGTGGTTCGGCCAGAAACCTAATTAGCCAGTCGGGCCCAGCAAGGGCAGGCGGGCGCGAGAAGCAGCGCCGCCACCGGCAGCGGGAGGCAAGGACATGAGCATGAAATTCGACATCCAGCCCGCATCCAATCCGACGTCCGAGAAGGACCGGGTCGCCAAGCTGGTGGATCCCGGCTTCGGACGCGTCTTCACCGATCACATGGCCGTGGTGCGCTACAATCAGGCCAAGGGCGGTTGGTACGAGGCCAAGGTCGAGGCGCGCGCCAATTTCCAGATCGATCCGGCCGGCGCGGTCCTGCACTACGCGCAGGAAATCTTCGAGGGCCTCAAGGCCTACAAGCGCGACGACGGCGGCGTGAACCTGTTTCGCCCCGACGCCAACGCGCGTCGCTTCAAGGACTCCGCCGATCGCATGGCGATGGCGCAGATCCCCGAGGACGTCTTCATCGAGGCGGTCGAGCAGGTCGTGCGCATCGATCGCGCCTGGATGCCGGGCGGCGAGGGCAGCCTTTACCTGCGGCCCTTCATGATCGCGAGCGAGACCTTCCTCGGCGTCAAGCCATCGTCGGAATACATCTTTGCGGTGATCGCTTCGCCGGTCGGCTCCTATTTCAAGGGCGGTCCTGCCCCGGTCTCGATCTGGGTCTCGGAGAACTACACGCGTGCGGCCGTCGGCGGCACCGGCGCGGTCAAGTGCGGTGGCAATTACGCCGCGAGCTTGCGCGCGCAGGCTGAAGCGATCCAGCATGGCTGTGATCAGGTCGTCTTCCTCGACGCGGTCGAGCGCCGCTACATCGAGGAACTCGGCGGCATGAACGTGTTCTTCGTATTCGACGACGGCTCGCTCTCGACACCGCCGCTCGGCACCATCCTGCCCGGCATCACCCGCGACTCCATCATCGCGCTCGCCCGCGATGCCGGAAAGACCGTGCGCGAGGAGCCGTATTCGCTCGACCAGTGGCGCAAGGATGCGGCGAGCGGCAAGCTCAAGGAAGCGTTCGCCTGCGGCACCGCGGCCGTGATCTCGCCGATCGGCAAGGTGCGCTCGGTCAGCGGCGATTTCGAGATCAGCGGCGGCGCTGCCGGTCCCGTCGCCATGGGCCTGCGCAAGCAGCTCGTCGACATCCAGTACGGTCGCACCAACGATCCGCACAACTGGATCCGCAAGGTGTTTTGAGGCTGAAGCGGTCATTCCGGGATGGTCCGCAGGACCAGACCCGGAATCTCGAGATTCCGGGTTCGATGCTTTGCATCGCCCCGGAATGACAGCCGCAATAGTTGCCGCCACCGGCCGCGGCTGGTAAACGCGCGCATGGCCGAAAAACTCAAAAAACCCCAGAAACTGAAGGCGCGCCTGCCGCGCGGGCTCGAGGATCGCGATCCCGCTGCGATCCGGGCGACGCGCGAGATGGTCGAGAAGATCCGCGCCGTCTACGAGCTCTACGGTTTCGAGCCGGTGGAGACGCCGGCGATGGAATACACCGACGCGCTCGGCAAATTCCTGCCCGATCAGGACCGTCCGAACGAGGGCGTGTTTTCATTCCAGGACGACGACGAACAGTGGATCAGCTTGCGCTATGACCTGACCGCGCCGCTCGCGCGCTATGTCGGCGAGCGCTACGGCACTGACGGTTTGGTCCTGCCCTATCGCAGCTATCGCGTCGGCTACGTCTTCCGCAACGAGAAGCCCGGCCCCGGCCGCTTCCGCCAGTTCATGCAGTTCGACGCCGATACGGTCGGCTCGGCGACGCCGGCGGCGGATGCCGAGATCTGCATGATGGCTGCCGACACGATGGAAGCGCTCGGGATCGCGCGCGGCCAGTACGTGGTGAAGGTGAACAACCGGAAGATCCTCGATGGCCTGATGGAGGTCATCGGCCTTGCAGGACCGGAGCATTCGCTCACTCGTCTTACCGTACTCCGGGCAATCGATAAGTTCGATCGACTCGGCATAGACGGTGTTGCCCAACTCCTCGGCGAAGGTCGTAAAGACGAAAGCGGCGACTTCACAAAGGGCGCAGGACTGAGTCACGATCAGATTGAGATCGTGGCGACCC
>JAEWHT010000291.1 GCA_023387695.1 Pseudomonadota bacterium | reverse complement strand
ATGCCGGTGAGCGGCGCTCTCACGATTCCAGCGAATATCGCCGCCATGCCGACAACCGCGAAGCTGACGGGATGGACGCCTGCGTCCGGAAACAGCGCCTCGGCCGCAAGCCCGAAGAACAATCCGCTTTGCGCGCCGAGGACGAGCATAGGCGCGAACAAGCCGCCGGGCGTTCCGGCTGCATAGGACACAGTGCTAAGCAGGAGCCGGATCGCGTAGAGCACCGGCAGAATCTCCAGCGTCCCGGCTCCGGTCAGTACGCTTTGCGTTATCTGATCGCCGCCGCCGACGATGGCGGGGGAGAACCACGCGAGCACGCCGACCGCCGCGCCGACGGTTCCGGCCCGCAGTTCCACCGGGATGCGCGAGAGCCGGTCGGCAATCGAGAGCGCGCCGAGCAGCATGGAATTGTAGATGACGGCCAGAAATCCCGAGAGAAGGCCAAGCACGAAGAACAGCGGTTTTACTTCGTCGGCGACGAAGGGAATCGGGGCGACCTGATAGTCCGGCGCGTCGCCAAGGATCAGCCGCGAGACGGCTATGGCCGTTGCCGAAGCGCCGAGTGCCGCGGTGGCAATGCTGACTTCAAATCGTTTGTAGAGTTCCTCCAGCACGAAGATCGCTCCCGCCAGCGGAGCGTTGAATGCGGTGGCAAGACCTGCGCCTGCTCCCGCCGCGATCAGTGTGCGGGTATCCGGCCAGCTTCGTCCCGTGAGCTCCGAGAGGAGATGTCCGGCGCTGCCCCCCATCTGCACGCTCGGGCCTTCGCGACCCAGTGCAAGACCGGAGCCGATCGCGAGCACGCCGCCTGCGAACTTGACCGGAATGAGATGCAGGGAACGCGGAGGGCGCAAGCGCCGTGCCAGCGCTGCTTCGACATCCGGAATTCCGCTTCCGGACGCACGCGGCCCGAAGATGCGCACCAGCCATGCTGCGATCGCGACCAGCATCGCGAACAGCGCAACGACGATCAGGAAGCCCACGACGCCTCGGGCATGAGCCCATGCGATGAATTGATTGCGTAGAAGATCGGCGTGAATGAGCGACAAGCGGAACAGGCCGCCTAGGATGCCGGCAAACGCACCTACGATCAGCGCGAGTATTGCGAGCGTAATCAAACTGCCGTGATCGCCGCTGGAGCCGTTTGCCTCGACCTGGTGACGTTTCATGGCGTGCCGTGCCGAGGAAAAGAGTAGCCTGACAACGGTTGGGCGAACCGATGGTTCCTCTTCATCCCGTCGGGAGGCGTACCCGTCAGGGCGAAGTCATGCGCGGGGGCTCTTAGCGCCGGCCTTGCGACGGTGTCGCTGCTGGCAACAACCCCGCTGCGCAAACGCTCCCTCTCTCGTCGCAGCAATCGGATCCTGCGGACCGGCGTGCCGTTCGCAGGAGGCGGACGCAGTGCTGGACTTCGCGACCTAGGACGCCTGGGCCTCTTGATGCTCAATCAAGGGGTCGTCGGGGGCGAGCGGCTGTTTCCGGCCGAGGCCGTTCGGAGCATCCGCGAAGGCGGCGACGCGAGCAAGTTCGGCACCAACTATCCGGCGCTACTGGGTGGCCGTTACAGCAGCATGTGGTGGATCTAACCTGGCCAGGAAGGCGTTTTCGCGGCTAGAGGTGTTCATGGGCAGACGATCCACGTGGACCCATCGGCCGACATGGTGCTGGTGCTCTATGCATCCGACCCTCGGGCGGAGAATCCCCTCATCGATCCGACCTCCCTGCCCGGATTTCGAGCGGTGGCCGAGTATCTGAAATCGAGTCAGAACTAGCTGAACGTCTCCAACGGAGCTTTTCAATGCCAGATCACCGGCTCTTCCGATTGGATGGCGAAGTAGCACTGGTCACCGGCGCGGCCGCCGGGATCGGGCGCTCTATCGCGCTGACATTCGCTGCGGCCGGCGCGGCCGTAGCGGTGAGCGACATTGACGGCGGCAGCGCCGGAAGCGTTGCTTCAGAAATCCTCGAGGGCGGGGGCCGCGCGATTGCCATCGGTTGCGACGTCACCAACGATGGCGATCTGGGGGCCGCGGTGCAGGCGGCGGTCGGCTCGTTCGGCAGTTTAACGGTGTTGGTCAATAACGCAGGCGGCGGGGGACCGAAGCCCTTTGACATGCCCATGCGCGATTTCCGTCGGGCGTTCGAGCTTAACGTTTTCTCGCTGTTCCGGCTGTCACAGCTGGCGGCGCCGCATATGACCGAGGCAGGCCACGGCGCCATCCTGAACATTTCCTCGATGGCGGGAGAGAACAAGAACGCGCGCATGACCTCGTACGGCTCGTCGAAGGCTGCGGTGAATCACCTGACGAGGAACATGGCATTCGACCTTGGACCGCGGGGCATTCGCGTCAACGCCATCGCGCCGGGCGCTGTCAGGACGGACGCGCTGGCCAAAGTCCTCACACCAAAGACAGAGATGGCGATGCTGCGACACACGCCACTCGGACGCTTAGGTCAACCTGAAGACATCGCCAATGCCGCGCTCTTCTTGTGCGCCCCGGCATCGAACTGGATCAGCGGGCAGGTGCTCACTGTATCGGGCGGCGGCGTCCAGGAGTTGGACTGAACGGGCGGCGCGGGCGGTCTCCGCGATAGATGATCCTCTGATGGTATCAGGGCAGGCGCGAACAGCCTTGCCGCAGCTTCCGGCTACGAACGAGAGCGTCAGTGCCCAAAGGCGGCCCGCAAGTGCGGCTGTAATGCCAACGGCGACGACGAAGGCGAAGTGGTCAACGCCGATTACAGGATGCCCGACGCCGGAAAGCAGGCCCTGTCCGAAAGGAGAGGCCCTGCGCATGCGACGACGCGTAGAGCGTGAGAGCGATGGATCGCCATGATCTGTTTACCTCCATTGGCGCTGATCCTAAACAGCTTCAAGCCGCGCTCGAACGGTACGGATTTGATGGGCGAGTTCCTCCTCGGTCAGGAGCCCGCGGCTGAGCATGATATGAGCGAGTGCCAGAAGCTGGCGTTCCGGATTCGGAATCGCGCTGTACACTGTCTCAAGCTCATCCTCGGCGTGCCGCCGCTCCAGGTTATCAAGAGCCCCGCCCGCTGATAGACAGTCGCAGGTTGCGTCGAGGCATACCTTCCATGGCGGTTCTGGATTGGTAACGCACCAACGCGGCGCAAGCTTGGCCCAGGTTTGATCCTCGTTTCGTATGGACTCGAGCAACGCGATGCGACGAAGGTCGACGTACTGCCCTTCGGTCTGCTCTTGAATGCCGACACTCTCCTCGCTCATTGTGCGGCCTCCCTCGGTCTGCCACCGCTGTGGACCGGCCGGCTGGCCTTGTGGATCGGCCGAGGACCGTCTGATGTCCTGCCGGGCTTCGGCAGCGCAATGCCGATCATGCAGTCGCGGGTGACGATTTCAGCGAGTTGTTCCTCCGTCCAGCCC
>JAEWHT010000022.1 GCA_023387695.1 Pseudomonadota bacterium | reverse complement strand
GCGCTGCTGCTGTCGAAGGCCAAGGACAACAATGCGTCGTGCTCGATCGGTCCGCTGCTGCGCCTTTTCGACGACACCTTCACGCTCGATGACGCGCGCAAGCTCGATATCAGCCTGAATGTGAAGGGTGCGGATGGTTTCGTTCTCGACGGGCATTCCTCGATCAGCATGATCAGTCGTGACCCGACCGATCTCGTCGCGCAGACGATCGGCAAAGTGCACCAATACCCTGATGGCTTCGTGCTGTTCCTCGGGACGATGTTCGCGCCGGTGAAGGATCGTGATGCACCAGGGCAGGGCTTCACGCACAAGCGCGACGACATCGTTACCATCGCAGCGCCCCAGCTCGGCAAGCTGGTCAACCGCATGCGGACCAGCGACGAATGCGAGCCGTGGACATTCGGCATCGGCGCGCTGATGAAGAACCTGGCGCAGCGGAAGCTGATCTAGTTTCTACGCTTCACTCTCATCGTACTTGCGTCATGGCCGGGCTTGTCCCGGCCATTCACGTTTTGAGGGACGATGAAGTGGATGCACGGGCCTTCGCCGTGTCGAAGCGACGAAAGCCGCGGAGGCGGGACCAGTGTCGGCATGACGAATGCGTGCGTTCGCACCAGCATTCACCTTCGCAATTATCGATCTTCTTGTGATTGTGAGTATAAAAATATGTACGTTTTACGTGTCTTTTGGGCGCGCCCGCGGTACGTCCACAAGGTTCACCTAAATAGTCAAATAATATGACTATACGGACCGAAACTTCCGTGAAATAGTCCCTCCCGCCGCCGCAGAGGCTGGCCTGAGGGTGTCATGATACCAATTGGCGCCCCGGATAACATCTTGGGAGATACGCCTGATGACCCTCAAAGCCCTTTTTGCGGCCAGCGCCACGGCCGCCCTGTTGATCGCGCTGCCGGCGAACGCCGCAGAGCTCACCGTCGGTTTCTCGCAGATCGGATCGGAATCCGGCTGGCGCGCCGCCGAGACGTCGGTCACCAAGCAGGAAGCCACCAAGCGCAAGGTCAATCTCAAGATCGCCGACGCGCAGCAGAAGCAGGAAAACCAGATCAAGGCGATCCGGTCCTTCATTGCGCAGAACGTCGATGCGATCTTCCTCGCGCCCGTCGTCGCGACCGGCTGGGATGCCGTGCTGAAGGAAGCCAAAGAGGCGAAGATTCCGGTCGTGCTGCTCGACCGCGACATCGATCCGTCCGGCAAGGATCTCTATCTCACCGCCGTCACCTCGGACAGCGTCCACGAAGGCGAAGTCGCCGGTGACTGGCTCGCCAAGACCGTCGGCGACAAGGCCTGCAACATCGTCGAGCTGCAGGGCACGGTCGGCGCCAGCGTCGCAGCCAACCGCAAGAAGGGCTTCGACACCGCAGTCGCCAAGCACGCGAACCTGAAGGTCGTGCGCAGCCAGACCGGTGACTTCACCCGCGCCAAGGGCAAAGAAGTCATGGAGAGCTTCATCAAGGCCGAAGGCGGCGGCAAGAACATCTGCGCAGTCTACGCCCACAACGACGACATGATGGTCGGCGCCATCCAGGCGATGAAGGAAGCCGGCCTCAAGCCGGGCAAGGACATCCTCACGGTGTCGATCGACGCAGTGCCTGACATCTTCAAGGCGATGGTTGCCGGCGAGGCCAATGCCACGGTCGAGCTGACGCCCAACATGGCCGGCCCGGCCTTCGACGCGGTCGCAGCGTTCAAGGAAAAGGGTACGGTTCCCCCGAAGTGGATCCAGACCGAATCCCGGCTTCTCACTGCGACCGACAATCCGCAGAAGGAATATGACAGCAAGAAGGGCCTCGGTTACTGAGGCGGGCGTCTCGCCGGACCACGTCGCGTGGTCCGGCACCCCCCTTCGCAATCGCTACGCGAACGAATAGGCTGGGCCTCCGCACCATAATAAGCGGGCGCCGGTGGGAGTGACGTCGTTATGGAGAAGAGCCTTGATCCGGCTTCGTCCCTCTTGGAGGTACGCGGGATCAGCAAGAGCTTCGGTGCGGTGCGCGCGTTGCAGGAGGTGGATTTTACGCTTCGCGCGGGCGAAATCCATGCGCTGCTCGGCGAGAATGGTGCCGGCAAATCCACGCTGATCAAGGTCGTTACCGGCGTGTTCCCGCGCGATGCCGGTGTCGTCAGGCTGGGTGGTGAAGAGGTCGCGCCGCGTTCAGCCAAGGCGGCTCTCGATGCCGGCATTGCCACCGTCTACCAGGAAGTCAATCTGCTGCCGAACCTGTCGGTGGCGCAGAATTTATTTCTCGATCGCCAGCCGATGCGCTTCGGCGTCGTGCGCGAAGCCGAGATGCGCCGCCGCGCAAAAAAGTTGCTCGCGGATTTTGGCCTCGACATCGACGTCGCCGCGCCCCTCGGCAACTATTCGGTCGCCATACAACATGTCACCGCGATCGCGCGCGCGGTCGATCTCTCGGCACGCGTGCTGATTTTGGATGAGCCGACCGCGAGCCTCGACCGTCACGAGGTCGAGATCCTGTTCGGCATCATGCGCCAGCTCGCCAAGCGCGGCATCGGCATCGTCTTCGTCAGCCATTTCCTCGATCAGGTCTACGAGATTTCCGATCGCATCACGGTCTTGCGCAACGGCCGCCTGGTCGGCGAGCGTGAGACCGCCTCGCTGCCGCGGCTCGAGTTGATCCGGATGATGCTCGGCCGCGAGCTGGCCGAGACGACCAGCGCGCGCGCTGTGGCGGGTGAGCCCAAGGCGCGCGAGGTCTGCGCCAGTTTCGAGAATTACAGCAAGGCCGGCTATATCGCGCCGTTCAACCTCGAACTACGCCACGGCGAGGTCGTCGGGCTCGCGGGCCTCCTGGGCTCGGGGCGGACCGAGACGGCGCGGCTGGTGTTCGGCGCCGAGCGCGCCGACGGCGGGCAGGCGCGGGTGGAAGGTGCGGCGGTGCGTCTTCAATCACCTCGCGACGGCGTGCGCCACGGCTTCGGCTATTGCCCGGAGGAGCGCAAGACCGATGGCATTGTCGCCGAGCTCACGGTGCGCGAGAACATCGTGCTCGCGCTTCAGGCCAAGCGCGGCCTGCATCGGCCGTTGTCGCGCCGCGAGCAGGACGAGATCGCGAAACGCTACGTCAAGATGCTCGACATCCGTCCGCCGGATCCCGAACGCCCGGTGGGCCTGCTCTCAGGCGGCAATCAGCAAAAAGTGCTGCTGGCGCGCTGGCTTGCGACTTCGCCGCGGCTGCTCGTGCTGGACGAGCCCACGCGCGGCATCGACGTCGGCGCCCATGCCGAGATCATCCGCCTGATCCGTGAGCTCTGCGATGACGGGCTGGCGTTGCTCGTGATCTCTTCGGAGCTCGACGAGATCGTGACCTATTCCGACCGTGTGATCGTGCTGCGCGACCGGGCTCATGTCGAGGAGCTCTCGGGCGAGGCGATCGACGTCACCAACATTCTCTCGGCCATTGCGGCTGATGACGCCGCGATGCAAGAGGCAAGGGCATGATGACAGCGCTGTTGCCGCGCCGCGGCCTTGCCCAAATCCTCGCGCTGATCGTCATTCTCGCGGTCGACCGTGTGGTGTCGCCGCAATTCTTCGACCTGCGCCTTCAGGATGGCCGCTTGTTCGGCAGCCTGATCGACGTGCTCAACCGCGGCACGCCGGTGGCGTTGCTCTCGCTCGGCATGGTGCTGGTGATCGCGACTCGCGGCATCGATCTTTCGGTCGGTGCGGTGATTGCAATCTGTGGTGCGATTGCAGCAAGCCTTGCCGATACTCATAGTTTGCCGGTGGTGCTGGGGGCGGCGCTCGGCGCCGGCCTTGTCTGCGGATTGTGGAACGGCTTCCTCGTCGCCGTGCTCGGCATGCAGCCGATCGTGGCAACGTTGATCCTGATGGTGGCGGGGCGCGGCATCGCCCAGCTTATCACCGAGGGGCGTATCGTGACCTTCACCTCGCCGGATCTGGTCTGGCTCGGCAATGGCGCCATTCTCGGCGTGCCGGTTCCGGTCGTGATCGCGCTCGGCATGCTGATTCTGACGGGGGCAGTGGTGCGCGGTTCCGCGCTCGGACTCCTGATCGAAGCGACCGGTGGTAACGCCCGCGCAAGCGAGCTTGCCGGCGTCGGCACCCGCGCGATGATCCTTGCGGTCTATGTCTGGTGCGGCGTCTGCGCTGCGCTTGCCGGCGTGATCGCTGCGGCCGACATCATGGGCGCGGATGCCAATAATGCCGGCCTCTGGCTCGAGCTTGACGCCATTCTGGCCGTCGTAATCGGCGGAACCTCGCTGTTCGGCGGGCGCTTCAGCCTCATCCTGGCGGTGCTGGGCGCTCTGATCATCCAGACCATGAACACCGGCATTTTGCTGTCGGGCTACCCGCCGGAGTTTAACTTGCTGGTCAAGGCCGTGGTGGTGCTCGCTGTGCTGCTGCTACAATCGCCAAAACTGTCCGGCTTTGCCGGCATCATGGCGCGGCTGCGGAGGACGAAACCATGAAAGGCCTGCCGCCCGTCTTGATCACGGCCATCGTCCTCGTCGTCGGGTTTGCGGCCTGCGCCGTGCAGTTCCCCAACATCGCCTCGACCCGCGTGGTCGGCAATCTCCTCACCGACAATGCGTTTCTCGGCATCGTCGCGACCGGCATGACCTTCGTCATCATTTCCGGGGGCATCGATCTTTCGGTCGGCTCGGTGATCGGCTTCACCACGGTGTTCGTGGCACTGGCGGTCGAGCGCTGGGGTATGCCGCCGCTGGTCGCCTTCGTTGCCATCCTCGTACTTTCGGCGGCCTTTGGTGCTGCGATGGGCGCGATCATCCACGTGTTCGACCTGCCTCCGTTCATCGTGACGCTCGCCGGCATGTTTCTGGCGCGTGGTGCGAGCTTCCTGCTGTCGACGGAATCGGTGCCAATCACCGCACCGGTCTATTCCACCGTGTCGGACTTCGCACTGCGCATGCCCGGCGGTGGGCGGTTGACGGCGATCGCGATCATCATGCTCGTCATCGTCATCGGCGGCGCCTTGCTGTTGCAACTCACCCGGTTCGGCGCCAACGTCTATGCGCTGGGCGGGAGCAGGGCGACCGCCAGCCTGATGGGTGTCGCGGTCGGCCGGATGACGATAAAAATCTACATGTTGTCGAGCCTGCTTGCGGGGATTGCCGGCATCGTGTTCTCCTTCTACACCAGCGCGGGCTATTCGCTTTCCGCCGTTGGTGTCGAGCTCGATAGCATCGCGGCCGTGGTCATCGGCGGCACGCTGCTCACGGGCGGGCAGGGCTCGGTGATCGGTACCTTCCTCGGCGTGTTGATCCAAGGCATGATCCAGACCTACATCAATTTCGACGGCACGCTGTCGAGCTGGTGGACCAAGATCGCCACCGGCGTCTTGCTGTTCGCCTTCATCGCACTTCAGCAGGGGCTGGTCGCGCTGGCACGACGGCCGGCGACGACGCGCGCGGGGGCCGTTTCATGACCTCGCGCATCGTCGTCATCCCGACACCCCGGGCCCATTCCAACCATGCCGAGGTAGCCCGCTCGATCGGCGTCGACATCATCGCGGGCCGCTATGCGCAAGGCGTACGGCTTCCGGGTGATGCCGAGCTGACGGGGATGTTCGGTGTGTCGCGGCCGGTGCTGCGCGAGAGCGTGAAGACGCTGGTGGCCAAGGGGCTTTTGACAACCAAGGCACGGGTCGGCACCGTCGTGCGCGAGCGCGCCGCCTGGAACATGTTCGACGCCGACGTGCTGGCCTGGCATCTCGACGCCGGTATCGACAGGCGTTTTCTCAATGACCTCGCCGAGATACGTCTTGCGGTCGAACCGCGTGCGGCGGCACTCGCAGCCAAACGCCGCTCGGACGAGGACATCGTCGAGCTCCAGCGCAGCATGGACAGTATGCGGGCTGAGACGTCGGAGTCTGTCGGCTTTGCCGACGCAGACCTCGCGGTGCACCTTGCGGTGGCGCGAGCGTCCGGCAATCTATTCATGCGTTCCATCGGTCATGTGATCGAGGCAGCCTTGCGCGCGGCATTCATGCTCAGTGCGCCGGCAGGCTCTGAGGATCGTGAGATCGCTCTGGTCTGGCACCAGAAGATTGTCGATTCGATTGCAGCCGGTGATGCCGACGCCGCGGCTGAGGCCATGGCCTTCGTCATTCACAACGGCATGCGGCGTCACCAGGGCGTGGCCGCCGAAGCCGCACCGTCGGCATCTGCAGAATTTGGAGACAATCTGTGACAGATCTTCGCATCGCCATCGTTGGCTTCGGCAAGATCGCGCGCGACCAGCATGTCGGCGCAATCGCTGCGACGCCGGGTGCGACGCTCGCCGCAATTGCCAGCCGTAATGCTTCGCTGCCCGGCCTGCCGCATTTTGCGACCATCGAGGAACTGCTGGAGAAGGGCCCGGAGATCGATGCGGTCTCGCTCTGCACACCGCCGCAGGTGCGACGCGCCCAGGCCGCCGCTGCGCTGGCCGCGGGCAAGCACGTCATGCTGGAGAAGCCGCCTGGCATTGGCGTCGCCGAGCTCGATCCACTGATCGCGATGGCGACGGAGGCAAAGCGCACTTTGTTTGCGACCTGGCACTCACGCCATGCGCCCGCGGTAGAGCCGGCCCGCGAATGGCTGAAGACGCGCCGCATCAAGTCGGTGCACATCAACTGGAAGGAAGATGTCCGCGTTTGGCATCCCGGCCAGGCCTGGATCTGGGAGCCGGGCGGGCTCGGTGTGTTCGATCCCGGCATCAACGCGCTCTCGATCCTGACCCGCATCCTGCCGACGCCGGTGTTCGTCACCGCGGCAGAGCTTGCCTTTCCGGCCAATTGCCAGTCGCCGATTGCCGCCAACCTGACGCTCACCGACATCGGCGGCCTGCCGATCACGGCCGAGTTCGACTTCCGCCAGACCGGGCCGCAGAGCTGGGATATCGTTGCGGAAACTGATCAGGGCCGGATGACGCTGTCCCGCGGTGGCAGGATCATGGCGATCGACGGCAAGGTTGTTGCCGACGCGCCCGATGAGGAATATCGGGAGCTGTACCGGCACTTCGTCAAGCTCGCTGCGTCTGGCGCAAGCGATGTTGATCTGGCACCGCTCCGTCTCGTCGCCGACTCCTTCCTACTCGGCAAGCGTAACGTCGTCGAACCGTTTGTGGACTAGACATGGCTGGCGCGAAAATCACCAAGGACGTCTTCGGAACGCTGCCGGACGGGCGCGACGTCGAGCGTATCGTGCTGCGCGGGGAGGGCGGGTTTGAAGCCCGCATCATCACGCATGGTGCGGTGATCCAGGCGCTGATCGCACCGGATGCCAGGGGCGGCCACGACGATGTCGTCCTCGGACACGACACCTTCGCCGGCTATCTTGCCGAACGGAAGTTTTTTGGCGCGACGGTGGGCCGTTACGCCAACCGCATCGCCGCCGGCCAGTTCGCGCTCGATGGCGAGGCTTTCCAGCTTCCAATCAACAACGGACCCAACGCGCTGCATGGCGGCCTCGATGGCTTCGATCGCAAGCTCTGGGCCATTGCCGAGATCGACGACGGCGCCAGCCCTGCGGTCACGCTGACCTACACGAGCCCGCATGGCGAAGAGAATTATCCCGGCAAGCTCGATGTGCGCCTGACCTATCGCGTCACCGGCCCGACCGAGCTGTCGCTGACGATGGAGGCGCGGACCGACCGGCCGACCATCGTCAACCTCACCAACCACAGCTTCTTCAATCTGGAAGGCGCCACGTCAGGCAAGTCCACGCTCGATCACAAGCTAACAGTCAAGGCCGAGCATTTCCTGGCCATCGATCCCACCGCCATCCCGCTGCAGGAGCCGCCGCGCGCGGTGGCGGGCACGCCGTTTGATTTTCGCGAGGCCCACGCCGTCGGCGCACGCATCCGCGAGAACGATCTGCAATTGCGTAACGGCAAGGGTTACGACCACACTTTTTGCCTCGCGCGCGACGGCAAGCTCGCGCTCGCCGCCCGGGTGGAGGCACCGCTTTCCGGGCGGATCATGGAGCTGCTCACCGATCAGCCTGGCTTGCAGGTCTATTCCGGCAACTATCTCGACGGCACGATCTCGGGGAAGGGCGGCAAGCTAATCCGACAATCGGACGCGTTGTGTCTGGAGCCGCATATCTGGCCGAACGCGCCGAACAGGCCGGATTTCCCGAGCCCGCGCCTCGATCCCGGCGGCGTCTATCGCCATCACACCGTCTATCGCTTCGCGGTGACGTCGCCATGATGGATGAGGTGGCAACCTCCGTTCTTTCGGATCACCCTTGTCACCTCGGCGAGGGGCCGACCTATGATGTCTCCACCGATACTGCCTGGTGGTTCGATATTCGCGAGGGCAAGCTTTTCGAGGCGCATCTTGGTAGCGGCACGATCCGCGTCCACGCACTCGGCCGGATGGCGAGCGCGCTTGGGCGTATCGACGCGGGGCGCCAGCTCGTCGTGGCGGAGGATGGTTGTTACGTCCGCACCGTAGCCGATGGCGCGATGACGCTGTTTTGTCCACTCGAAGCAGACAACCCGACCACGCGCTCCAATGATTGCCGCGTGCACCAATCCGGCACGTTCTGGATCGGCACCATGGGCCGTAAGGCCGAGCGAGGGGCGGGGGCGATCTACGCATTGCACCGCGGCAAGATCTCGACGCTGTTTCCGGGCATCAGCATTCCGAACTCGATCTGTTTTTCGCCCGACGGCGCGACCGGCTATTTCACCGACACTGCGCGCGCCGTGCTCTATGCGGTGCCGCTCAATGCCGACACCGGCTTGCCGCGCGGCGAACCGGAGGTATTGCTGCGCCACACCGGCGTTGGGGGGCTTGACGGCTCAGTGTGCGATGCCGATGGGCAAATATGGAACGCCTGTTGGGGCGCCGGCCGCGTCGATATCTATTCTCCGCAAGGCGAGCGCCTGCGCTCGCTGCGCGTACCGGCGAGGCAGTCGAGTTGCCCGGCTTTTGTCGGCCCGGACCTGTCGCGCCTGCTTGTCACCTCGGCTTGGCAGGATATGGATGCGGAGGCACGCGCCGCCGATCCACAGGCCGGTTGCACTTTTCTGCTACAAGCCGCCGCGCACGGTCGTGCGGAGCCCGACGTCACGCTCGCATAGGAGATCCGAAACCGACCTCTACCGACGTACTGGACGAAACTAACAAACAGTCTGACACCCAACGGGAGTGAAGCATGTTGAAATTGAAGACGACATTTCTCGCAATGGCGCTGGCCGGCGCCGCAACCATGGCCACTGGCCTCACGGCCTCCGCGCAGGATAAGGCAACCGTCGGCATCTCCATGCCGACCAAGTCCTCGGCGCGTTGGATCGACGACGGCAACAACATGGTGAAGGTGCTCAAGGAGCGCGGCTACAACACCGACCTGCAATACGCCGAGGACGATATCCCGAACCAGCTCTCGCAGGTCGAGAACATGGTGACCAAGGGCGCCAAGGCGCTGGTGATCGCCGCGATCGACGGCACCACGCTGTCCGACGTGCTCAAGCAGGCCAAGGCCAAGGGCATCACCGTGATCGCCTATGACCGCCTGATCCGCGGTACGCCGAACGTCGACTATTACGCGACCTTCGACAACTTCCAGGTCGGCGTGCTCCAGGCTGAGACGATCGAAAAGGGCCTGGGCCTGAAGGAGGGCAAGGGTCCGTTCAACATCGAGCTGTTCGGCGGTTCGCCCGACGACAACAACGCCTTCTTCTTCTACAACGGTGCGATGAGCGTGCTGAAGCCCTACATCGATAGCGGCAAGCTCGTGGTCGCTTCGGGCCAGATGGGCATGGACAAGGTTGCGACCCTGCGTTGGGACCCCGCTACCGCCCAGGCTCGCATGGACAACCTGCTCAGCGCCTACTACGGCAACAAGAAGGTCAACGCCGTGCTGTCGCCCTATGACGGCCTGTCGATTGGCATCATCTCGTCGCTGAAGGGCGTCGGCTACGGCACCGCTGATCAGCCCATGCCGATCATCAGCGGCCAGGACGCCGAAGTTCCCTCGATCAAGGCGATGATCCGCGGCGATCAGTATTCGACCATCTTCAAGGACACCCGCGACCTCGCCAAGGTGACCGCCGATATGGTCGACGCTGCGCTGGCCGGCAAGCAGGTTACGGTCAACGACACCAAGACCTACGAGAACGGCTCCAAGACCGTGCCGTCCTATCTGCTGAAGCCGGTCGTGGTGTATAAGGACAACTGGGAAAAGACTCTGGTTGACAGCGGCTACTACAAGAAGTCGCAGTTCCAGTAAGACTCTCAAGTTTCCCTCTCCCCGTTCGCGGGGGGAGGGATCTAACGGATGGGACGCAACGTCATGACCGCCATGCTGGAGATGCGCAACGTCAGCAAAAGCTTTGCTGGTGTGCAGGCGCTGCGTGAAGTCAATTTCTCTGTTGAGGCTGGCCAGATCCACGCCCTCGTCGGCGAGAACGGCGCCGGCAAATCGACCCTGATGAAGGTGCTGAGCGGCGTCTATCCGGCAGGCAGCTACGAGGGCACCATCGTCTTCGAGGGCGAGGAGCGCCGCTTCCGCGACATCAACGATTCCGAAGCGCTCGGCATCATCATCATCCACCAGGAGCTGGCGCTGATCCCGCTGATGTCGATCGCGGAGAATATCTTTCTCTCGCATCCGCCATCGAAATTGGGCGTGATTGATCGCGACGAGGTGTATCGGCGCACGCGCGACCTGCTCGCGCAGGTAGGCCTCAAGGAGTCCCCGGATACGCTTATCACCGATCTCGGCGTCGGCAAGCAGCAACTGGTCGAGATTGCCAAGGCGCTGTCCAAGCGCGTCCGGATGCTGATCCTGGACGAGCCGACCGCCAGCCTGAATGAGGCCGACAGTGCCGCTTTGCTGGAGCGCCTGATGAAGTTCCGCGAGCAGGGGATCGGCTCGATCCTGATCTCGCACAAGCTCAATGAGGTAGCCAAGGTCGCCGACCACATCACGGTGCTGCGCGACGGGCGCACCGTCGACGGTATCGATTGCCGTGCCGAGCCGATCCAGGAAGACCGCATCATCCGCAGCATGGTCAACCGCGATCTCGCCCATCGTTTCCCCGAGCGCAACGCCAAGATTGGCGGGCCTGTGCTCGAAGTGTCGAACTGGTCGGTCTATCACCCCATTCATCCTGACCGGCAGGTGATCAAGAACGTCAATTTTGGCGTCAAGCGCGGCGAGGTCGTAGGTATCGCCGGGCTGATGGGCGCCGGCCGTACCGAGTTCGCCATGAGCCTGTTTGGTCGCTCCTGGGGCACCAATATTAGCGGCCGGATTGCGCTCGAGGGGCATGAGATCGCGCTGACGAGCGTCGCTGCTGCGATCGACGCTGGGCTTGCCTATGTCACCGAGGACCGCAAGCAGCTCGGGCTGATCCTGGCCGACGACGTCCGCAAGAACATTACGCTGGCAAGCCTCGACCAGGTCGCGCCGGGGCGGGTGATCGACGACATCGCCGAGCTGAAAATCGCCAGCGATTACCGCAACCGGATGCGGATCCGCTGCTCCGACGTCTACCAGGAGACCGGCCAGCTCTCCGGCGGGAACCAGCAGAAGGTCGTCTTGTCGAAATGGCTGATGACCGATCCGAAAGTCTTAATCCTGGACGAGCCGACCAGGGGCATTGATGTCGGTGCCAAATACGAGATTTACTGTATCATCAACGAGCTGGCAGAGGCCGGTCGCGGCGTCGTGGTGATCTCCTCGGAGATGCCAGAGCTGCTCGGCATCTGCGACCGCATCTGCGTCATGAACGACGGCGTCTTCGTCGGCGAGTTCCCGGGCGCTGAGGCGACACAAGAAAACATCATGCGCGCCATTATGCGCAACGAACGAAGCAACGGAAACGGCGCGGCCAAGGCCGCTGAGATGGGAGGATCGCAGCCATGACCGACAAGACGGTTTCGCTGCCCGAGGAGCGCCGGCACGGCAGCTTCATCAAGAACAATCTGCGCAACTACGGCATGCTGATGTCGCTCGTCGCGATTATGCTGTTCTTCCAGGTCATGACCAGCGGTACGCTGTTGCAGCCGCTCAACCTGACGAACCTTGTCCTCCAGAACAGCTACATCGTCATCATGGCGCTGGGTATGCTGCTGGTGATCGTCACCGGTCACATCGACCTGTCGGTCGGATCGGTGGCAGGCTTTGTCGGTGCGGTCGCCGCTCTGCTCATGGTGACCTACAAGGTCGACTACACCATCGCTTTCATCTTGTGCCTCGTCGTCGGCGCGGCCATCGGCGCGGCGCAGGGCTATTGGGTCGCCTATTTCAAGATCCCATCCTTCATCGTGACGCTGGCTGGCATGCTCGTGTTCAAGGGCCTCGCGCTGGCGGTGTTGCAGGGCCAATCGCTCGGTCCGTTCCCGTCGACCTTCCAGAAGCTGTCCTCGGGTTTCATTCCGGAGCTGCTGCCTGAAGCAGCCGCGGGTACGCTGCATCCGACGTCGATGCTGATCGGCGCGTTGCTGGCGCTGGGGCTGGTCTATGCCAGCGCCAAGAGCCGCGCGCGCGAAGTGTCGCACGGCATCGAGGTCGAGCCCTATGCGTTCTTCCTCGGCAAGAGCGTCGTGCTCGCATGCGCCGTGCTCTATTTCACCTATCTGATCGCAACCTATCGCGGCCTGCCCAACGTGCTCGTCATCATGAGCGTCTTGATCGCGCTCTATGGCTTCGTCACCCGCCGCACCGTGATCGGCCGGCAGATCTATGCCGTCGGCGGCAACGCCAAGGCGGCGGGCCTGTCGGGCATCAAGACCGAGCGGCTGACCTTCTTCACCTTCGTCAACATGGGTGTGCTCGCTGCGCTCGCCGGTCTCGTCTTCGCCGCGCGCCTCAATACCGCGACGCCCAAGGCGGGCCTCGGCTTCGAGCTCGACGTCATCGCCGCCTGCTTCATCGGTGGCGCATCTGCCTATGGCGGCGTCGGCCGCGTCGGCGGCGCCGTGGTCGGCGCGATGATTATGGGTGTGATGAACAACGGCATGTCCATCCTCGGCATCGGCATCGACTACCAGCAGGTCATCAAGGGCCTGGTGCTGCTCGGTGCAGTCTGCATCGACGTGTATAACCAGCGGCGGTAGCCGCATGGATGGCTCGTAGGGTGGATTATTCACCCTACGATCTACTGTGTCGTGAATAGCACCGCCGCGATCGCGATGGAGACGCTCACGGCTGAAACCGTCGCGACGGTCGAGAGCACGCCCATCCTTCTCAGCGCGATTGCGAAGATGATGATGATTGGCGTCGCCGTCATCAGTCCAAGTTGGGCTTCGCTCATCCCTGTTCGTTACTCCGTGGAATGCTGAGGCGGTTCTTATCGCGTGCCGGCATCTCCCAGTTTGTCCTGCGACAAATTCCGAATTGGTGAGGCGAGCTAAGGCTTGCCGGTGTCCTGATCCGGAAGAGCAGATGTCGGCAGCCGAATGCGAGCAACAGGGAAACGGCTGGGGAATTCTCGAAGACCTCCCTGGCGATCCCATGATCTGGGTGCTGATCTTCAGCGAGCTCGCCGCGTTCGGCCTGATTCTCAGCGCCTTTGTGGTCGCGCGGGCAATCCATCCGGCCATGTTTGCGGCTGGGCAGGCTGAGCTTGATTCGAGCCTCGCAGGCCTCAACACAATCGTGCTGGTCACCAGCGGCTGGGCCGCGGCCCGGGCAACGAAATCCGCACGCGCTCATGAAGAGCGCACATCGCGCCGCTGGCTCTTGATCGCCATGGCGCTTGGCGGTTGGTTCATTGCGATCAAGCTCGCCGAATATTCCGGAGAGATCGGTCGCGGCATTGGCCTGGAGACCAGCACTTTCTTCACGCTCTATTTTCTTCTGACCGGCTTCCATCTCCTGCATGTCGGCCTTGGCATCGTGATTCTCGCGGTAGTTTGCCGCCGCGCCGAGACAGTCGGGGTGGAAACAGGCACTGCGTTCTGGCACATGGTCGATCTGGTCTGGATCGTCATGTTTCCGATTCTCTATCTGGTGCGATGATGGTGCCGGACCGTCTCGATATCACCTGGATCATTTTGATCGGCCTCGCGCTCGCGACTTTGCTCGTGCCGCCGCTGTTGCCGCGACCGCTGCTCGCCAATGCTTTGGTCCTGACTCTTGCCGCCATCAAGGGCCGCCGGATCGCGCTTGATTTCATCGATCTGCGCGCCGCACCGGCGCTCTGGCGCGGGCTCGTCAGCGCCTGGATCATCATCCTCGTGTTGTTTGCGTGGCTCGCCTCCGCGGTTTTCACCCTGATCTGAGGCGGCCAACGCGAGCGCTCATTGCGCCGCGACAAAGACCCGTCCGCGCCGACAAGCAACATACAGCATCGCTGCTTTCTCACGACAGGACCCACACGGAAAGGACTGGCAATGGCTGAACGCCTGACCAAGTCGGCGGCTCGAAACGTCTTCTACGGCGGCTCGGCCTTCTTCTTTGCAATCTTCATCGGGCTGACCGCGCACAGCCATTACTACATGGTCACGAAATCGACCGACGCCCCCACGCTGACCTCGTCAGTCGCACGTGGCAAGCATGTCTGGGAGCGCAACTCCTGCATCAATTGCCACACGCTGCTCGGCGAAGGCGCCTATTTCGCTCCCGAAGTCGGGAACGTCTGGGACCGCTGGGGTGGCAAGGAGGATCCGGCCGGCGCGCGCGAGACGCTGAAGGCCTGGATGCAATCGCAACCGTCAGGAGCGGAGGGGCGGCGGCAGATGCCGCAATTCAACCTGACCGACCAGGAGCTCAACGATCTCGCCGACTTCCTGCAATGGGTCAGCACGATCAAGCGCCAGGACTGGCCGCCGAACAAGGCTGGCTGAGCCGACCGTATCCCTCTTTCAAGACAGAGAGAACCTGAGATGAAATACCAAACCCAGAAAGTCGCGATGCTGTATTTCTACGGCGCGCTGACCTTGTTCCTGGCCCAGGTCCTGTTCGGCCTGCTCGCCGGAACCATCTACGTCCTGCCCAATACGCTGTCGGTGCTGCTGCCGTTCAACATCGTCAGGATGATCCACACCAACGCGCTGATCGTGTGGTCGCTGATCGGCTTCATGGGGGCGACCTACTATTTGCTGCCAGAGGAAACCGAGACAGAGCTTTTCAGCCCGCTGCTCGCCAAGATCCAGTTCTGGATGTTCTTCTGCGCGGCGGCCGTGGCCGTGGTCGGCTATCTCTTCCACTATCACGAGGGTCGCGAATTCCTCGAGCAGCCCTTCGTCATCAAGGTCGGCATCGTCGTGGTCTGCCTGATGTTCCTGTTCAATGTCACGATGACGGCGCTCAAGGGCCGAAAGACCACGGTCACCAACATCCTGCTGTTCGGCCTGTGGGGCGTTGCGATCTTCTTCCTGTTCGCCTTCTACAACCCTGCCAACCTCGCGGTCGACAAGATGTACTGGTGGTATGTCGTCCATCTCTGGGTCGAGGGCGTCTGGGAGCTGATCATGGCCTCCGTGCTCGCCTATCTGATGATCAAGCTTAACGGCATCGACCGCGAGGTCGTGGAGAAGTGGCTCTACGTCATCATCGGCCTTGCGCTGTTCTCCGGCATCCTCGGCACCGGCCATCATTTCTACTGGATCGGCGCGCCCGGCTACTGGCAGTGGATCGGCTCGCTGTTCTCCACGCTCGAGGTCGCGCCGTTCTTCACCATGGTGATCTTTACGGTACAGATGACCTGGAAGGCCGGCCGCAAGCATCCGAACCGCGCCGCGCTGCTGTGGTCGGTCGGCTGCTCCGTAATGGCGTTCCTTGGCGCCGGCGTCTGGGGCTTCCTGCATACGCTGTCGTCGGTGAATTACTACACTCACGGCACACAGGTGACGGCTGCGCACGGCCATCTCGCCTTCTTCGGCGCCTATGTGATGCTCAATCTGTCCGTCATGGCCTACGCGATCCCGCAACTCAAGGGACGGGCGCCCTATAACCAGTGGCTCTCCATGACGAGCTTCTGGATCATGTGCACGGCCATGATGGTGATGACCTTCGCGTTGACCTTTGCCGGCGTGATCCAGGTCCATCTCCAGCGCGTGCTTGGCCAGAGCTACATGGACGTGCAGGATCAGCTCGCCTTCTTCTACTGGGTGCGGCTCGGCTCGGGCGTGTTCGTCGCGATCTCTGCGCTCATGTTCGTATGGGCGGTGCTGGTGCCGGGGCGTGAGAAAGCGGCGATCGTCCCGGGCGCCTTGCAACCGGCTGAATAAGCGAGACGAGCGGCCGCGAGAAATCGCGGCCGCCCGCCAAATGATTTCCGGAGAAAGACAATGAAAGCAGCTCTTCACGCCGTGCCGGTCTCCGCGCCCGCGCTTCCGGCCTACGTTCCCAGCGGCAACGAATGCGCGCTGTTCGAGCACGCCTGGCGCTG
>JAEWHT010000357.1 GCA_023387695.1 Pseudomonadota bacterium | reverse complement strand
ACATGAACCTGTACGAGGTGAAGAAGCCGGAAGAATCCAAGGGCGAGTGGGATCTCTACAAGCTGGTCGCTACCGTGCCCGGCGACGAAGCCTTCCGCCCGCTCGACAAGGGCGGATGCCCGCTGGTGAAGTGAAACTCGATCCATCCGCCGTCATTGCGAGCGAAGCGAAGCAATCCAGAGATGCATCCGCGGAGATAGTCCTGGATTGCTTCGTCGCTTCGCTCCTCGCAATGACGGCCCGAAAGAAGACACGACAGCGCGCCCGGTGAAAACCGGGCGCGCTTCGTTTAGGCACTCACGTGATCCGCATTACTCCGAGTACTTGAACTCGGGCATGTTCTTCAGCTGATCCTTGGTCGCGTTGAACACGGCGTGGTCCGGATACCATTTCGACGACGAACTGGTCGTGGTGGTGGTCGTCTTCTCCGTGCCCGTCGCAGCGCCGGTCGTCGTGGTTGCGGCCGGCTTGGCGTTCGGATTCGTGGTGGTGGTGGAGGCAACGGCCTCATTGACGAACTTCAGCTTTTCATAGGGCACAGCGACGAGATGCTCGCCCATGCCGAGGAAGCCGCCGACGCCGATCACCGCAATCTTGACGTTGCCGCTCTTGTCCATCAGCAGATCGTTGATCGAGCCGATGTTCTCGTTGGCCTCGTTATAGACCTTGACGCCGTCCATCTTCGAAGTACGCCATTCACCCGACGCAGTCGTCGTTGTGACGGTCGCAGTGGACGCGGTTGGCGTCTTCTCGGTGGTGGCAGTTGGATTCTGTGCAAACGCAACAGTGGCAAGCAAAGCGGTGCCGGCAAGGCCGGCGGCGATCGATTTCATCAACATAGTTGTCCTCTCCTTCAGCAGAAAACTTGTGCAGGGAGAACAGTCACGATCGGCAGCGGTTCCTGTGCTGCGGCAATTTCGTCACGCCAATATCGCTCGGCGTTGGGAGCAAAAGTTCCTGGTGAGGAACGTGCGAGATGCACAGTTCCCCGCCGACGATCTTGCGCCCTGGGAAGTAGCAAGATCGCGGCGAGGAACGCGCCGACCCGCGTCGCTCAGGTCAGCTCTTGTAGTCGATCAAGAGCGCGGAGATGTCGGTGCTGCTCGACGTGTTGCCATTGGCACCGTAGGACGAACTCGAGCTCGACGACTGCGACTGTTGCAGCGCCTGGAGAAACTGCTCGAGGATCTTGGCGGTGCTGCTGTCGGTCGAACTGCTGCTCGTCGCGTCCGTCGACGACGTCGAAGAATCCGAAGAGCCGTTATCCGACGGCGGCGGACCGGGAGGCGGGCCACCCGCACCGCCGGGACCACCGGGCCCCTTGCCGAAAGCGGACTGAAACACGCCCTTCAGCTCATCAGCCTGGCTCGACGTCAGCGTGCCGTTCGAGACCTCGTTCGAAATGAGATCGTCGATCTTGGATTTCAGTCCGTCCTTGGACGGCTTGGTGCCGCCGGACTGATCGGACTGATCGCTGGACCGGCTCTGCTGGAGCGCCGTGTCGATGTCCTGCAAGGCGGTCGTGAGGGCGGACTGGTCCGACGACGAAATCGTGCCGTCCGACACTTCCGATTGCAATTCCTGCTGCAGCCGCTGGAGCGGCGACTGGTGATTACTGGCGGAGGCCGCCGAAATCGAGGTCATGATAGCACCGTGGTTTTTGCGGGGTTTCGTACATTCCTGCGCCACGGTATGGTTAACGGGCTTAACGAGATCTTGCCGTATGACTACCCGGTCGTTGCGGGGTGTTGCGGAAATGCATTCGGAAACAAACGGAAACAAAAATCTTCGCCTTTTGGCCCGAATCTTGGACAAACAAAGCTCATGGCCATTCCTTCTCCCAACATCCTGGTCGTCGAGGACGACCGCGAAACCCGGACGTTGATTGCGAAATATCTGCGCAACAACTCCTGCAACGTGACCGCTGTGAGCGACGGGCGCGAGATGTCGCGCGCCATGGCCGACCACCGCGTTGACCTGATCATTCTCGACGTCATGCTTCCCGGCGAAGACGGGCTCAGCCTGTGCCGCAAGGTGCGCTCGGAGGCACAGACGCCGATCATCATGCTGACCGCGCGCGGCGAGGACGTCGATCGCATCGTCGGTCTCGAGATGGGCGCGGACGATTATCTGCCGAAGCCGTTCAACCCGCGCGAGCTGCTCGCCCGCATCAACGCAGTACTGCGACGTCAGGCATCAGCACAAGCCGCGAGCTCGATCGAGGGTGCTTCGACACTCGCCTTCGAAGGCTGGCGCATCGATTTGCGCCTGCGCGAGCTACGCAATCCGGAAGGTGCCCGCGTCGCCGTGACCAGCGCCGAGTTCGACTTGCTCCGGACCTTCTGCGAGCGACCCGGCCGCGTGCTCTCGCGCGACAGCCTGCTCGACCTCACGCAGGGCCGCAACACCGGCTCGTTCGAGCGTTCCATCGACGTGCTGGTCAGCCGCATCCGCCGCAAGATCGAGCCCAATCCGGCCGATCCCACCATCATCAAGACGGTGCGTTCCGGCGGCTACCTGTTTACGCCTCGAACGGAAGCGGTTACGACGCCCCTGAGCAACTGACGGGGCGTTGAGACGATGAGGCCGTTCGGGTTCTTTCACCTCAAGGGCATCGGCGGGCAGATTGCTGCGCTGGTGCTGGCTTCGACGGTCGCGCTGCATCTCGTCGTCACCACCGCGTTCCTGATGACCCGGCCCGACCGGCCGGAGACGCCGCCGGACGGCGCGCCCCAACTGGCGGATGCAGCGCTGCTGCTCGGTTCGGCCAAGCCGGACGATCGGCCGCGCCTGATCGCGGATCTCACGCGCGCTTTCCCGAAGCTCAATCTCGAGACACCCGCGACGGGCACGGCGACGGTGGTCGAGGACAGCGAAGCCCAGCATTTGCATGGGCTGCGCCGCCATCTCGGCCGCGGCTACAAGGTGGTGCAGCTCGCGCCCGAGGGCGGCGCCCACCGCATCGGCGTTGTCCTGCCCGACGGCACCATGATCGCAGGTCATGTCGAGAATACCCCGCGGCCATGGTTCTGGGGCGCGCCATGGCTGACGGCACTGATGACCGCCTTCATCTGCGTGACCGTGCTGGGCCTGTGGGCTGCGCGCGCGCTCGCTGCACCGCTGTCGTCTTTTGCCAAGGCGGCCGAGAATTTCAGCTTGGACGGCGAAGCGGATCCGCTGCCTGAGCGCGGTCCGGAAGAGATCCGCTCGGTGGCGCGCGCGCTCAACCGCATGCATGAGCGGATCGCGCGGCTGATGTCGGATCGCACCCGCATGCTGGCCGCGATCAGCCACGATCTGCGCACCCCGATCACGCGGCTGCGCCTGCGCGCCGAATTCATCGAGGACGAGGGCAACCGCAAGCGCATGCTGATCGACCTCGACCAGATGCGCTCGATGCTGGAAAGCGTTCTGTCATTGCTGCGCAACGATCGCAAGGTCGAGGCGATCACGCTGGTCGATATCGCCAGCACGCTGCAGCTGATCGCCGACCAGTTCGGCGACATGGGCCATGTCGTGCATTATGACGGCCCGGCATCGGCAACCGCCGCCGCGCGCCCCGACGATCTGCATCGCGGCGTAACCAACCTCGTCGAGAACGCGGTGCGCTTCGGCGCCGAGGTGACGATCCGCCTCGACATTTCAGGCACCAAGCTCATCATCGACGTCGAGGACGACGGCCCCGGCATTTCGGACGCACGCAAGCAGGAAATGCTGGAGCCGTTCGTGCGCGGCGACGATGCACGCACCATGGACGACTCCACCGGCTTCGGCCTCGGCCTGTCGATCGCGCGGGCGATCGCGATCGCCCATGGCGGCGAGCTATCGCTGCTCGACCGTCAACCGCACGGCTTGATCGTGCGGATGCAATTGCCGGTGTGGCAGCAGCCCAGGCTGGCTGCGTAATCCATCACGTTACGCAGCGAGCCGCAGCGACGCGATCGCCGCCTCATCGAAGATCGCGATCGCCTCGAAGCGATAGTTGCAGGCGTGGCATGTCCAGAGATAGGAGACTCGCCCCTCGCCCGGCTCGATCCAGTCCGGCTGCGCGATCGGCACGCCGCATTGGGCGCACGGATTGTGGGTTGGGATGTCGCCGCTGTGGGTGTTGACCATGGTTGCTTTTGTCATGGCACCTCTCCCGATTCGCGAGGGCTTCATACTCGCTTTCGCGAGCAAGCGCGAATAGACAGTCTTGCTGTCGCGAGTTGTCCGCCTGAGGGAACTCTAAAGCCAGCATTGAGTCGTAACAGCGGCTCTGCGCCGCGAAATCGTTAACGGCGGCGTTTGGTCACATCATCGCCGCGTTCGGCGGGCCTAACGGCCATCGGGCGCAGGCACTCGGGCGTTCTGGGATATCCGATGAAGATTTTACGCGTCGCCGCGTTGGTCGCGGCAGGATTGCTGTCACCGCTGGTGTCGTCGCAGGCCGCATTCGCCGGCCAGGCCGAATATGCCGAGATGGTCGCGATGCACGCGCGCGCCAACGGCGTGCCGGAGGCGCTGGTGCATCGCGTCATCATGCGCGAGAGCCGCTATCAGTCGGGCCTCGTCGGTCATGGCGGCACCATCGGCCTGATGCAGATCAAACTCGCGACCGCCCGTGGCCTCGGCTACACCGGCGATGCGAGCGGCCTGCGCGACCCCAACACCAATCTCACCTATGCGGTGAAATACCTCGCCGGCGCCTATCACGCCGCCAATGGCGACCACGACCGAGCCGTGCGTTATTTCGCGGGCGGCTATTACTACGTTGCAAAGCAGCAGCGTCAGCAGGCCTTGCAGCAGGCGAGCTTCGAGCCGCAGCTGGAGCCGAACGGCAATCCGCAGCCGATGTTCGGCCCCGCGCCGCATAAGAAGCTCACCGAGCACGTCCGCAACGCGCGGGCGCAGGCCTTGAAGTAGTCTCTCGTGTCCCGGACGCGCTGCGACGCGTAGCGTTGCTGCGCAGAGCCGGGACCCGCAGCCACCGCAAAGATGGGCCCCGGCTCAGCGGCGCACCACTACGTGCTGCGCCGCGTCCGGGGCACGCATAGTGGAGTTCCCCCCAAACGCGTTGACACAGGGCCCCACAAGCCTACATTAGAGGCGTTCCGAGGGGTGCTCCGAGGAGGAGCTGAGATACCGCTAAATGGGCAAACCCGCCCAGGACCGCGGTGACCCTTTGAACCTGATCCGGGTCATGCCGGCGAAGGGACAGGGATGTTGAAGACGACCAAACGACCGGATTCACCGGTATCCATCATCGGTGCAGGCATAGCCGGAGCCTGGCAGGCGCTGTTGTTCGCCCAAGCCGGCCATTCCGTGACGCTACACGAGCGCGGTGACGCGGCGATGACCGAGTCCACGAGCCATTGGGCCGGCGGCATGCTCGCGCCTTACTGCGAGGCGGAGGTCGCCGAACCCGTCATCTCCAGGCTCGGCCAGCGCTCGCTCGACATCTGGCGGCGCGAGCTGCCTGATACGCCCTTCA
The DNA here is from genome assembly GCA_023387695.1 of Pseudomonadota bacterium. Lineage (GTDB taxonomy): Bacteria > Pseudomonadota > Alphaproteobacteria > Rhizobiales > Xanthobacteraceae > Bradyrhizobium. Next base: position 2,360 of record JAEWHT010000357.1, on the reverse strand, counting down.
ACGGCTCGCTCGTCGTCGCTCATCCGCGCGAACGCAATGATTTCGAGCGTTTCGCGCGCATGACCGAGGGCCATCGCCGGCTCGATGCTGCGGCCCTCGCCGAGCTCGAACCGTCGCTGGAAGGCCGCTTCCGCGACGCGCTGTTCTTCCCGACCGAGGGCCATGTCGAGCCGCGCCGCGTGCTGCCAAAGCTGCACGAACGCATCAAAGCCGCCGGCGGCACCATTAAGTTTGGCAGCGATGTCACCGCCTCCGACCTCGACGGCATCGTCATCGACTGCCGCGGCCTCGGCGCACGCGACGAGCAACCGGAGCTTCGCGGCGTCAAAGGCGAGATGATCCTGATCGAAACGAACGAGGTGCAGCTGTCGCGCCCTGTGCGTCTGATCCATCCGCGCTGGCCGCTCTACGTGATCCCGCGCGAGGACAATCTGTTCATGCTCGGCGCGACCTCGATCGAGGCCGAGGACACCGGCGTCAGCGTCCGCTCCGCGCTGGAACTGCTGGGCGCGGCCTATGCCGTGCATCCGGCTTTTGGCGAGGCCCGCATCGTCGAATTCGGCTCGGGCCTTCGCCCTGCTTATCCCGATAATTTGCCGCGCATCGGCGTGCGCGGGGGCAACATCAGCGTGAACGGACTCTACCGCCACGGCTTCCTGATCGCGCCGGCACTCGCCGAGCTGACGCTCAACTTCGTCGAGCGCGGCCAGATCGACAATGAGGTGATGCAATGCGCGTGATCGTGAATGGCGAGCAACGCGAGATCAATGCGGCCAGCGTCGACGCGTTGCTCGCCGAGCTCGACTACGAAGGCACGCATTTCGCGATCGCGCTCAATTACGACGTCGTGCCTAAAAGCCGCTGGGCCGAGACCAGCCTCAAGGCCGGCGACGAAATCGAGATCATCACGCCGCGGCAGGGAGGCTGACAACATGGTGACCTTCTACGGCAAGCAATTCGTCTCGCGCCTGCTCATCGGCAGTGCGCTCTATCCGTCGCCCGCGATTATGCAGGAGGCGATCCGCGCCTCCGGTTCGAACATCGTCACGGCGTCGCTGCGGCGTGAATCCGCCGGCGGCAAAACCGGCGACGCCTTCTGGAAGCTGATCCGCGAGCTCGACGTCACCGTGCTGCCGAACACCGCCGGCTGTCGCAGCGTGCGCGAGGCCGTGACCACGGCCAAGCTGGCGCGCGAATTGTTCGGCACCACCTGGATCAAGCTGGAAGTCATCGCCGACAACGACACGCTGCAGCCCGATGTCGTCGGCCTCGTCGAAGCCGCAACCATCCTGATCAAGGACGGCTTTGAAGTGTTCCCCTATTGCACCGAGGATCTCTCGGTCGCCAATCGCCTGGTCGACGCCGGCTGCAAGGTGGTGATGCCGTGGGCCGCACCCATCGGCAGCGCGAAAGGCATCATCAACCGCGACGCGCTGAAGCTGATGCGCGAGCGGCTGCCCGATATCACGCTGGTGGTCGATGCCGGCATCGGCGCGCCCTCGCACGCGGCCGAAGCGCTCGAGCTCGGCTACGACGCCGTGCTGCTCAACACCGCGATCGCAAAGGCCGCCGATCCCGTCGCGATGGCCAAAGCCTTCCGCCTCAGTATCGAGGCCGGCCGCACCGCATACGAAGCCGGGCTGATGAACGCCCGCGACTTCGCTTCCCCCTCCACCCCTGTCGTTGGGACCCCTTTCTGGCATGCCGTATCCTGATCGTTTTTACCCCGTCGTCGATAGCCTCAAATGGGTCGAACGCCTGACAAAGCTCGGCGTCGGCACCATTCAGCTGCGCACGAAAGAGCTCAACGACGCCGACGCGCTGCAGATCGTCACCGATGCGTTGGCGATCACGAAGGGTACACAAGCCAAGCTCGTCGTGAACGACTACTGGCGCGCGGCGATCGTCGCCGGCGCGAAGTATCTGCATCTCGGCCAGGAAGATCTCGCGGATGCCGACCTCAAGGCGATCCGCGAGGCCGGCCTGTCGCTCGGCGTCTCCACGCATGACGATGCGGAGCTCGAGACCGCGCTCGCAGCAAAACCAGATTACGTCGCGCTTGGCCCGATCTTCTTCACGACACTCAAATCGATGCGCTTCGAACCGCAGGGCATCCCGAAAATCACGGAATGGAAGAAGCGCATCGGCACCATCCCGCTGGTTGCGATCGGCGGCATCAAGTTCGAGCACGCCGCAGAGATCTTCGCCGCGGGCGCCGATTCCATCGCCGTCGTTTCCGACATTACCCAAAATGCCGACCCGGATGCACGGGTACGTCAGTGGCTCGGCGAGAAGGAGGCAGCGTGAAGCCCCCACTCTCTCCCCACCGTCATTGCGAGCGCAGCGAAGCAATCCAGAAT
>JAEWHT010000356.1 GCA_023387695.1 Pseudomonadota bacterium | reverse complement strand
ACGACAACTTTGCTCCGGTTGCTCAGGCTGCGTAACGCAGTTTGAAAGACCATCTTAAAGTCCTAACGGGTTAAGCTCCGTTAGGCGGGGTTCGGAGGCACCTGGCAACAGAAGCCTCCACTTACCTCTGATTTCCTTCCCGGCGGGGACTCCTGCTGACCCGTCAGGCGCGGTACTATTGCGGCTTGGCGAGTCGGGCCGGCAGGGCCCGTCTCCTGGAATGCAACAGGACCACCATGGCGACCGATCATATCCGATACGATGTGCTGGCACGTGACGCGCTGCGCGGCGTGCTGCGCAAGGTGCTGACTGATGCCGCGGCCCATGGCCTGCCGGGCGAGCATCATTTCTTCATCACCTTCGTGTCGAAGGCCGACGGCGTGAAGATCTCGTCGCGGCTGCTGGCGCAATATCCGGAAGAGATGACGATCATCCTCCAGCACCAGTTCTGGGACCTGACCGTGCTCGAGGACCGTTTCGAGGTCGGCCTGTCCTTCGGCGGCATCCCGGAGCGGCTGATCGTGCCGTTCAGCGCCATCAAGAGCTTCCTCGACCCGTCCGTGAAATTCGGCCTTCAGTTCGACACCTCCGATGTCGCTGAAGTCACGGGCGAGGATTTGCCGGCGGCCCCTGCCGCGTCCGCCGTCGCCGCGCCTGCGCCTGCCACCGAGACGACGGAGACAGCAGACGAACCGACCCCGCCGAACCAGGGCGGCGCCGAAGTCGTGCGGCTCGATCGTTTCCGCAAGAAATGATCTAGGTTGGCCGCGAAGCCGTCGCGCCCGGCCAAACTCCCTATATAGAAGAGCACATGAAGGAGCCGTGCGGTGTTGCGCGCGGCAGAATGGATGTGCTCATGGCCAAAGCTGCCCGCGCGAAGACTGCCCGCCCCGCGACCCGCATCGAGACCGACAGTTTTGGTCCGATCGACGTCCCCGCCGATCGCTATTGGGGAGCGCAGACCGAACGCTCGCGCCAGAATTTCCGCATCGGCATCGACCGCATGCCGATCTCGCTGGTGCATGCGCTCGGCATCGTCAAGCTTGCGGCAGCCCAGTCCAACCTCGAGCTCGGCCTGCTCGACAAGCGCCGTGCCGGCGCAATCATCCGCGCCGCGCACGAGGTGATCGAAGGCAAGCTCGACGACCATTTCCCGCTTGTGGTGTGGCAGACCGGCTCGGGCACCCAGAGCAACATGAACCTCAACGAGGTCATCGCCAACCGCGCCAACGAGCTGCTCGGCGGCGCGCTCGGCACCAAGAAGCCGGTGCATCCCAACGACCACGTCAATATGAGCCAGTCGTCGAACGATTCCTTCCCGACCGCGATGCACATCGCGGCCGCAAGCCGCATCAATGCCGATCTCGTGCCTGCGCTCGGCGAGCTGCATCGCGCGCTGCGTCAGAAGGAGAAGGCGTTTGCGAAGATCGTGAAGATCGGCCGCACCCATACCCAGGACGCAACGCCGCTGACGTTGGGTCAGGAATTTTCAGGCTACGCCGCGCAGGTCGAGAGCGGCATTGCGCGGCTCAAGGTCGCGGTGAAGGATCTGTATCCGCTGGCGCAGGGCGGCACCGCCGTCGGCACCGGCCTCAACTCCAAGCCGCGCTTCGCAAAGCTGTTCGCAAAGCACGTTGCCGGGATTACGAAGCTTCCCTTCACCAGCGCCGCCAACAAATTCGAGGCGCTGGCGTCCAACGACGCCTATGTGCTGGCGCACGGCGCCATCAATTCCGTCGCGACAGGCCTGTTCAAGATCGCCAACGACATCCGCCTGCTCGGATCAGGCCCGCGCTCCGGCCTCGGCGAATTGATCCTGCCGGAGAACGAGCCGGGCTCCTCGATCATGCCGGGCAAGGTCAATCCGACGCAGTGCGAGGCGATGACCATGGTGTGCTGCCAGGTGTTCGGAAATCACACAGCGATCACAGTCGCCGGCAGCCAGGGCCATTTCGAGCTCAACGTCTATAAGCCCGTGCTCGCCTACAACATGCTGCACTCGATCCGCCTGATGGCGGACGCCGCGCGCTCCTTCACCGAGCATTGCGTCAGCGGCATCCGTGCCGACGAAAAGCACATCAAGGAGCTGATGGAGCGGTCGCTGATGCTGGTGACCGCGCTCGCGCCGAAGATCGGCTACGATAACGCAGCCAAGGTGGCCAAGACCGCACATGCGAACGGCACCACGCTGAAGGAGGAGGCACTGCGGCTCGGCTTCGTCACGGCCGATGAATTCGACCGTCTGGTGCAGCCGGAGAAGATGACCAGGCCGGGATAAAATTCCGAATTCCGATAGTCATCCGTAGTGATACGGAGCCCCAAAGCTCATAATTATAAGGCTTAAGGGACAGGATTTGATTACCGTCAATGCGGCGGCGGCGGCACCTGCTACGCAAAGCCCCACTGCCCTTGACGGGGCGAAATTCATCGTTTGATGGCCTTTGAGGCCGATTGACGAGGACGAGCGAATGACGATCAAGTCTTGTGGGGCGCAACGCGGCGCTCTGTTTCTGGAAGTTTCATCCTGCCTGAGGAGGATCGGATGATGGAGACGCGGCATGGGGAACGTCATCAACCTGAATCGTTTCAGGAAGCGCGCCGAGCGGGAAGCCTCGGCGAAGCAGGCGGACGCCAACCGAACGAAGTTCGGCCGCACGAAGGCCGAGCGAGCGTCGGAGGAGAAGCAGGCGGACCAGGCGAAGGCGCATCTGGACCAGCATCAGATCGATCGCGAGGAGCAGCCATGAAGTCGCCCGTGGTGAAGCGTTCGATCGTGGTCGCCGGCCACAAGACCAGCGTCAGCCTGGAAGAGGCGTTCTGGAACGGCATGAAGGAGATCTCGGGCCTGCGCAACATGACGCTGTCCGAGCTCGTTGGCGAAATCGACGGCGCCCGCCAGCAGGGCAATCTGTCCTCGGCGATCCGCCTGTTCGTGCTCGACTACTTCAAGAGCCGCGCCATGGCTGCCATCCAGGCGGACAAGGTCCCGGCCTGAGAGCGCCAAGGACTCGCGCCAAGGGCACTTTGCCCACGGCTTCGTGATCTGCACTTTAAAATCGCTCTAAGGTGCAGTTTCAGCGACCGTGTGCGCTTGACCTCCATGCCCTGCATTGAAAATACAGGGCATGACCGACACCCATGACATGCGCCGCGAGATGCCGCTCGGCTTGGCCAAGCGCGGCTATACCGGCGTCATTCAGCACCTGTCCGCCAAGGACGCCGGCTCGGCCCTCTCGGACATCGAACTCGAGAGCCGGCTGATCGAACTCGGCTTCGTCGAGGGCGCAAGGGTCGAGGTCCTGCACGAGGGGCTGGTCGGGCGCGATCCGATCGCCGTGCGTGTCGACAACATCACCATCGCGGTACGCCGCCGCGAAGCCATGGCCATCATCGTCGCGTGAGTTCGCGGCCGGACAATTGATCCCATGGAATTACCCCTGCTGCATCTCGCCCTGGTGGGCACGCCAAACAGCGGCAAGACGTCGCTGTTCAATGCCCTGACCGGCAGCCGGCAGAAGGTCGCGAACTATCCGGGTGTCACCGTCGAACGCAAGGAAGGCTTCTTCGTCACCCCCTTGGGACGCCAGGTCTCCGTGGTCGACCTGCCCGGCACCTATTCGCTGCGCGGCCGCAGCCCGGACGAGGAGATCACCCGCGACTTCGTGCTGGGCAAGGCCTCCGGCGAGACCCTGCCCGACCTCGTGCTGTGCGTGGCCGACAGCACCAATCTGCGCCTGACCATCCGCCTGCTGCTGGAACTGAAGCGCACCGGACGGCCGATGATCCTCGTCCTCAACATGTTTGACATCGCGAGCCGCCGCGGCATCTCGGTCGACGTCGAACGGCTCGCCAAGGAGCTCGGCGTCCCCGTCGTCACCTCGATCGCGGTGCGCAAGGGCGGCACGGCCGACCTGCTGGCACTGACCGACGAGATCTCGGCCAAGCTCACGGCCGAGCCGAAGGAGAACAACTGGCGCGCGCTCAGCGTCTCCGAGCTGCGCGCGACCCAGCGCGAGGCCGACCGCATCATCTCGGACTGCGTCAGCCTGCCTGCGAGGCCCGACACGCTGACCTCGCGGATCGATGCGGTCGTGCTGCATCCCGTCGGCGGCCTCATCGTGCTGGCGTTGATCCTGTTCGTGATGTTCCAGGCGGTGTTCGCGTGGGCGCAGCCGCTGATGGAGCTGCTGCAATCCGGCTTCGATGCACTCGGCGACTTCGTCCACGCCACCCTGCCCGCCGGCCTATTGCAGAGCTTCCTTCAGAACGGCGTGATCTCGGGCGTCGGCAGCGTCATCGTGTTCCTGCCGCAGATCATCATCATCTTCCTGTTCATCCTGCTGCTGGAAGATTTCGGCTACATGGCGCGCGCCGCGTTCCTGATGGACCGCATCATGGGCGGCGCCGGCCTGCACGGCCGCGCGTTCATTCCGCTGCTGTCGAGCTTTGCCTGCGCCATTCCCGGCATCATGGCGACGCGCGTGATCGACAACAAGCGCGACCGCCTGACCACGATCCTGATCGCGCCGCTGATGACCTGCTCGGCACGCATTCCCGTGTACACGCTGATCATCTCGGCCTTCATTCCGGCCAAGGACGTCTGGGGCTTCATCAATCTCCAGGGCCTCGTGATGTTCGGCCTCTACGCGACCGGCATCGTCAGCGCGCTGGCCGTTTCGTTCCTGATCAAGTTCTTCATGCTGCGCGACTACGCGCCAGCGCCGTTCATGCTGGAGCTGCCGGACTACAAGGTGCCGCGGTTGAAATCGATCGCGATCGGCATCTTCACCCGCGCAAAGATGTTCCTGCAGCGCGCCGGCACCACGATCTTCTCGATGATGGTGCTGATCTGGTTCCTGGCCTCGTTCCCGCAGCCGCCGGCAGGCTCGACCGAGCCCGCGATCGATTTCAGCCTGGCTGCGATCATCGGCAAGGCGATCGAGCCGCTGCTGCATCCCGTCGGCTTCAACTGGCAGATCGCAGTCGCGCTGATCCCGGGCATGGCGGCACGCGAGGTCGCGGTCGCCGCACTCGGCACCGTCTATGCGATCGAAGGCGGCAAGGAAGCCGCCGAACAAATCGGCCAGGTGCTGGCGACGAAATGGTCGCTCGCCACCGCGCTGTCGATGCTCGCCTGGTACATCTTCGCCCCGCAATGCGCATCCACCCTCGCCGTGATCCGGCGCGAGACCGGAAGCTGGGGCTGGATGGCGGCGACCTTCACCTACATGCTTGTGCTGGCCTATGCGGCGAGCCTCCTGACGTACAACGTGGCGGTCGCGCTCGGCGCCGGCTAGCGCGCCACGCAAAAACAAAAATGCGAAAACAACCCCATGCACAGTAGACGGGGAGACGAGTCCAGCGCTTCGGAAAATCCGTTGACACGTCGGGCAAAACAGGTGCATGATGGCATCATCGAAAAATTGCGACAGACTTAGCGCACCGCGTTCGACGAAAAGCCGCTAATATCCCTCGCCCCATCGGTATTGCCACGCCAATCCGACGAGACTGAACCCCGTCCCGGTGCGGCTGTAGACGCCGGTGCTGGCGTTGAACTTGATCGAGTTCTGTCGATCGATTGGAACAGCGACCGTGAAACCCGCTCGCACGTTCTCCTGCTCATTGTCTCCGGGAACGCCGTTCAGGGTAGTGCGCATGCCCTTCAGGTAAACGCCATCCAGCGAAACCCATGCGCCTGAATCAAGGTTGCGAATGATTGCTCCCCGGACATGGTAAAGCGGCGCCTGGGCGAGCCGGCTACCGTTGAAGAAGTCCGGATTGTTCGTGAAGAACGTGACGCTCGGAGCGACCTCAAAGGTCCATGGGCCCCATGCCTTGGAGATGCCGAACTCCGGCCTGAACGACCAGCGATTGGCACCGAGATTGAGCAGCTTGTTGTCGTCATATTGCCCCAAAGGGGCGGAGACCTGAAGGCTGACGCCGACAAGGAGGTCCTGCTTGTAGGTCGCGAAATCCTTCAATGGCAATGCCGGTGCGCCAAAGAGATTCATCGACACGCGGAAGCGCGGATCACCAAAGCCACTCATCTCCCGTTCGTGCGCCGCGTCCGCGACGGAGCCGTGCGCGGAGAACGTCGAATATGGAGCGACCACATCGAATTTCGCTGACTGGCCGAACAGCTCGAACGATCGCACATAGGCCACCGCGCCGGTGTGCGACTCGAACTTCGCATCGACGATTGCGAGCGACGGATCGAACGCCAACTTGCCCTGCGAGTAGAGATAACCCGCAATCAGGAAATTGAGTCCGACAGGAGTATTGCTGTACTGTCGCGGCTCTGCATCCTGGCTCTTCGCCTCCATAGCGATCATCGCGGCCGCGGTAGCAAGAGCCATGCAGACAAAATTGCGGATCCTGTCGCTCATTTTCCGTCACCCAGGTAACCCGATGAAGCCTGTTTCCGGCAGTCACGCATAGCTTGATCTACATCAACGCAATCGATCCCCAAGACAACAGGCTGCGGTCGGCGCACATGAAGCGACGCTCGTCGTCTTCGACGTCGCACACGCCAAGGGGAGAGATCACCATGCGTTTTTCAATCAAGTCCATGACCGTTTCGGGAATCGCCGCAAGCGCGCTGCTTGGCCTTGCAGGCGTCACGTTCAATCCGGCACCAGCCGCCGCGATCGTATATTGCCAGTACGTCGAATATCCCGTCGGTTGCGTTGCAAGGGCAGGCGTCGTGCTGAGGCCGCGGCCCGTCGCACGCGCTGCGGTCCGTCACAATGTCGGCGGCAATGCCAATGGCGGCGTTAATCGCGTTGGTGCGGGACGCTAAGAACCTGAATGGCGGATCACGAGCTTTGCTGGTAAGCAGCAAAGCCCGTGGTCGGCTTACTGTCTCGATATCCAGAAGCTGCGCGGCGATGGGTTAAGCCGCACGCAGCTTCCAATTCCAAGCATCGCGCAACGTCGTCGCAAGCTGGGCCCATTTTGGGGGGCACGGAGCGACCGAAATGCCGCTGTTGGCGTATTTCTGGAAGGTTGGCGCGGCGCTGCTCGCGCTCCTGTTCGTTGCAGACTTTTGTCTCCCCAAGGCGCCGCTCGTCGAACGGAAGAGTGTGGATCGGCCGACCATACGCATTCACTCGGATCGCAAATGGCCCGAGCGCGTGGTCCTCGATACCAGCTCACCGACGATCATCGCTGCCGCACCCCAGACAGTTGAGCAGATGGCGTCCGCCGGCCAGGCGGAGCCGCCGGTCATCGATGCGGAACCTCCGGCGATTGCCAACGCACTCGCCATGGCACGCACCGATCAGGTCCAACGCGAAGCAGTCGATCGCAAGCCGCCGCGCAAGACGCAACGCATTGCGTTGCGATCAAGACGAAACGCGCCGCCACAGATACTTCTGGCGGCGCGGCAGGGACAGTTCGCGTGGTTCGGATACAGAGATTGGTAGTCGATTCAGCATTCGTCGTGCGGTCGCTGTCAAATTTCGTGATCCACAATGATCTGGCGCGGATGACGAAAAGGGAGGCGGCATAGGGCCGCCTCCGGTCTCGCTCGCCTATTGGCAAACATACATGATGCCGTCGCCGCCCTTGATGAGCGTGCCCGGCGTGCAGACGATGGCGTTGCGCGCGGCGTAAGTGGTCCAGCTATCATAGCCGTAGGTCCAGGGGCCACCATTGTAGTAAGCGCGCACCGCATACCACGGCAGGCCCGTCGTGTCGGCGATGTAGCCGGCATGATAAAGCGGCGAGACGTGAATCCGGTATCTTGCTTCGGCGTTGCCGATTGAAAGCATCGAGGTCGCACACACAAACGCGGCGGCTACAGCAATTTTCTTTGCAACCATATTCGCCTCCATAAGCTGGTGAAATCCAGTACGCAAAGTATGGAAAGCTCGCGAGCCATTACGTTGCGCTACATCAAGCTCGCGCATCCGAACCCGGAAAATGCTGTCTGCTTCCTAAATTGATGACGCGAATGGCGTGACGATCAAATGACGATCAAGGAAAGACTGCGATTCATTGCTGCCCCACGGAACGTTTGTTGTCCGTTGGTACAATGAACTTTAGGACGATAGTCGTCGGTTTCTCTTTGAAACAAACTTCGCATCACACCAACGAAACAGCGTGACGCCACCCCGGTGTCGCGTTGATTGCGGCTGACAAACCCGATCGCCAGGGATTAGGAGTTAGTCCAATGCTGATGCATGTCACTTCGGCCTCCCTGCCCCGCCCGCATTCTCTCAGTGAACTCGGAATGGCCGCAGCTTCAGATCCGATGGTCAATCTGAGCGAGTTTACCTACAGGCGCGGCAGCGAGATCTACGGCGAGAAGGAGCCCGCCGACTATGTCTACCAGGTCAAGTCGGGCGCGGTGCGAAGCTACAAGCTGCTATCCGATGGGCGTCGGCAGATCAGCGCTTTTCATGTCCCCGGTGACGTGTTTGGACTGGAGAACGGTGTCGCCCATCGCTTTACGACGGAAGCGGTGGTCGACGCGACGGTGAGGCTGATCAGGCGCGACAGCCTTGATGCCATCGCCGGCAGCGACGGCACGCTGGTCAGGAGCCTCTTGTGCCTGACAACGATGAACCTGCGCCACGCGGAAGATCACATGCTGCTGCTCGGACGCAAGACGTCGCTGGAACGTGTTGCCGCGTTCCTCCTCGAAATGGACCGGCGTCTCACTGCCGCGGGCACCCTTGCGCTACCGATGTCCCGGCGCGACATTGCGGACTATCTCGGCCTGACGCTCGAGACCATCTCGCGTTCGCTGTCGCATCTGCGTGAGCTCGGCATTCTCGGCTTCATCGACAACAACCAGCGGCACATCGTCCTTCTCGATCGACAGCAACTCGCGGCGCTCGATCGCCGGAATTGAGAATTTCAGCCATCGAAGCCATGCCACGGTACGGCGATTGACACACCGGACAGAATGCTGGCAGGTCGGTCGTCGACGTCCGGCTTCGAAGGCTGCAATCTGTCTCCATGGATCACTTCAGCACCAGGCGACTGTCCGCCGAACGGGTGAACGACGGTCATCTCGACGACTTCGTCGCGCTCCACCTCGATCCCGACGTCTCCCGCTATCTCGGCGGCGTACGCTCGGCCGAAGTCACGAAGAGCTATCTCGCGACCAGCATGGCCCATTGGGACCAGCACGGTTTTGGCCTCTGGGCCCTGCGAACGACAGACGGCGCGTTCGCCGGGCGAGCGGGAATTCGGTACACCCTCATTGATGGCATCGACGAGATCGAGATCGCCTACACGTTCAAGCGCGAGTTCTGGGGCCAGGGCCTGGCGAGCGAAATCGCGACCGCGCTGACGGAGATCGGGTTGTCGCGTCTGGAACTCCCCTCTCTCATTGGTTTTGTCTTTGTCGAACACCGCGCATCGCGCCGCGTGCTGGAGAAGGCGAACTACTTGCTGGAGAAAAGCACGACACATCACGGCGAAGATGTCGTGATTTACCGCATCCGGCGTTGATGGCAGCAAGCTCGTCGTTTGGAGGATGCTATCACGGCTCTAGCGTGTAGGAGCGTCCGGGTTCAAGCACATAGATCGTCAGAAAGCGAAGCGGACGATCCGGGTCGCAATTGCGAAAATGCGTGTGTAGAAGGTCTGCCCGGTCCTGCAACGTCTCGCCCGCGCGATATTGCCGTGGCTCGTCGCTGCCATAAGCGGACTCGGCAGCGCCTTCGACGATGTAGATCGCACCCGCAACGGGATGCCGGTGCAGCGGAGCGACGCCGCCGGGCGGATAGGTGACCTCGACGACCATGAGCTCCTGATTGCCGGGCAACGGAACGCGTTCGAGAATTTTCCGTGTCACGCCGGCAAAGCCGGTTTGTTGGCTTTTTGTGTTGCCGTCGGAACCTTCAACCACAGAGCACCTCTAATGAGTCGATCTCGTAGGATCGGTAGGGCGAAGCCAAATTCATCCTACCAATTAACGCTAGACCGGCCACCCTGCCATCGCCGCTTTCGCCGCCGCTCTCAATTCCGCTTGCGTGGCGCCGTCCCTCGCCTGGATGGTCATGCCCTGGATGACGCTGAGATAGAACCGACTTAGCGCATCGACGTCGGTCGCGTCAGGTAATTCGCCGCTGGCAACAGCCGCCTTGAGCCGCGCCCGCAAATTGTCCAGCAGTTCGAGCCTGACCTTCTTGACCTCGCGCGCAATGGAAGCAGGCCATTCGTCGCTGACGGCGCCCAGCGCAACCATGCAACCCGCGGGCTCGTTACGGGTCTTCGGCAGGGTATCGGCCGTCTTGACCAGCAAATTCTCGACGCCTTCGCGCGCGGTTGCGCCCTCGGCGAGCTTGTCCCAGACCGCCTGTCCCTCGGTCGCGACATAATGCGCGAAGGCAGCGAGATAGAGCGCCTCCTTGCTCTCAAACGCCGCATAGAGGCTCGGCGAGCGCACGCCCATGGCCTCGCACAGATCGGTCATCGAGGCGCTGGCAAAGCCCTTGCGCCAGAACAGCAGCATCGCGGCCTCTAGTGCCGCCTCGCGATCAAATTCCCGTGGCCGTCCCGCCATGGCATCTCTCTGGCGTCGATTTCTGTATCGATCAACACATAATTGACTTGACGGCGCCGATCAAGATCCCAGATATTCTGTGTCGATCGCTACAGAATAGGAGATTACGATGACGCTGGCAGGAAAACGGGCCCTGGTGACGGGCGCAAGCAGAGGCATCGGCGCGGCGATTGCCAAGGCGCTGGCGGCGGAAGGCGCCGACGTTGCAATCACTTACGAAAAGTCCGCAGAGAGCGCCGCAACGGTTGTCGACGCCATCAAGGCCGTGGGACGGAAGGGTTTGGCCATCCAGGCGGACAGCGCTGATGTCAGCGACGTGCAGGCCTCGGTCGACAAGACAGTCGCGGCGCTGGGTGGGCTCGATATCCTCGTGAACAATGCCGGCATTCTACGCCTCGGCGGCCTCAACGATATATCGATTGCCGACATCGATGCGCTGCTTGACGTCAACGTCCGTTCGCCGATCGTCGCGAGCAAGGCTGCGTTGCCCCATCTCGGCAAGGGCGGCCGCATCATCACGATCGGCAGCTATTTCGCGGACCGCGTACCCGCGCCGGTGCTCGGCATCTACGCAGCATCGAAGTCGGCGCTGATCGCGTTCAACAAGGCGCTGGCGCGCGAGCTCGGCCCCAAAGACATCACGGTCAATCTGGTGCAGCCAGGTTCGATCGACACCGACATGAACCCTGCGCACGGACCGACGGCGGAGACGCTGAAGCAGTTCATGGCACTCGGCCGCTACGGCGCGCCGGACGATATCGCCAACGCGGTCGCATTCCTGGCGAGCGCCAAGGCGAAGTACATCACAGGCTCGACGCTGACCGTCGACGGTGGCGCGAACGCGTAAGCGACAAGGACGCAACGGCTGGGCCATGATTTGGCCCGGCCGAATCTCTGGAAATATTCCCACTCGAATTTGAATGGCTTTCGCGCAATCGACTGTCTATGGTCGGTGCATGTCCCGTATTCTATGTCTAACTATTGCTGTCATTCTAGCACTGCTGCCAGTCACGGCGCCCGCTGAGACCGTCGCAAAAAAGCCCAAGCAAAGCTTTCACGGCTACGGCTTCCTGCCGGGCTATCGCCAGCCGCTGAGCAACAGCCAGCCGATCTACATGCAGAAGAACGGATTCCGGCGCTACGCGCGGGAAAACCAGCGCCCCTGGTACATCGATCGGGTGCCGGTCTACTACCGTTACATCGACGGCGAATGGCATTATTTCGGCCGGCCCGGCTTCGGCGGCTCCCGCTACAATGGCGGCAGCTTCGGTCCGTGCTGGACGCGGACACCGATCGGCGCGATCTGGAATTGCGGCTGAACGTTTGGTTCCGCTTGAAAGCTAAGCGGCCGCGTCCGCTAGGCCGCTTCTACCGGAAATAGCCGACCACGAGATCCGTATCCACGCTGGCGGCGACCGTGCCGTTCAGCTCGGCATCGATGACGCGGCGGCAGGCGTCGATTGCGGGTTGGTCCCCGAGATCGTTGGCGGCCTCGAGCACGAGCCAGGCGGCATCAACCGTTGCTTTCTCCGGAGCTGCTCCGCCGGGCTCGGCGGTGACGCTGCTGTTGAGGCTCTTGTTCTTGCGAACTGCGGTGCCGAATTGAGGCAACATTGCAAATACTCCCTCGATTTCCCGCTCAGTGGACCTGGAGCTCGGGCTGACGACCCGTGGCGGGATCGGCGCCTGCGCTGTTCTTGCGCGACTGGTAGAACTTCAGAATGCTGCGTGACGTCTCGATCTTGAGCCGACCGAAGTCGCGCTCATTGTCGTGGAGCTCGCGTGCCGTGATCAGATGATCCTTGGCGCCGAGGAACAACAGCGACATCGTCGTGTCCCAGGAGAAGTCGAGCGCCTTGCACAGCACCAGGATCATCTCGCGGTTGCGGTCCATCAGCGCGCGCTCGATCACGTCGACCGGCAGCGAGGACAGCAGCGACAGGCCGATCTGGACCTCGTCGAAACGGTGCTGACGCGCATAGTTCGAAATCGAAACCTGGTTGAGGTTGCCCTGCCGGTACTGCGTCGTCACCACGCGCTTGGCGACGAAATAGCTGCGCGAGGACGGGCCGAACTTGGACTGCAGATCGCCGGTGAGCTCGGTCACCGAGCTCTGGATCTGCGACATCATCTCGGGGCGCTCGCTCTCGAGGCGGCGGCGGACGTCTTCCGACGCCTTGGCGATGAGCTGCTGGAAGATGTGGCGCGGCACGTCCTTGCGCAGGCCGAGCTGCTCCGCAAGGATCGAGTCGCCCTCGGCGCGGCGGACCATGTGCAGCAGGCCCGAGCCGGAGAAGCGCGCGCCCTCGTTCTTGGCGACCGAGGTGACAACCTCCTGGTTACCACGCTTGACGAGAACGTCGGTGACGGCTTCGCCGATCGCATCACGCTGCGAGATCGCCAGCAGATGCGCCTGGCCCTTGGTCATCGCGCTTGCGACCAGCACCTTTTCGTCGAGCCGCTTCGAGTCGCGCAGCACGGGGCCGGCGACCTCGATCTCGTCATCCAGGGCAAGCTTCTCGATGACGTTGAGCGGGGCGTGATCGCAGCCCGCCATCAACTCGGAGAGCTGCGCCCGCGCCTCGACTTCGATCTCGTCGGCAAGCCGCCCGATAACCTCGCCGAACATGCTGATCTCGTCGTCGACATAGCGGCCGGTGATCAGAAGGTCCGTCGCATGCCACAGCGCCTTCGCCCGACTTTCGTCAGAGCCGCGCGCGATTGCGTCGTCCAGATCCTGCAGAAGCGTGTTCGCCCCGTTCATCTCGATAACCCCAGTTCTTGGAATTCAAGTTCTTGGACAGCCATCCTGCTGGTGCGGGCAGGACTCCGAATTCCTCTGGGACCAACGCTAGGGAACAAACGCGATGATCAAGTAAAATCGTCACATCAGTTTTGCCGAGGAGAATTCGATCAAATGCGAGCGAATTTGGTTACTAGCGGGTAAGGGCTGCTCACCTCTCCCGTAGGGAGAGGTCGGGTCGCATCGACAGATGCGATCCGGGTGAGGGGTTACAGTGTCATCGAGTGCCGCGGCGCCTCACCCGGATTGCACTGGACGATGCTTCGCATCGCCAGAGCAATCCGACCTCTCCCCGCTGGGGAGAGGTGGGCACCGAGCCCAGCGGCTCGCTGCATCGCCCTACGGATTCGACGGCGTCAGCACCAGCGGCGGCTTGGGCCGGGGCTTTGCAGGCGCCGGGCCGGGCGCGGGCCGCACGTCGATCGGTGGCGGCAGGGGCGCGACCTGCTGGCTTGCCAGCGGCGGGCTTGGCACAGCGGGCGCGGCAAGTGGCGCTTTCGGCGTCGGCACGGCCTTCGGGTCAACCTTCGCCTTCGGCGGCGGGCGGCGCGGATCGCGGCCCGGCATCGGCACATCGGTCACAGCGGGCGCGGGCTCTGGCTCGGGCGAGACCAGTGTCGGCAGCGCAGCCGTCGCCGGCGGCGGTTCGCCGCGCTCGATGGCATCGAGCCGGCGCGTCTCGCGATCGATCGTGCGCACCGCGAGCCACGACGACAGCGGCGTCAGATCGACGGTGCGGCTGAGCTTGTCAGGGGGACCCGCCGCAAACAGTTGGATCTCCGGCGGCGTGCCGGAGAGGCCCGTCATGATCGGCGTCAGGCTGGCGCGGATGTCGGCCTGGTCGGCGGGAATGTCGTAACCGCCAGAGACGATGGCGCGCGCGTTCTTCGCCTCGAGCGGCGTCGCGCCGACGCGCAGGCGACCGTCCCGGATCGTGAATGCGATCTGCACTGGCGCCACCGCGATCGGAGCCGCCGACAAAGCGGGCTCGACGATCTGACGCAGCCGATTGTCATCGCTCACCTGGCCGCCGTCGCTGGCGCGGATGGCGATCTCGAAGGCGCGCGGATTGAGGCCGCTGATCTCGGCTGCGTCCAGCGTCACCGAGCCCTGGCCGGCGAGTGCGCCAGTCAGGGCCGAGACGCTGCGGCCCTGGCTCGTCAGCGCCATCTGCACCGAGACGCGTCCTTTCGGCAGAGCGAGATCACGGTAACGCAGCGTTGCCGCATCGACATTGCCGAGATCGAGATGCGCGTTCAGCGCCAGACCATTGGCGCCGTTGCGCGCATCGAGGCTCGCGGTCATCTCGCCGCCACCAACGCTGCCTTTGAGCGCATCGAGCGCGAGCGACTGGCCATCTCCCCTCAGCGTGCCGCTGAAAGGACGCATCTCGATGCCGCCGGGCAATGTGCCGCGCAACGCCTGGAACGCGATGCGGCCGCGCCAGCCGGTGACGAGACCAGCGCTCAACGGCTCGCTGCCATCGCGCCCGGCCCCGCCAATGGCAAGCGCGAGCGTGGGCATCAGGTCGAGCGTATCGAGCCCGACTTCGCCGTCGACGCTCTTGTCCTGATCGAGCGTCATCGCGAGATGGCCGCGCAGATGCGAGCCGGATGCGGTGCTGTCGAGATCGTCGAAGCTCAGGCGATTGCCTGCCAGCGTGAGGCGGGAGGACAGGCTGACATTCTGGACCGATTTGTCGGCCGCGCTGGTGCCGAACAACGGCGCCAGATTGGCGTTGCGTACGTGCAGATTCACACTGCCCTTCGGCTCCGAGAAGTCGACACTGCCTTGCGCATCCGCATCCAGCCCGCCGCCGCTGAGCTTTGCGCTCAGTTGCATCGGCTTGCGCCATGCGCCGTTCAACTTTCCTTCGAAGCGGGATGCGCCCTCCCCCGCGGCAACCACGCGATCGAGACCGAGCACAGCCAGCAATGTGCTGCCACGCTGGGACGACATCCGCGCATCGACGGCAAACTCGTTGCGTGAGAGGGCGCTGAAATCAAATCCGCCAAGATCGGACAACGGAGGCTCGGCTGTAGCCTGAAGATGCCCTGTCGCTACCGGCGTCGCGAAGTCGAGCTGGGCCAGAGCCGAGCGACGACCACTATCGCCTTTCTTGTCGGCGCCGAGGTCGAGCACCAGACTTGCTGTGGACGATCCCGAAGCGGCATCGATCGCAAGAAGTCGCTGCGACCATGCAGGCGACAACGTTTCAACGATGGAGGCCATCGGCTTCAGCGAGGCGGCCGTCAGGTCCAGCACGAACCGCCCCTGCGAATTGACCCGATCGAGATTGCCGCCGCCATCGACGGACACGCCGCCGGCCTGATCGAACTTCAGGCGATCCAGAGCAATGCTCTTCGCATCGTAAGCGAGCCCGGTCGAAAACCGTTGCAGCTCCTGTCCGGCCGAGATCGCCTTGGCGATGTCGAGCGAGAGTTTTGCCTCCTCAGGCCATTCGCCCTGCGGGCCGGCGAGCGCGCGCACGAAACTCGCGGCGGCATCGAGATCGAGACGATCGGCCTTCAGCTCGGCATCGACGCGCGAGCCTTTGCTGGCGCCGGTTTGCACATAGGCAATCCGGCCTTCGACCGTGCCGCCTTCGATATTGGCTTTCAGCTTGTCGATGGCGAGATGGTTGGCGGCGATCGTCACGTCGCCGGCAAGTTGCAGCGGCCGCGTGCTGCGACGGTTGACCTCGCTGCGGCCCTGCAGCCAGGCGACTAGCGTATCGGGATCGGAGGACTCAACGCCGAGACGGCCGCTGAAACTGTCGGCGCCGGGCGTGGCGCCGTTGAGCGAGACCTGCGTCATGCCGGGCGCGCGCAACTCCAGCCGCTGGAAGGTCCAGGACCGGCCATCGGTCTGCAATTCAGTCGTGATGTTCTGCAGCGGACGGCCGCCCAGCATGATCTGGTCGGAGTTGAACTCGATCTGCGCCGGGATCGGTGCCTGCGGGATCGCGGCAAGGCCCGCGCGCAGCGCCGGCAAGATTCGTAACGGCTCGGCATCGTCACGGCCGGCGAGCTTGTCGGCATCGACCTGCCGCGCCGATAGCACCGCGCGCAGCAATGGCGAGGCGCCGAACCTGAGATCACCGACGCCGCCGACCTTCAGCGCGGTGTCCTCGGCGCCGAAGCTTGCGTCGATCTGGTCGAATTTGGCACCGGTCGGATCGGCCTTGAGTTTGGCCGTGAGCTTCCACGGCGTCGGCCCCGCCTCGCCCGCCTTCTTTGCCGGCACCGCGAGCGTCAGCGCGCCATCGAATTTCGGCAGGCGATTGTCGAAGGCAAGCACGCCCTCGAGGTCGGCCAGGATGGCGCGCTCGCCGGGATCGATATTGAGATGCAGTCGCGTGGCGGTGCCATCGGGGCTCGGGCCGGAGGAGACACGGAACGGATAGCGCACGCCATTGGCGGAGAAACTCCCATCGCCCCGCACAGAGCCAGCAAGCGAGCGCACGTCGCCGGAGAAGACGATGTCGTTGAGCTCGAGCGTCGAGCGGCTGGCGGCGTCGTGAAGCGCGATGCGGCCGGTGAGGTTCAGCCGCTCGATGGCGAGCGAGGCAAGGTTGAAGGTACCGCTCGCGGTGGAGGGAAGATCGACCTTGCCCCGGGCGTCGAGGCCGAGATCGACGGCCATGCCGCCGATCGTCAGGTCCGTGGCGCGCCATTCACCGCGCATCAGCGAGCTCAGGCTGAACTCGACGTCGAGCTTGTCGGCCTTTAGGCGCCCGAGATCGTTGTTGCCGCCGAAGGTGACCGAGCGCAGCCGCAGCTTCGGCGCCGGCAGCAGCCGCGCATCGAGCTCGCCGCCCACGCGCACGGGGACGCCGATGATCCGGGTCGCTTCCGCCTCGAACTGGGGCCTGAACTGGTTCCAGTCGATGAAATAAGGCCCGATCAGCGCGGCCAGCAGCGCTAGAATAAAGGCAATCGCCAATCCGAGCAGCGTCGTCTGCACGGGTCTCCCCTCGGCCAAGCCGGCACCCGGGTCAAACCCAAGCCTTCAAACCCAAGCCTGCAACCAAGCTTCAGGCGCGCCGGAACGTCCCCTTATATAAGGGGAAGTATGGCGAAGTCACAGCGACTGTTGCGCGCGGAGGTTAATCCCCCCAGCTTCACCAACTTGCCGGAAGCTGCTTGAGGCCCCTCAGCACGAAGGTCGGCCGCCATTCCGGGTTCTCGACGTCGTCGATGCGCAAATCCGGCAACCGCCGCAGCAGCGTGGCGATGGCGATCTCGGCCTCGATGCGCGCCAATTGGGCACCAAGGCAGAAATGGATGCCGCCGCCGAACGACAGCGGCCGGACATTGGACCGGGTGATGTCGAGCCGGTCCGGGCGATCGGGATAGACCGCCGGGTCACGGTTGGCCGAGCCGAGCAGGCAGAGCACGGTCTCGCCCTTGGGGATCTTCTTGCCGCCGAGATCGTCGATGTCCTCGAGCGCGACGCGGCCGGTCATCTGGACCGACGAATCGTAGCGCAGGAATTCCTCGATCGCGTTGACCATCAGCTCCGGCCGCGACTTCAGCAGCGCGAGCTGGTCTGGGTTACGATGAAGTGCAAGGAGACCGTTGCCAATCAGATTGACTGTGGTCTCGTGGCCGGCGCCGAACAGCAAGATGATGTTGGCCGTCAGTTCCTCATTGGTGAGCTTGTTGCCGTCTTCCTCGGCCTGCACCAGCTGGGTGATGAGGTCGTCGCCGGGGGAGCGGCGGCGCAATTCGAACATCTGCTGGAAGTACATCTGCGCCATCGCGTTGGCGGCGTTGCCCTTGGCGATCTCTTCGGGCGTCATCGGCACCGGGTCGAGCAGCCGACCACCGTCGCGCGAGCTCTTGTAGAAGACCTCGCGATGCTCCTCGGGGATGCCGAGCATCTCGCAGATGATGGTGACAGGCAGGCGGAAGGCAAAATCCTCGATCAGGTCCATGTGGCCGCGCTCGATCACGGCATCGATGGTCTGGTCGACGATCTCCTGGATGCGCGGCCGCATGTCCTCGACGCGGCGGGCGGTGAACGCCTTCACGACGAGACCGCGCAGGCGGGTGTGATCGGGCGGATCGGACTGCAGCATCCAGTGGCTCATGCTGCGGAACACCGGCTCGTTCATGATCTCGGGGCTGTAGCGGCGCTTGGAGCGCTCGACAAAATCCTTGCCGAAGCGCTTGTCGCGCATGACGAGGCTGACATCGGCGTGTCGGCTGGCGACGAACTGGCCGAACGGCGTGACATGGATCGGATCGAGCGTCCGCAGCCGGTCATAATGCGGATAGGGATCGCGGATGTAGTCCGGCGACAGCGGATTGAACAGCGGTCCGCCTGCGGGTTGCACGTGTTCGTTCATGGTGACCTCACATCGGTTGCCGCATGACACGATACGCAAGGCAGCCCCGACGCCTAGCGTAACCATCCCTGTACATTATCAACTCGATACATTGTTGTATCGAGTTGCATTCTGCCCTAACCTGGCCCGATGTCAAGGGTGAGAACCAGGCCGACCAGGGACGACACGCGGGACAGGCTGTTCGAGGCGGCCGCGCGCGTGTTCGAGCAGGACGGCATCGGCGGCGCCAGCATCGAGGCGATCGCGGCGGAGGCCGGCTTCACCCGCGGCGCGTTCTATTCGAATTTCAAGAGCAAGGACGAGTTGATCTTCGCCATGCTCGAGGACCACGTCGAGCAATCGATCCAGCGCAACATGGAAATCCTGGCGCAGCACACCAATCTCGACGACTTCATTGCGGCCCTGAAGGCGATGGATCGCACCCGGCAGGACCCTCTTGGCCGGTCGCCGCTGCTGCACATGGAGATGATCCTGTTCGTCGCGCGCGCCGAGAAGCGCCGGCCCGAGCTCGCCAAGCGCCTGCGTGCGCGACGCAAGCTGATCGCCGACATCGTCGAGGCAACGTTGAAGAACAATGCGAAGGGCGAGACGCTGAACCCGCCCTGGATGGCCTCGGTCGTGCTGGCATTGGAAGACGGCTTCCGCCTGCACCGGCTCATCGATCCCGACACGACGCCGGCCGACAGTTTTCTGCGCGCGATTACCGATCTGCGGCGCAGGACGGGATTGGCGCCGGATTGAGCGGCGGCTGCGACGCGCCCCCTATCGTGTGTTCTCGCAAACCAGGGTGCGTCTTCGAAAGAGCCCGGCTTTGTCGCGGGCGATATTGGCGTCGAACGCATTTGCGCAGGTGCCGGTACGGTCACGCGTAGCCGAGACACTCAGGGGAAATTCCAATGGCCTTCCTGTCAAAGACGACCATCGCAACGGCTGCCTTCGCGCTGATCTCGAGCCAGGCACTCTCGGACGCGTGCTGGGATTTCAAGTCCGACACGGCCTACACGTATCGCGGTCCCGGACAAATGGGCACCAGGGCCTTCGGCGCCGACCATCGCAGCGCGATCATGAAGTACGCGGCGAAGGTACCAAAGAACACCGTCTTCTTCATGAAGGACGGCGAGCTCTATACTGCAGCGGGGATGTCAGAGAATTCGCTGAACGAACTTCATCTGGAATGAGTGGTTCAGGCCGAACACTGAGGGACGCAGCGATCTCGCTGCGTCCCCTGATTTACGAATCTATCCTCAGCGCGATGCCGTGCTGAGGTTCTCTCCGAAGAACTTCCAGGTCTTGCCGTCGAACTTCGCGAGCTTGAACGTGTCGAAGGTCGAATAATCGGTCGGCGACACCGACACGGTGATGCCTGGAAGCAGCAGCGGCAACGATACCTTGCTGATGTTCGTGGCCTGCTTCAGCACGTTTTCGCGCGTCAGCACGTCGCCGCAGTTCTTCAGGATGATCGCGGTGAATTGTGCCGACGTGTAACCGATCTGGTTGCTACCATCGATCGGATTGCCTTCCGGGTACCACTGCTTCATGAACGCCAGATAGTCCTGCACGCCCTTGTCGGAATCCCATGCGGGATCGCCGACGACCTTGGTGGCGAGCGCCGTGATCAGGCCGGTGGACGCTTCAAGCCCGGCCGGCTCGAGCACGCCGCCGATCGAGCTCGATACCGACACGATGAAGTGCGTCGGCTTCCAGGCGAGATCGGTCACCTTGCGGATCGCCTGCGCACCGAACTTCGGCGTCGTGATCGTCACCAGGACGTCGGCACCCGCGCTCTTCAGAGTGACGATCTGTGAGTCGATGGTGGGATCGGTGACCTCGTAGCTGAGCTCCTTGACGATGAGATCGGTCTTCTCGCCGAGCCCTTCCTTGAAGCCCTTGAGATAGTCCTTGCCGAAATCGTCGTTCTGATAGATCACGCCGATCTTCGCGTTGGGAAGCTCCTTGAGGATGTACTTTGCGTAGATCTTCGCTTCCTGCGCATAGGGCGGATAGAACGGCGTGGTCCACGGGAAGTTCTTCGCATCGTTCCACTTCGAGGCGCCGGTGGAGATCAGGATGTGAGGGATCTTCTTGCCGTTCAGGTATTTCTGTATGCCGGAATTTGTCGGCGTACCCAACGATCCGATGTCGGCCAGAATCTCGTCCTGCTCCACGAGCTTGCGCGTCTGTTCCACCGTCTTCGGCGGGCTGTAGCCGTCGTCCATGCTGAGGAACGTGATCTTGCGACCGTTGATCCCGCCCTGGCTGTTGATCATCTTCCAGTAGGCGGCCTCCGCCCTGCCCTGCGTGCCATAGGCAGACGCGGGCCCGCTATAGGGCATCGTCTGGCCGATCTTGATTTCGGTATCACTCGCGCCGGGATCGTATTGCTTGTCAGCGGCCCAGGAGGCCGAGGTCGAAAGAATGCCGAAGGTGGCGACAGCCGCCACCGCGATGCAACAACGCATGAAGTTTCTCCCTTTAGCGTCGCTGTTTGCCGCGACGTCTGCGGGAGATAATGATCTTGGCTTTTGGGAATGTCGACCGCTAACGCGCCGCCCCGCGGGGGCTGAACTCATGACCAAGGTCGTCTGAGAGCCTCCTGCAGTATCATGCAGGTCACGCACCAAATGATTGCATCGTGCGGTATATGCACGATCAAGTGCAGATAAAGAACCAATTTCGATCATACTGGGTTGCATAGCGAATCGGTGCCACCGGTTCGGACGATCAGGTCACTGAAGAATATTTTTGTTTCATATTTTGAGGATTGAAGCGGTGGCGGTTCAAGACACGGCCATCAACGACGCGAGGACAAGTTCACGAAAGATAACTCGCCGCCATCAGCCACCCATCGACCTGCATGAGACTACATCATGCGCGCGATGAGCAGAGCGTTGCGAGCACAGGGCTTTACGTTTGGTGTCGGCCTCGCGGCCCTGCTCGTCATCAGCGCAGCCGCAACCGGAATGGACCTCAAGGCGCGCTGGGACGCTGCCTGGGTCAGCCATACGCTCGATGTCCTGAAGAGAGATTCGGACGTCCGTTTGATACTGCGCCGGGCCGAGAGTGCTGCACGGGGCTATGCGCTCAGCGGCGAAGACGAGTATGCCCGTAATTTCCGCACCGACAGCACAGCGTTGCCGGAAGCCGTCACCCGGCTGAAGACGGCGGTTGCCGATAACGCGACCCAACACAGGCTGATCGAGAACGTCGAACCGTTGCTGGCAAGGCGCCTTGAGCTCCTCGCCGAGGTCGTACGGCTCCGTGAAGCCGGCGATTCCGCGGGTATCGCAGCGATCATTTCGCGCAGCGAGGGACGCGTGGTGATGACCGAGATCTTGTCCGCTTTGGACGAGTTCACTGTCGCAGAGCAACGCCTCCTCGAACAGCGAGCGGCGAGCTCTCGGCTCAGCGCCAGGATGCTGCTCGGCACCGAGTTGCTGTGTCTCTTGATGATACTCGTGCTTGCGGCACTGCTGATCCGGGGCACTTACCTTTCGACCCGGGCGCTGGCGCGGTCGTTGACCGCGATGCGAGCAGCCAAACGGACGCTCGAGATCGAAGCCGTTGCGCACAACGCGCAGATCGGGGCTGCGCGGGAACAGGTCCGGCAGTCCATTTCGGTGCTGGAAAACACATTCAATACGATTGCAGAAGCCGTGCTGGTGATCGACACCAAGGGGGATGTGCTCCTGACCAATCCCGCCGCGCAACGCCTGTTGGGATACCGTCCGGGCATGGCGGTGGGCGACATCTGGAAACTCAACAGCTTCTGCGAACCAGGAACCACGACCCCGCTCAAATTCGAGGACCGGCCCTCGACCCGAGCCCTGCTGGGTCAGTCGTTCGACCGCAGGGAAGTCCTGATCCGCCCGGTCGACGGCAGCAAGCCGATTCTCGTCATGGTCAGCGCGCGGCCGCTTCGCAATGCGAGCGGCGCGATCAGCGGCGCATCCCTCGTCTTTCACGACATCACCGATACATACGAGACCGCGCAGCAACTCCAACAGGCGCAAAAACTCGACGCGGTCGGAAAACTGACCGGCGGCGTCGCGCACGATTTCAACAACATGTTGACGGTGATCACCGGCACCATCGAGATCCTGAAAGAAGGCGTCAGCGACAAGCCGGGTGCACTGGCGATCGCCGAACTCATCGACCAGGCCGCCGACCGCTGCAGTGAATTGATCCGCCATCTGCTCGCCTTTGCGCGCAAACAGCCACTGCGACCACGTCACGTCGATATCAACACCGCGATCGCAGACATCGCCAAGCTGCTGCGCCCCTCGATCGGCGAGCAGATCAAGATCGATGTCATTCTCGGCGACGACGTCGAAGCCGCTCACATCGATGCCTCACAGCTAGCCAATTCGCTTGTCAACATGGCGATCAACGCGCGGGATGCCATGCCGAACGGCGGCAAGCTGCTGCTGGAAACGCGCAACGTCGTGCTCGACGAGGCCTATGCGCAGATCAATCCCGATGTGACCGCCGCTCCGTACATCATGGTTGCCATCAGCGACACTGGTGCAGGCATGCCACCAGAGGTCCGCGAACGCGCATTCGACCCGTTCTTCACGACAAAGAGTCCGGGCAAGGGCACCGGCCTCGGACTCAGCATGGTGTATGGTTTCGTCAAGCAGTCGGGGGGGCACGTCAAGATTTACAGCGAGGAAGGCGAGGGAACGACGATCAAGCTCTATCTGCCGCCGGCACGCGCCGGCGAGGACCTTGCCGAAATGCCACCGCAGCCTATCGTGGGCGGCACAGAAACGATCTTCGTGGTCGAAGACGACGATCTCGTACGGGGATTTGTCGTCGGACAATTGCGCAGCCTGGGCTATGCCACAATCGGAGCGTCCAACGCACCTGACGCCTTGGCCCTCATTAAGGACGGGCTCTCATTCGACCTGCTGTTCACTGACGTCATCATGCCCGGCGGTAATGGCCAGCAATTCGTCCTCGAGGTCGAACGGCTTCGTCCAGGAGCCAAGGTGCTCTACACCTCGGGCTATACGGACAACGCAATCGTCCATCACGGTCGCCTGGATGATGGCGTGCTGTTGTTGTCCAAGCCCTACCGCAAATTGGAACTTGCGCAGATGGTCAGGCTCGCGCTCGACGGTTCCGGCAAAGCTAGGATGGCGGCGACCGGCTAGCGAACGACTGACAGTCGCAACGGCGCAACCTAAGCCGATCGCTTCACCGCCGCGCGATGAGCCGACTTGACATCGAGCCTAGCAAGCATCGCCTTCGCCTGCTCGGCGCAATGATCGATCAGCCAGCGCTCGAAGACGACAGGCGCAAGCGCAGGGGCGTAAAGGAAGCCTTGCACGACGTCGCAGCCAAGTTCGGCGAGCATCTTGCGCTGGCCTTCGGTCTCGACACCCTCGGCAACGACGGTCATGCCGAGACCGTGGCCGACGCGCACAACGGCGGTGGCAATCGCAAGCGCGCCAGCGTCCTTCTCGATATCGCGCATGAAACTGCGGTCGATCTTGAGTTCGCGGACCGGCAGATGCGCGAGGCGGCTGAGGCTCGAATAGCCGGTGCCGAAATCGTCCACGGACAGGCCGATGCCAAGCGCGCGGATCGCATGCATGGTCTCAAGCGCGGCGGCGCCATCCTGCATGAAGGTGCTTTCGGTGATCTCCAGCATCAGGGCATCCGGCGGCAACTGATACTCTGCGAGGACGTCCTTGAGCCGCGCGGCCAGCGCGACGTTGCGGAAATTGATGGGCGACAAATTCACGGAGACGCTGGGAATATTGAGTCCGGCGCGACGCCAGCTCGCCATCTGCCGGCAAGCCTCGCGCACCGACCACAGGCCGATCTGTTCGATCAGGCCGCACTCTTCCGCGAGCGGAATGAACTTTGCCGGCGAAACGTCGCCGAGCGCAGCATCGTGCCAGCGCGCCAACGCCTCGACGCCGTGGATGGCACCATCGCTGCTGCGGATCTGCGGCTGATAGAACAGGTTCAGCGCGTTGTCGGCGATGGCGCGGCGAAGCGCTGCGATCATCGCCAGCCGCTGCTCGGTGAGACCGTTCATCTCGGCACTGTACATGCGATGGGTCGAACGGCCGGCCTGCTTGGCCATGTACATGGCGGCATCGGCCTGTTGCATCAGCGTGTCGATATCGGTGGCATGATCGGGATAGAGGCTGATGCCGATGCTCGCCGACATCGGCATCAGCTTCGAGCCAAGCCGCAAGGGTGCGGTCAGCGCTTCATTGATTGCCGCAGCGACGCGCTCGGCGCCCTCGGCGGTGCGGTTTGGCAGCAAAATGACGAACTCGTCGCCGCCGAGCCGGCCGAGCATGTCTTCGGGTCCGATCTGCTCGCGCAGGCGCTGCGCAAGCTGAATCAAGAGCTCGTCGCCGGCCGCGTGACCGAGCGTGTCGTTGACGTCCTTGAAGTGATCGACATCGAGGAAGGCGAGCGCGACATGGCCGCTGGTCGGGCAGGCATCGATCGCAGTCGTGATCAGGTGCCGCAGCTGCGCGCGGTTCGGAAGACCAGTGAGGATGTCGTGATACGCAAGCCGCGCAATCTCGGCGCGCGCTTCCTTGCGCTCGATGGCGAAGGCACCGAGGTCGACGCACGCATCGACGATGCGCCGGTGCCATTTACTCGGCGCACGTGGCTCACGGAAGTAGAACGCGAAGGTGGCGATGACGCGGCCGTCCTTGGCCTTGATCGGCGTCGACCAACAAGCTTGCAGGCCGATTCCGAGCGGCATGGCCTTGTAGGGCTGCCAGCGTGGATCTGTGTCGAGATTCTCGGCCAGCACCGGCTCGCCATAGAAGGCTGCGGTGCCGCAGGAGCCGACACTGGGACCAATCGCGAGGCCATCCAGCGCGCGGGAGTAGTCTTCAGGCAGGCTCGGACCTCCGAGCGGATGGATCAAACCTGATGAATCGATATGGAGCAGCGAGCAGACGACGTCGGGCGCAATTTGTTCGACGCGGCGGCACAGCCGGTCGGCGATCTCCGTGATCGGCACCTCGTCGGCGAGCGCGCTCATGATCAGCTGCTGCAGCGAGCGCAACTGCCTGCTTTCGGTGATGTCCTCGAGCAGCGCGAAGATGTGCCTGACGCGGCCCTTGTTGTCGCGGAACACGTCAATGCGGGCGGAGACCCAGATCTCCTCGCCGTCCTTGGTGTAGGCCAGCGTCTCGACCTCGCCGCGCCGGCCGCCATCGAGCAACCGCTTCACCAGTTTCGCGATCGCCGTGCGATTGGTGTGGCAACCGGCGATGAGCTCGCCCGCGCGCCGTCCCTCGGCCTCACTACTGGTGTAACCGAACAGCGTCGTGAAGGACGAATTGACGTAGCGGATGTTCTGCTCGACGTCGGTGATGATCACCGCGCGGTTGGTCTGGTCGGAGACCGCATTGAGCAGCCCGATCCTGACGCGACGCTCCGCATCGGCGGTGACGTCGCGTGCGAACACAATGTGATGGGTCGTGCCGCCGATGGTCGCCGACGACAGCGCGATCGTCGCCTTGATCCGGCTACCGTCACGCCGCACCAGGCTGATCTCGTCGCGAAAGTCCACGACCGGATCGGCCTGCAGACACTTGAGGCTGAGAATGGCGGCATCGCCGCCGAGCACGTCGGCCCGCGAGAGGTTCCAGATACGCTCCGCACCGGCATTAAAATGCATAATGCGATGTGCGCCATCGACAATGACGATGCCGTCGTCGGCGCATTCGAGCACCGCGCGCAGCACGTCCGGCATTTCTGTCACTGGGCAGTCGGAGGCGAACATCGTTGGACCCGGCAGTATCGGGAAAATATGGCAACCGCCTCGACGCTAACGCGCCGATGGTGTCCAAGACGTTTTTGCAACTGGCCCGCGTTCGACCAAGCCGCGACATGCTTAACATTCCGCGAAGGACGCGAAGGTAATCCGGTGCAGAGGGAACTAGTTGGCGAGAGTTCCCGCCTGGAGCTTGTGCAGCCGCCCCGCCACAGCCCGCACCTTGCCCGGTGAAGCCTGCCAGACCGAGAGCGCCGACAGGCCGCTGACGACAATCGCGATGGCGAAGGCGAGCGTATAGTCGCCGGTGCGATCGTAGAGCAGGCCGGTCAGCCAGGGGCCGGCCGCGCCACCGGCCAGCGCCGCGAGCATGATCATGCCGAAGATGCTGCCCTGGTGCCGTCCCTGAAAAATCTCGAACACTACCGCGCCCATGATCGAGGTGAGGCCGTAACCGAGCGCGCCCTGCGTGAGCACCATCAGATAGACCAACCACAGCGAAGGCTGGTACTTCAGCGCGATCAGCGCCGCGAAGCAGATCGCAAAGCCGATGCAGCTGATCGCCCACACCCACTCACGCCCGATGCGATCCGAGATATAGCCGAGGAAAATCTGGCCGGGGATGCCGAGCAGGCTGACGGCGCCGAGCGCCCACACGGCAACGCTCGGGCTGAAGCCAATGTCGAGCAGGAATTTTGTCTGATGAACCTGCACCGCGTACCAGATGTAAAGGCCACTGAAGTAGCCGACCGCAATCCACCAGAAACGCGCGGTCCCAACCGCCCGTCGCAGCGTCCAGTCGGTGGCCGCCCAGACGGGATCAACGATGTTGGAGACCGGCTTGGCGGCGCCCGCGGCCGGTGCGGAGTCGCCATCCGGCTGCAGGCCGATATCTTCAGGGCGCTTGTGAAGGAGCAGATTGATCGGCGCCAGCACGACCAAAATCATCACGCCCATCGCGGTGCAGGCGGTGCGCCAGCCGGTTTGCTCGATGAGGTGCTGCACCCACGGCAGCAAAGTCACCGAACCGATGCCGACGCCGGCAAAGGCGATGCCGATGGCAAAGCCGCGCTTGCGGATGAACCAGTTCGGCAGGAACAGCGACTGGCCGGAATAGCCGAGACACACGGAACCGGCACCGACCATGACGCCGATCGTCAAATAGAGGTGCCAGGGCTGAGTGGTGAGCGGCGCAAGCAGCAGCCCGCCGGCCATCAGCGCCACACCGAGCTCCATCACCGCGCGCGGTCCGGCGCGATCCATCAGCCGGCCGATCAGTGGACTTGCAACGGCGGATGCAACGAACCCGAAGGAGAAGGCGCCGGCGGTGACGCCGCGCTCCCAGCCAAACTCGGAGAGGATCGGCGGATAGAACAATGAAAAGGCGGTGCGTGCGTTGACGCCGATGGCCATGGTGACGAACGTCACCGCAACCACGACCCAGCCGTAGAAGAACGGAAGCCGCATGATGTGTTTATTTCATCCCTAGATGATCCTTCGGACCATCTGGGGCGGCCTGGGTCAAGCGATTTCGTTAGGCGGCGTCGCGCTGTGAGCGCTCAGTCGGGGTGTCGAGCTCGATCTGGTCAATCGGCAGCGGGCGGCCGAACAGATAGCCTTGCGCAAAATTGATGCCGAGCGCCTTCAGCCGATCGAACTCTTCCGACGTCTCGACGCCTTCGGCGGTGACCGACATATCGAGGCCGCGTGCCAGCGTCACGATCGAGGAGATGATGGCGGACGAGCGCGGCTGGTGCGTGAGGTTGCGGATGAACGACTTGTCGATCTTGATCTTGTCGAACGGAAACGCGGTGAGATAGCTGAGCGAGGAATAGCCGGTGCCGAAATCGTCGAGCGCGAGCTCGATGCCGATGCTCTTCAGGCGTTCCATGAAGGCATGGTTTTCGGCGCCGCGCTCCAGCAGGACGGACTCGGTGATCTCGATCTCGAGCCGCTGCGGCGGCAGACCGGAATCCCGCAAGGCTGCGCAGATGATGTCGAACAGATCGGCTTCCTTGAACTGGATCGGCGACAGATTCACCGCGACCATCAGATCTGACGGCCATGCCGCCGCATCCGCGCAGGCGCGACGCAGCACGAATTCGCCGAGCGGCACGATCAGCCCGGTCTCCTCGGCAAGCGCGATGAACTGATCCGGTGGGATCAGCCCACGCGTCGGATGCCGCCAGCGCACCAGCGCCTCAAAGCCGCGCCGTGCGCCAGTGTTGGCATCCACGAACGGCTGGTAGTGCACCTCGAGATGGCAGCGCGCGATGGCGTCGCGCAGATCGCCTTCCAGCGTGTTGCGCGCCTCGAGCTCGGCCGACATCGCCTCGTCATAGATAGTGAAGCAGTTGCGCCCCGCCGATTTCGAGCGATAGAGCGCAAGGTCGGCCTTTTTCAGCAACTGCTCCTGGTCGCGGCCATGATCCGGCGCGATAGCGATGCCGATGCTGGTGCCGATCTCGACGCGATGTCCGGGCAGCAGGAACGGTTCGGCCACGAGCTTGGCGATGCGACCTGCGAGCTCCGTCGAGCAGACGCGCTGATCCTCGCAACCTTCCTGGAGAATGGCGAACTCGTCGCCGCCAAGCCGCGCCAGCACGTCGTTGGCACGTACAGCGGATTTCAGCCGCTGCGCCACCAGACGCAACAACGCATCGCCCGCACCGTGACCGAGGGAATCGTTGACGTTCTTGAAGCGGTCGAGATCGAGCATCAAGATCGAGAATGTCGGACCGCCGTCCTTCAGCTGATTGTTGAGCTCATCGAGCCGGGCGAGGAAGAAGGCACGGTTCGGTAGCCCGGTCAGGACGTCGGTGTGCGCAAGCTCGAGCACGCGCCGGTTCGCCAGCGACAGCCTTCGCGAATTGCGGCTGGCGAGCATCAGATAGGTTGCCAACGACAGCGTCAGCAGCATGCCGACGATCAGAACTGCGCCGGCGCGATCATAGCTCGTCTCCAGTGGCCCGCCTGCGGTCGGAACCGCCCGCACCTGCCAATCGGTGTCGCCGATCTTGAGACTGCCCGACCAGTGCCGGCTCCGCGCGACGTCGCGCATCGACTGCGGTGCCGTCGATGCCGATGCAAAATCCGGCATCGTCTGTCCGAGACTGACGATGCTTGCCGTGAAGGGTGGATAGATGTTGACGCTGACCGCCGGGTTCGCGCCGGTCGTCACGCGGATAGCCTGCATCAGCAGCGGCAGGTCGAACACGCCGACGACGTAGCCCGCGAGATTGCGGCGGCGATCTGCGACAGTGTCGCGCGAAGTACCCTTGGCGTAGACGGGCACGGAGACGATTACGTCGTGCAGTCGTCCCGCATCACGGAGGGCGTAGAGCGGTCCGCGGATCGCAACGATTTGATCGTTGTCGCGCGCGCGTTCGAGTGCAACGCGACGTTCAGGAACGCTTTCGTAGTCCATGCCGTAGACGGGCGAAGTCTTCGGCTGGGTCGAGTAGAAGACGGGAAAATACTCGTCACTCTCGGGAGCAACCGCGAGCTTGTCGCCTTGGACCGACTTGATGTGATAGCTGGAGATGCCGTCAGCGATCGCGGCGGCCTCGTACTCGGCGCGCTCCTTGCGATTGACGCGCGGCAGCCAGGCGATGCGCAACATGCCGGGGTGGCGCTCGAACAGGCGGGCGCTGAAGGTCTCGAATTCGCTGCGGGTGATTTCGTCGTTGGTCGATTCGAACAGGGTCCGCAGCGCGACGAGCCGGCTGATATATTCGCTCATGCCGTTCTGCATGACGATGGATTCGGTCTCGGCCGCGTTCTCGAATTCGAGCTTGTTGACGCGGTCTTCCCATCGCGCCACCGCGGCAGCACCAGCCAGCGAGAACAGCAGACCGAGGGCAGCTGCCACGAACGCAGGACGATAGAGCCCGATCAACGGCGCAAGACGCCGCCCGGTCGTGCTTTTCCGATCCTGATCATTCTGATCGCGATCGCCCATCCTGAAGCCGTCGTCCCCTCTCCACGGCAGGCCGAACTTCTGGTTGAGCCGCCGGGATCGCTATCGGACAAGGACCGCAGTTAAGAACTGCACAATTTCGGAACCGGGCTATCCCGCATTGCTCGGGTTAGTTAACGAAATGGGCGGGCGAAGCTGCACACCCGGTCTGAACTACCGATTCTACCCGGAATACTACGGGGGCCGCATTGCACCTCTGGTTAGCCCGCGATTCAGACCGCCGGGTTACACTGCGCAGGTCTTTCCCTGCGCCCGGCACAACTGTTCCATGGCTCGACTTCGATCGGCGACACGTCTCGTCCTGACCTCGGTCTTGTTGGCCACGTTCGTCTTCGCGGCCAGAGCCGACGAGGTCGGCGTGAGCAGCGACGCAATCCTGTTCGGCCAGGCGGCGGCGCTCGAAGGTCCGTCTTCGGCGCTCGGGCAGCGGCTGCGGTATGGCATCGTCGCGGCGTTCTCCGAAATCAACGCCAGGGGCGGCATCCACGGCCGCAAGCTGCAATTGATCAGCCGCGACGACGGCTATGATCCCGACCGATCGGTGGTGCAGACATTGCGGTTGATCGACGAGGACAAAGTGTTCGCGTTGATCGGCGCGGTGGGAACACCGACTGCGATGGCGACGATCCCGATCACGAGTTCGCGCGAGATCCCGTTCATCGGCCCCCTCAGTGGCGCCGCGCTGCTGCGCGACCTCGAACTGACGAATGTCGTCAACGTCCGCGCGAGCTACAGCGCGGAGTCGGAAACCCTGATCAAGCATTTGACCGAGGATCGCCACTTCACCCGGATCGGCATTTTCTATCAAGACGATTCCTTCGGGCATGACGGCCTCGCGGGCGTGAAGGCCGCACTTGCCAGACGCGGCCTCGAACTCGCCGTCGAAGGCACCTTCGAGCGCAACACCCGCGCGGTCAGCGCGGCCTGGCGTACGATCAAGCGCGCGGAGCCCGAGGCGATCATCATGGTCGGCACCTACGGACCCAGCGCCGAGTTCATCAAGCTCGCGCACCGCAGCGGCGCTCATCCGACCTTCGCCAGCATCTCCTTCGTCGGCGCGACTGCACTCGCCCATGAGCTCGGCGCCGAAGGCGATGGCGTGGTCGTCGCGCAGGTCGTGCCGTTTCCCTGGGATCGCTCGATCAAGCTCGTCGCTGATTACCAGGCCGCGCAAAGGGCGATCGACCCGACGCTGGCGCCGGATTTCGTTTCGCTCGAAGGCTATGTCTCCGGACGACTGGCAGCGGCCGCGCTCGAGAAGCTCGGACCGAACCCGACGCGCGCAGCGCTGCTGCGGACCATCAACGACGTCGGTCGCTTCGACATCAGCGGCAGCATTATCACCGTCGGCTTTCGCGCCATCGAGACGCCGCCGAAGGTGTTTTTGACCGTGATCCAGAAGGACGGAACGTTTAGGGCTGTCGACGGGCTGTAGGGTCTATCGATCGGACTTCTTGCCGTTCGCCTGACCGTAAGCTGGCTTGTTGTCGGGATCCGAAGTGAGGCAGGCGCTCAGCGACACGCCGATCAAGATCGCCAACGCCGCCGCGACCAGACACTTCATCTGCTCACCCTGCTCAATGAACCATGGCGACAAGCATGGAACTTTGACGTTACGGACGGAGATGAGGTTCAAGGCAGAGTTGACGTTCAGGGCCGCCGCGTCCAGCGGTCGGCATTGACGGCGCCCTGCGGCGCTTCGCCCTTGATGATGGCGTCGACCTGCCGCACCGTTTCCAGCGACTGATATTCGATCGCTTGCGGCGTCAGCCCGCCGACATGCGGTGTTGCGACGACGTTGGGAAGTTTTGCCAATTCCGGCGTCGGCATCTGGTCGGGCGCGCGGCCGACATCCATCGCGGCGCCTGCGATGCGGCCCTCCAGCAGCGCCTTCGCGAGCGCGGCTTCGTCGACGAGATTGCCGCGCGAGAGATTGATGAAAACGGCATGCTTCTGCATGCGCGCCAGCGCCGCCTCCCCGATCAGCTTCTCGGTCCGCTCGTTGGCGATGGCGAGGCAGATGACATAGTCGGACGCAGCAAGGAGCTCATCGAGCCCGACCTGCTTGATCGCGCTGTCGCCGACAGTCGCAAAAGGATCGGAGACCAGCACCTCCATGCGCATCACCTTGGCGATCTCGGCGAGATAGCGTCCGATGCTGCCATAACCGATGATGCCGATTGTGCTGCCGGCAAGCTGGCGGCCCATCCGCGCCTCCGGCTTGCGACCGGCCTGGTAGTCCGCCGTGGCCCGTGACACGCCGCGCGACAGATCGACCATGTAGCCGATCGCGAGCTCGGCGACTGCCTGCACGAAACCAGGACCGGCGCGCGTCACCAGGACGCCGGCTTGCGAGGCGGCATCGACGTCCACATTGCGGATATCGACGGCGCAGCGAACGAAGGCGCGCAGGCGCGGCAATTGCGCAAAGATTTCGCCGCGACCTTCGGTCATGCGATCGGCGACGATGATGTCGGCATCCTTCGCCGCATTGACGAGGCCTGCGGAGTCGAGCGCCTGATCGCCCTCGTGCAGGACCACGTCGGCAATCGCGCGCAGGCCGTTCAGGCTGCGATCGCCGTAATAATTGCGGCGCATCTCCGGCGTGTGAGCCAGCAGGACTTTCACGGAAGAACTCCCTTAGTAGCCGAACGCGCGCGGCAAGGCGGTGCTCAGCCACGGCACGAAGGCGATGACGAGCAGACAGAGAAACAACAGGCCGAGATAGCCCAGGATAGGCTTCACCGTCTGCTCGATCGGGACATTGCCGATCAGGCAGGCGCCGTAGAGCCCTAGCCCCAGTGGTGGCGCGAACAGGCCGACGCCCATCGCGATCACCAGCACCACACCGAAATGCAGGGGATCGATGCCGAGCTGCACCGCGACCGGCAACAGCAGAGGCCCGAAGATGATGAGCGCAGCCGCGCCTTCCAGCACCGAGCCCATCACGATCAGCACGCCGATTGCGAGCAGGATGAACAGCCACGTGCCCGAAGTCTTCGACAGGCCCAGCATGAAGTCACCGACCGCGTGCGGCACTTGCTGCAAGGTCAGCGTGAACGCCAGCGACTGCGCGGCGGCGACAATGAACAGCACCAGCCCCGCACGCGTCGCCGCCTGCACGAAACTATGCGCGGCCGATTTGAGGCTGAGCTCGCGGAACACCACACTGCCGACAACAAGGGCATAGGCGACGGCAAAGGCGGAGATTTCCGTCGCGGTCGCAAAGCCGCTCTTGAAGCCGAAGAAGATCATGAAGATCAGGCCGAACGAGGCGATCGCACCGCTCCACAGGCCCGAAACCGGCACCTGCGGCTCGACGTCTTCAGTCTCCGCCGGCGGCTTGCCGAAGATGATGGAGAAAGCGATCAGGACCGCCGCCATCAGCGCGGCCGGCAGCAGGCCCGCCATGAACAGGCCGCCGATGGAGAGGTTCGCGACAAAGCCCAGAATGATCAGGTTGATGCAGGGCGGGATCGTCTCCGCCATCACCGCGGACGCCGCGAGCAGCGCCACCGCGCTGCCGGGATTCTGCTTCGAGCGTCGCGCAGCCGGAATCAGCACGGAGCCGACAGCCGCGACGTCGGCCATCTTCGAGCCCGAGATGCCGGAGAACAGCACCATGGAGGCCACCATCACCACGTTCAGCCCGCCGCGCATGCGGCCGACTGCGCGCTGCAGCAGCTCGATCAGACGAACCGACATGCCGTTGGCTTCCATGAGGTAGCCGACGAGGATGAAGAACGGAATCGCGAGCAGCACGAAATTGTCGATGCCACGCGCCATCTGCTGGGCAAAGATGACCCCGGGCAGCGCGCCCTCGACCCAGATGAAGATCAGCGCGGCGAGCGCCAGCGCAAAGCCGATCGGCAAGCCACCGAACAGCGTGGCGAAGAAGCCGATCAGCATCAGCGTTCCCGCCGACGGCACCGTCGATGGCGACAGATAGTCCCAGGCGAGATAGAGGGCAGTCACGGCGGCGACGGCAACGAGGCCCCTGACGATGTCGGGCAACGGCCGCGCGCAGAGATGATCGATCGCGAACACCGTCATGAACAGCGCGCCGATGCCCATCGGGTAGAATGTCAGCTCCAGCGGCAGGCCCGAGCCGGTGGTCTGGCCCGCCGTCAGCGAACCCAGCTTGATCGCGTTGTAGGCGACGTAAGCCGAGATCAGCACGACGAGCACGGCACTGGCCGCGTCGACCAAGGCCCGTAGCGGCAAAGACAACAGGTCGCGGAAGAAGGACACGCCGACATTCTCGCCGCGCGCGAGCGCACTCGCCGCGCCGAAGAAGGCGGAGCCGACCATCAATCCGCGCGCAACGTCATCCGACCATTCGACCGGCGCATTGAAGCAGAAGCGCAGCAGCACGGATCCGCAGACGACCGCCAGATCCGCGGCCAGCAATATGGCCGCGATCGTGTCGCTGCAGCGAAGCAACAGGGCGATGCTCCCGTGGCGGCCGCCCGAGAGCGGCACGGCGGCTGTCATCGCCATCTCAGGCTTGCGTCGAACGAATGATGTCGATGACGGCCTTGGATTCCGGCCGCGCCTTGATGAAGTTCTCGGTCTGCGGCGCCACGCGCTTCTTGAAGGCCTCGCGGTCGCATTCGGCGACCGTCACGCCCTTCTCGGTCAGCGCCGCCAGCGCTTCCTTCTCGACCGCAAGCCCGTGGGTACGGGTGTCGGCCGCGGCCTTCTTCGCAGCGTCGAGGAAGCCCTCACGCAGCTTCGGATCCATCCGGTTGAAGGTCGCGTCGCTGAAGTAGATCGCGAGCGGCGAGAAATTGTGCTGCGTCAGCGCATAGAATTTCGCGGTCTCGAAGAACTTGCTGGCGAGGATGGTCGGCGGATCGTGCTCGAGGCCATCGAGCACGCCAGCCTGCAGCGCCGTGTAGATTTCGCCAAACGCCAGCGGCGTCGCGGCGGCGCCCATCAATCGCAGGCATTCCGTGATGACGGGATTGGGCAGGGTGCGGATCTTGAGGCCGGCGAGATCTTCCGGCGTCTTCACCGGCTTCTTCGCGAACACGCTGCGCGAGCCGAAATTATAGGCCCAGGCGATGATACGGATGTTGCTGCCCTTGAGCAGCGCGTCCTCGATCGGCTTGGCAGCGCCGGCATCGAACGCCTTGGTCTGCTGCGGGAAGCTCGAGAACAGAAAGCCGAGGTCGTAGGTGCCGACCAGCGGCACCAGATTGGCCGAGATCGACGAGCCCGACACCATGAGGTCGATGACGCCGAGCTTCACCGAATTGATGACGTCGATTTCCTGACCGAGCTGGTTGTCCGGGAAGAAGGCGACCTCGACCTGCTCGCCGAGCCCGTTGGCCTTAATCTGCTTGACGAGGTTGTCGTAGTAGACGCGGCCGTTGGCGAATTTGGGATCGTTCGGCAGCGAAGAGGAGCATTTCAGCTTCAGGGACGCTGCTTCAGCGCGGCCGATGATGGCGGGGGAGAGAACGAGGCCGGCGGTGACTGCCGTCGACGACTTGATGAACGTGCGACGGCTGACGGGCACGATGGTCATGATGTCTCTCCCCAATATTTTTGTTCGCGGCCGCGGTCGTTGCCACTGCCTGTTGCGCGGACTGTATGGCCAAAGCGACGGGACAGGCAAGGCGTGCGGCAGGGGGCGATGCGGGCATACGAGCGTCAGGCGCACGGGCCTAGATCGCAGCGGAACGCCTATATTTGCCGATGTTTTCGATCATGCCGCATCGCGCTCAAACGACGGGCTATGCAAGATTGACGCAGATCGATCCAATTCAGGTATGGATCAATGCCGAACCCAGATTGATAGGCTCGCAACGAAAAAAGCTGCGGGACCGGGATCCCGCAGCTTTCGCATTTCAACGATGGATCAGATTAGCGCGACGGCGCAACGCTCAGCTGTCCGCTCGCCGCTTCGACATCGCGCGAGGGCCGCAGCGCGAAGGCGCCATCGCCGAGCAGCGCCTGCGCAACCAGCCCAATCGCCCAGAACGCGGGAAATTCCCAGCCACCCTTCGGGTTGGTGAAGAAGAAGCCGGCCGCTGCGTGCACCGTGAAGATCGCGCCGAGCAGAACCGGAATGCCGG
The DNA here is from genome assembly GCA_023387695.1 of Pseudomonadota bacterium. Lineage (GTDB taxonomy): Bacteria > Pseudomonadota > Alphaproteobacteria > Rhizobiales > Xanthobacteraceae > Bradyrhizobium. The sequence goes on along the minus strand of JAEWHT010000356.1, from coordinate 895 downwards.
CCAGCGCCGCATAGCGGGTCCAGACGCCGAGGATCAGGGCGATGCCGCTGAGCAGCTCGATGGTCATCACGAGGTAAGCGAGTTCCGGCGGGAAGCCGAGGCTACCGAAGAACTTTGCAGTGCCGGCGGGGGTGAAAACGAACAATTTCAGGCTGGCATGGGCCAGGAACAGCGCACCCAAGGTCACGCGCAGCACCAGCGCGGCATAGGGAGCGGTACGGGAATCGATCATGGAGGTCTCCTTTGTTGAGGAGACCTATGATCTATTCTCATTGGAATGATAATCGGCTATTATGGAAAAATACTTCACACTCAGAGAGTGAGATAGATGCTCGACCGGCTGACCAGCCTGGAGGTCTTCGCCAAGGTGGCGGCGATCGGTAGCCTGTCCGGCGCCGCCCGGACCATGGGCCTGTCGCAGACCATGGTGACCAAGCATGTCGCTTCGCTCGAGTCGCGGCTCGGCATCAAGCTGTTCCACCGCACCACGCGGCGGCTATCGATCACCGAGGCCGGTCGGCTTTATCTTGAGTCGTCCGAGCGAATCCTCGCCGACATGGAGACGGCCGACGCCGCGGTCGCGCGCGAACGCGTCGAACCACGCGGCTCGCTGCGGGTCAACGTACCCGTCGTGTTCGGCACGCGACAGATCGCCCCGCTCATCGCCGACTTCTCGGAGCGCCATCCCGAGGTCACGATCGAGCTCGGCCTCAACGATCGCCTCGTCGACCTGGCCGAGGAGGGCTGGGACCTCGCGATCCGCATCGGCAAGCTGCGCGACTCCAGCATGGTGGCGCGAAAGCTCGCGCTGAACCGCCTGGTCGTCTGTGGCGCTCCGTCATATCTGGCGAAGCATGGCAAACCGCGCAGCGTGGGCGACCTCGCCGGGCATAAT
>JAEWHT010000286.1 GCA_023387695.1 Pseudomonadota bacterium | reverse complement strand
GTCACGAGGCATTGCTGCTCGGCTATGAGCAGGCGATGACCCGCGTCGATTCCACGACCGGCGACTGGTACGCGACCTCCGGCCACATGATCTGGATCGGCGATCGCACCCGCCAGCTCGATCACGGCCATGTCGAATATTTCCGCGGTATCAAGAACCCGATTGGCCTGAAGTGCGGCCCGTCGCTCAAGCCCGACGAGCTGTTGAAGCTGATCGACGTGCTCAACCCCGACAACGAACCGGGCCGGCTGACGCTGATCAACCGTTTCGGCTCCGACAAGGTGGCCGATCATCTGCCCGGTCTGATCCGCGCGGTGAAGAAAGAGGGCAAAGTGGTGGTCTGGTCGTGCGATCCCATGCACGGCAACACCATCACCTCCACGACCGGCTACAAGACCCGGCCGTTCGATCGCGTGCTGTCGGAGGTGAAGTCGTTCTTCACGATCCACGCCGCGGAAGGCACTCATGCCGGTGGCGTGCATCTGGAGATGACGGGCCAGGACGTCACCGAATGTATCGGCGGCGCCCGCGCCATCACCGACGAGGATCTCAACGATCGCTATCACACGGTCTGCGATCCCCGGCTCAACGCCGAGCAATCCATCGACATGGCGTTCCTGGTCGCTGAGCTCCTCAAGCAGGAACGCGTCGGCAAAGCCAAGCCGATGCCGTTCGCAGCGGGGCTCTAGGACCTTGCTGCGGATCTGGAAGGCCACGATCAATTCCCGCAACGGTCTGGCCTTTGCGTTCCGCTCGGAACAGGCCGTCCGCGAGGAAGTCTTCGCGCTGATCCTGTCGGTGCCGGTGGCATGGCTCGTCGCCGCGAGCGCGACGCGTGCGGTCGAGCTTGTCTGCTCGGTCGCTTTCGTGCTGGTCGTCGAGCTGCTCAACACCGCGATCGAAAAGCTCGCCGACCGCCTGACCATGGATCACGACAAGCAGATCGGGCGGGTCAAGGACATGGGCTCGGCCGCGGTTGGCGTTGCGCTGCTGATGGCCGGTGCGTTCTGGATCATCGCCATCGTCGAGCGATTGGGATTCCTCTAACCCGAGGACGGCGGCCATGACCGAACGTCTCAACGCATTCGCGGTCACGCTCGCCCAGCTCAATCCGACCATGGGCGACATCGAGGGCAATGCCGCCAAGGTCCGTTCGGCACGTGCGCGCGCCGTCGCTGACGGCGCCGATCTCGTGCTGTTTCCGGAACTGTTCATCGCCGGCTATCCGCCGGAGGATCTGGTGCAGAAGCCGGCCTTCCAGGCCGCATGTCGCTCGGCCATCGAAGCGCTCGCGCGCGAAACCGCCGACGGCGGCCCGGCGTTGCTGGTCGGCACGCCCTGGGTCGAGGACGGCAAGCTCTACAATGCCTGCGCGCTGCTCGACGGCGGGCGCATCGCAGCGCTTCGCTTCAAGTGCAATCTGCCGAACTACGGCGTGTTCGACGAGAAGCGGTTGTTCGCGCGCGGGCCAGCTTCAGGCCCCGTTACCGTGCGCGGGGTGCGGATCGGCGTGCCGATCTGCGAGGACATCTGGCTGGAAGAGTCCGAGGATTACGAGAACGTGGTCGAGACGCTGGCCGAGACCGGCGCCGAGATCATCCTGGTCCCGAACGGCTCGCCATACGCCCGCGACAAGAATGATGTGCGCCTGTCCGTGGCGGTCGCACGCGTCACTGAAAGCGGCTTGCCGCTCGTCTATCTCAACCAGGTCTGCGGCCAGGACGAGCTCGTGTTCGACGGTGCGTCCTTCGCGCTCAATGGCGATCTCTCGCTCGCCGCCCAACTGCCGGCCTTCGCAGAGAGCATCACCACCTTGCGTTTCGCTCGTAACGGTGACGATTGGCGCTGCACGGGGCCGACCGCCGAATTGCCGGAGGGCGACAAGGCCGACTACGCGGCTTGCGTGCTGGGCCTGCGCGACTACGTCGTCAAGAACGGGTTTCCCGGCGTGCTGCTCGGCATTTCCGGCGGCATCGATTCCGCGCTCTGCGTTGCGATCGCGGTCGATGCACTCGGCGCCGATCAGGTGCACGGCGTGATGCTGCCTTATCGCTATACGGCGGCACACTCGATTGCCGATGCCGGCGAACTCGCAGGCCACCTCGGCGTCCGCTACGAAGTATTGCCGATCGCGGAAGCCGTAACCGGCTTCGAGACCATCTTGTCCGGCCTCTTCAAGAATTTGCCGCCTGACATCACCGAAGAGAATTTGCAGGCGCGCACCCGCGGCACGCTTCTCATGGCCATCTCCAACAAGATCGGCCTGATGGTAGTGACGACCGGCAACAAGTCGGAAATGTCGGTCGGCTACGCCACGCTCTATGGCGACATGAATGGCGGCTTCAATCCGATCAAGGACATCTACAAGACGCAGGTGTTCCGGCTGGCGGCCTTGCGCAATTCATGGAAGCCGGATGGTGCGCTCGGGCCTGCAGGCGAGGTGATCCCGCCCGATATCATCACGCGGCCGCCGACGGCGGAGTTGCGCGAGAACCAGACCGACCAGGATTCATTGCCGCCCTACGAGGTGCTTGACGCGATCCTGGAACGGCTTGTCGAACGCGAGGAGCCGCTCGACCAGATCATCGCTGCGGGCTTCGACCGCGAGACGGTAACCCGCATCGACCATCTCCTCAACGTCGCCGAATACAAGCGCCGCCAGGCGGCGCCCGGCGTGAAGGTGACGCGGAAGAACTTCGGGCGCGACCGCCGCTATCCCATCACCAACCGCTTTCGCGACCGCGGCGAGAAGCTGCCCGCGCCCGACGAGACGCTGGTGTCGCGCGGCAGCAAGGCGTCGATCGACGCGTTCGAGGGGTAACCCTACTTCTGCTGCTGCGGCAGGAAGGCCGGGCCGACTGAGCGGATCGGCTTGTTCTCCGACCCGGTCGTGGCGCTTGCGTCTGCAGGCGGAGTCGCGGCAGGTGCTGCGGCGGTTGCCGGAGCTGCGCCCTTCTTTGCATTCGCGGGCGTGCCCTTGCCGAGCCGCTGCTGCTGCATTTTCTTTGCGCTCTCTTCGGTGACGATGATGTCACCCTGCTGCTCCACCGTGGCCTTGTCGTCGGCGGATTTCAGCGCGTCAGCCCAGCTCTGGCCCGCCGCCTTGCACGAGCAGGACGGATTGAACTCGCTGCGGAATTTGAATGCGGTCGGCAGCGACGTGTAGGGCTGGCCGCTGATGGAGACTGCCGAACTCATGTCCTCGCCGGGATTGCGGTGAGCGTAGAGCACGGCCTCGGCGGCCGGGCAGAGCGCCTTGCAGGTCTTCTCGTCATCGGGGAAGCGCGCCGGCGTGGTCGCAAACGAGATCGGGAAATAGGCACCGTCGCATGTGCGCACGCACACGGTGCGATAGGTGCCGGATTGCGGGCCGAGATCGGACGGCGGCACACCTTGTGGATTGTTCGGGTTGTTGCCGCCGTTGAATAGATTGCTCAGGAAGTTACCGCCGCCCTGCGACTGCGCGGCATTGGCGTATTGCGGGCCGCAATTATTCTGCGCGAGCGCAACCAGCACCGAGCGGCGCTGGCTGTCGCGTTCGGGGCTGCCGCCACCGGGGCCGCTGCGCAGGCGTTCGAGATTGCCGGTGATCTGATCCAGATTGGCGCGCATCTGCTGGATCTGGGTGTTGACCGGACCGCACTGCGCCGACTGGCCGTTGAACAGCGAGAAGAAGCCGGAGGATTCGCAGCCCATGCGCTTGGCCTGCATGGTGACGCGGTCGAGCTCGGCCTGCTGCTTGGCCTGGGAATCCTGATAGCGGCGGATCTGGTCGTCGCGCGCGGGGTCGCTGCTACCGCCACGGTCGAGTGCGGCGAGCTGTCCTTCCAGTCGCACGCACATCGGGTTCGGTCCGAGGCCGCCCTGGGCGGGCGGAGGCGGCGGTGCTCCGGGCGGGCCGGCCTGCGCAAAGGCGTCGTTGGCGAGCACGATCGAGCTCAGAAGCACGGTGCAGGCAAGAAGGAAGCGGGGACGGGACAGAGACAAAAATTCAGGCATATCCGCCATTCTAGCGAGGTCACGGCCCCAAGTGACTTTCCAATAGGATTTGGAGGGCCGAAGCGCGCCCTCCAATAGCCGCTTCCTGCGGCATCGTCACGTCGTTTCAGGGGCCGTAAGGGGGTCCTAAGGTCCGCCAGTTCCGAGCGAATTCAGCGCTGGCAGGTGATTGCAACATATTCGTCGCAATGGCCATGAGAGCAGTTTGCGCCGGATTTGGGGACAGACCCGGTAATTTCATCCGGATCGACCCGGCGGTAGGCCGAGGCCTGTGCAAACTCTCGTGACTGGCAGTAGGTGCGGGCGACCTGCGCGCCGCATTTGTCGCCCTTGGCCAGGCACTGGTCCACGCCGTAGCCATCCGCCTGGTTGGGGATGATGAAGACGCGGGTCTCGGCGAAGGCGCTGGAGGCCACAAGGATGGAGGCGCAGGAAATGAGCGCGTGCAGGGATCGCATGAAAACACCTTGGGGCAAAATGCAGGGACTGCCAGTTCCAGAATGGGCTCAAATGGTTAAGGATCATGAACCATCGGGGCGGGGCGGCCGCGCTTTGCGGAGATAAAACGGCATTTTCGCGGCTCTCTTGACGGAAGGCGCCTTCCTGTCCCATATGACCGGCATGAACGGTCTCCTCGCCATCTGCATTATTTGCCGCGAGATTACGAGCTAGCGATTCGCTGGCTGGAGCCGTCTTTTCTCAAAGCACATTGAGAGCACTGGACGCCCGGCCAATAGCCGACGGGTGTCCATATGGAATTGCGCCTTTACGATACGTTGAGCCGAGACAAGCGCACCTTCGTGCCATCAGATGCGAAGAACGTCCGCATGTATGTCTGCGGACCGACCGTCTATGACTTCGCCCATATCGGCAATGCCCGGCCGGTGATCGTGTTCGACGTGCTGTTTCGGCTGCTGCGCCACATCTATGGCGAGACGCACGTCAAATATGTCCGCAACATCACCGACGTCGACGACAAGATCAACGACCGCGCCGCGCGGGATTTTCCCGGCCTGCCGCTGAACGAGGCGATCCGCAAGGTCACCGAGCAGACGGGCAAGCAATTTCACGCCGACGTCGACGCGCTCGGCGCACTGCGCCCGAGCGTCGAGCCGCGTGCGACCGAGCATATCGGCGAGATGCGCGAGATCATCGAAAAGTTGATCAAAGGCGGCTTTGCCTATGCCGCCGAGGACCACGTGCTGTTTTCGCCGCAGGCGATGAACGCGGCCAATGACGGACTGCCGCGCTATGGCGCACTGTCGAAGCGCTCGCTCGACGAGATGATCGCCGGCGCGCGCGTCGACGTTGCACCTTACAAGAGGGATTCGACCGACTTCGTGCTGTGGAAGCCATCGAAGCCCGGCGAGCCGTCATGGCCGTCGCCGGCCGGCATTAAGGCTGAAGGGCGTCCGGGCTGGCATATCGAGTGCTCGGCCATGGCGTGGAAGCATCTCGGCGAGCAGTTCGATATCCATGGTGGCGGCATCGACCTCGTGTTTCCGCATCACGAGAACGAGGTGGCGCAGACCTGCTGCGCCTTCCATCAGCAGCGCATGGCGAATTACTGGATGCACAACGGCTTCCTGCAGGTCGAGAGCGAGAAGATGTCGAAGTCGCTGGGCAACTTCATCACCATCCACGAACTGCTCGCGGACTGGCCGGGCGAAGTGCTGCGCCTCAACATGCTGAAGACGCATTACACCTCGCCGATCGACTGGACCATGAAGTCGCTGGACGAGAGCGCCAAGACGCTCGATGACTGGTATCGGGTCGCGGCCGACGTCGAAGCCGGCAAGCCGGCCGCGTCCGTGATCGAAGCGCTGCTCGACGACCTCAACACGCCGCAGGCGATCGCGGCGCTGCATGGCTTGCGTGGCAGTGACGTACCGGCCCTTGCGGGGTCGTTGCGGCTACTCGGCTTCCTTTCCGAGAGTGCTGCTCAATGGGAAGAGCGCAAGCAGCAGGCGAGCGGCATCGATGCCAGGGAAGTTGAACGCCTGATCGCGGAGCGGACAGCAGCGCGTGCGCGAAAGGATTTCAAAGAGTCCGACCGAATCCGCGATCAGCTCGCAGCGATGGGCGTCGCGATCAAGGACTCCAAGGACGGAACGACGTGGGAGGTCGTGCGATGACACGACCTGACACGCCGTTCCCGCGGCACTGGCTCTATTATATCGCGCTAAAGATCATGTTGCTCGGCGCCGCGGTGGCGATCGTGCTGAAACTCTATGGGTTGTGGTGAAGACGATGGCACAAGCGCATCCCAAGCCGGGCTTGCGGCCGTTCTTGCCCGCCGACGTTCCGATGCTGGCTGCGATCTTCGTGGCCAGCATCCAGGAACTGACCGGCGACGATTACAGCGAGGCGCAGCAGGAAGCCTGGATGTCGGCAGGCGAGACCGAGGAGTTCGGCAAGCGGCTCGCGGCCGACCTGACGCTGATCGCCACGCTCGACGGCTCGCCCGTCGGCTTCGCGTCGCTGCGCGGTGCCGATCACATCCGCATGCTCTATGTGCATCCGGCTGTTGGCCGGCAGGGCATCGCGACCATGCTGGTCGATGCGTTGGAGAGGCTCGCGGGCGGTCGTGGCGCCGCGGCGCTCACGGTCGATGCCAGCGACACTGCGCAAAATTTCTTCGCTAAGCGCGGCTACACCGCCATGCAGCGCAACAGCGTCACCATGAATGACGAATGGCTCGCCAACACCACCATGAAGAAGACGCTCGGAGCGCCGCAATGAGTAAAGAGCGCCTTTATCTTTTTGACACCACGTTGCGCGACGGCGCGCAGACCAACGGCGTTGACTTCACGCTGACCGACAAGCAGGTCATCGCGGGGATGCTAGACGAGCTCGGCATCGACTATGTCGAGGGCGGCTATCCCGGCGCCAATCCGCTCGACACCGAGTTCTTCGGCGTCAAGCCGAAGCTCAACCATGCGCGCTTCACCGCCTTCGGCATGACGCGGCGGGCAGGGCGCTCGGTGTCCAACGATCCCGGCGTCGCAGGCCTGCTGGAAGCGAAGGCGGACGCGATCTGTTTCGTGGCAAAGTCCTCGGCCTATCAGGTGCGTGTCGCGCTGGAGACGACGAAGGAAGAGAACCTCGCATCGATCCGCGATAGCGTCGCAGCCGCAAAGGCTGCCGGCCGCGAGGTCATGCTGGACTGCGAACATTTCTTCGACGGCTACAAGGAAGATGCGAGCTTCGCGCTCGCCTGCGCCGAGGCCGCCTATGAGGCCGGCGCGCGCTGGGTGGTGCTGTGCGATACCAACGGCGGCACCATGCCGAACGAGGTCGAGGCCATCGTCACCGAGGTGACGAAGCACATCCCCGGCGACCATGTTGGCATCCACGCCCATAACGACACCGAGCAGGCGGTCGCGAATTCGCTCGCCGCGGTCCGCGCCGGTGCGCGGCAGATCCAGGGCACGCTGAATGGCCTTGGCGAGCGCTGCGGCAACGCCAATCTCTGCTCGCTGATCCCGACGCTGAAACTGAAGAAGGAGTTTGCGGACGCCTTCGAGATTTCCGTCACGCCGGAGAAGCTCGCGACCATCGTCAAGGTCTCGCGCACGCTCGACGACATGCTCAACCGCGTGCCGAACCGGCATGCGGCTTATGTCGGCGAGAGCGCCTTCGTCACCAAGACCGGCATTCACGCCTCCGCGGTGATGAAGGATCCGCAGACCTATGAGCACGTGTTGCCGGAAACGGTCGGCAATCACCGCAAGGTGCTGGTGTCCGACCAGGCCGGCCGCTCCAACGTCATCGCTGAGCTCGACCGTGCCGGCATCGCTTACGAGAAGAGCGATCCGAAGCTGACGCGGCTGGTCGAGGAATTGAAGGAGCGCGAGGCGCAGGGTTACGCCTACGAATCCGCCAACGCATCGTTCGATCTCCTGGCGCGCCGGACGCTCGGCAAGGTCCCGCACTATTTCGAGGTCGAGCAGTTCGACGTCAATGTCGAGCAGCGCTACAACTCGCACGGTGAGCGCGTCACGGTCGCGTTAGCCGTGGTGAAGGTCGACGTCGCCGGCGAACGCCTGATCTCGGCCGCCGAAGGCAACGGTCCCGTCAACGCGCTGGACGTCGCACTTCGCAAGGACCTCGGCAAGTACCAGAAGTACATCGAGGGCCTGACGCTGATCGACTACCGCGTACGTATCCTCAACGGCGGCACCGGCGCGGTGACGCGCGTGCTGATCGAGAGCGAGGACGAGAACGGCGATCGCTGGACCACGGTCGGCGTATCCCCGAACATCATCGACGCCTCGTTCCAGGCGCTGATGGATTCGGTAATCTACAAGCTCGTGAAGTCGGGCGCGCCGGCGTAGGGTGTAGCCAAACACACACCGTCATTGCGAGGAGCGAAGCGACGAAGCAATCCAGACTGTTTCCGCGGTGGCAGTCTGGATTGCTTCGCTGCGCTCGCAATGACGAGGAGGAGGGAGCAGGGCAATGATCGACCACATCTCCGTCGGCGTCAGCAATCTCGAGCGCGCGGCAAAATTCTACGAGGCCGCGCTCGCCGCCCTCGGGCTCACACGCCTCGTCACGCGGCCGCGCACGGTCGGCTTCGGCAAGGCCTATCCCGAATTCTGGATCAACCTGCGGGAGGCCATGCCGCACGTGGCGCCGGAGAGTGGCGTGCACATCTGCCTGCGGGCGAAGTCGATCGGCGAGGTCGATGCGTTTCACGCTGCCGCTCTCGCGACCGGCGGCGCATCCGACGGTGCGCCGGGCATCCGCCCGCACGACCGCGTGCGCTATTACGCGGCTTTCGTGACCGATCCCGACGGCAACCGGATCGAGGCGGTGACGTTTCCGCAAAGTTAGCGCATGATCCGGAAAAGTGTGCAGCGGTTTTCCGAAAAGATCATGCGCAAATAGAGAACTCTTACAGCTTGCGCGCGACGTCCGGGGCGAGCTGCTTCTCTTCCTCGGCGATCTGGGCCGCTGCCGACTTCAGCTTCGGCAGGATGTCCTCGACGCGATCGGCCTTGAGGATATCGACCGAAAGTCCGGCGCGGATGAACTCGGTCTGGCGCATATGTGACAGCAACGAGAACAGCGGCTCCCAGAAATTGTCGATATTGGCGAGCAGCACCGGTTTGGCGTGGCGACCGAGTTGCTTCCAGGTCAATTGCTCGACCAGTTCCTCCAGCGTGCCGACGCCGCCCGGCAGCGCCACGAAGGCGTCCGAGCGCTCGAACATCAGCCGCTTGCGCTCGTGCATGTCGGGGGTGACGATCATCTCCTGGACGCGAGTCAGCGCGTTCTCGCGCTTGCGCAGGAATTCGGGGATGATGCCGGTGACGGTGCCGCCGTGATCCAGCACGGCCGTGGCGACCGAGCCCATCAGGCCAAGCGAGCCGCCGCCATAGACCAGGCGGATATTGTTCTCGGCGAGCGCCTTGCCGAACGCCTTCGCGCCTTCGGTGAAGTGGGGATTGGTTCCGGGACCGGAGCCGCAATAGACACAGACGGTTTTGATCGTGCTCATTGGTGCCATGATGCATTGCAGCGAAGGGGCGTCAAGCCCAATCGTTGATTCGGACTACCCGGAAATCTACCGGTAAATGGCGACAAACAATCGAAGATTCGCCATCTGGCGGGGTGCGCTTCGGCCCGGAAGCTTCTATATGACGAGCGAAAATCGTTAATCGCACCGCGCCCGCATCCGGCGGGCCTTTTCAGGTTTCTGATGAGTCCTCCTCATTCGTCCCATGGACCCCACGTGCCCGAGCCGGCGGCTGGACCGCTGGAGCAGGGCACCCTGATGGGTACGCTGGCACATCTATGGCCCTATATCTGGCCCGGCGACCGTGCTGACCTGAAGATGCGTGTGGTCTGGTCGATTGTGCTGCTGCTCGCGGCCAAGGTGATCACACTGGCGGTGCCGTTCAGCTTCAAATGGGCGACGGACGCGCTGACGGGCGCCAACACCGCGCCGGTGCAGGCCAGCAATTGGCACCTCTGGGTGATTGCATCGCCGCTGCTCCTGACTGCAAGCTACGGCGTCATGCGCATCGTGATGGCGGTGCTGACGCAATGGCGCGACGGTATCTTTGCGCGCGTCGCCATGCATGCGGTGCGCAAGCTCGCCACCATCACCTTTATCCACATGCACGAGCTGTCGCTGCGCTTTCACCTGGAGCGCAAGACCGGCGGCCTGACGCGCGTGCTCGAGCGCGGCCGCTCGGGCATCGAGGTCATCGTGCGCATGGTGATCCTGCAGCTGATCCCGACCATCGTCGAAGTTTCGCTCTTGATGGCCGTGCTGCTCTGGCAGTTCGACTGGCGCTACGTGGTCGCGACGCTGATCACGGTCACGGTTTATATGTACTACACCTATATCGCGACCGAGTGGCGGATCGGCATCCGTCGCAAGATGAACGATTCCGACACCGAGGCGAACACCAAGGCGATCGACTCGCTGCTCAACTACGAGACCGTCAAATATTTCAGCGCCGAGGCTCGCGAAGCCCAGCGATATGACAAGTCGGTCGCGCGCTACGAGGAAGCGAGCATCCATACCTACACCTCGCTCGCCGTGCTCAACACCGGCCAGGCCGTTATCTTCACGCTGGGCCTCACCGCGACCATGCTGATGTGCGCCATCGGCGTGCGCAACGGCACCAACACGGTCGGTGATTTCGTGCTGGTCAACGCCATGATGATCCAGCTCTACCAGCCCCTGAATTTCATGGGCATGGTCTATCGCGAGATCAAGCAGGCGATCATCGACATCGAGAAGATGTTCGGCGTGATCGGCCGCGACGCCGAAATCAAGGATATGCCCGACGCGCAGCCGCTGGTCGTCTCCGCCGGCACGGTGCGCTTCGAGGACGTGCGCTTTGCCTATGAGTCGACGCGGCCGATCCTGAAAGGCCTCAGCTTCGAGGTGCCGGCCGGCAAGACGGTCGCGATCGTCGGCCCGTCCGGCGCCGGCAAGTCGACCATCTCGCGTCTGCTGTTCCGCCTTTATGACGTTTCCGGCGGCAAGATCCTCATCGATGGTCAGGACATTCGCGAGGTCACGCAGGCATCACTGCGCGCCTCGATCGGCATGGTGCCGCAGGATACCGTGCTGTTCAACGACACCATCCGCTACAACATCCGCTACGGCCGCTGGGACGCCAGCGACGCCGAGGTCGAGGAAGCCGCGAGCCTGGCGCAAATCGACAATTTCATCCGCATGGCGCCGATGGGCTACGAGACCCAGGTGGGCGAGCGCGGCTTGAAGCTGTCGGGCGGCGAGAAGCAGCGCGTCGCGATCGCGCGCACCGTGTTAAAGGCACCGCCGATCCTGGTGCTGGACGAGGCGACTTCGGCGCTCGACACCCACACCGAGCACGAGATTCAGGGCGCGCTCGACCGGGTCGCAAAGAACCGCACCTCGCTGGTGATCGCGCACCGGCTCTCGACCATCGTGGGCGCCGACGAGATCATCGTGCTGGACCAGGGCCGCATCGCCGAGCGCGGCACCCATTCGAGCCTGCTTGCGCAGGATGGTCTCTACGCCAGCATGTGGAACAGGCAGCGCGAGGCCGAGGCCGCACGCGAGAAACTGGCCCGGATGGCCGATTCGAGTGAGGCGCCCAACCGGGAGCCGCAGCCGGTCGAGGATGCCCTGACGGCGCAGGCGGCCGCGGAGTGAGCTTGTCTCCGGTCCCAACTCTGGCCTAAACAACCCCGGAGCGCGAGACGACCCGCGCCATCAACCCCAGAGCGGCAGATAGCGATGTCCATTCTCGATTCGATCCAGCGTCAGATTCCGCCGATCCACAAGGAGGGCTATCCCTTCATCGGCGGCTTTGCGCTGGCAAGCCTCGTCCTGTTCTGGCTGTGGTCGCCGCTGGGCTGGATCGGCACGATCCTGACCGTGTGGTGCGCGCTGTTCTTCCGCGATCCCGTGCGCGTGACGCCGCAGCGCGACGGGCTCGTGATATCGCCGGCCGATGGCCGCGTCTCGATGATCACAATGGCGCTGCCGCCGGCCGAGCTTGGCCTCGGCGACCGGCCGCTGCCGCGCATCTCGGTGTTCATGAGCGTGTTCAACTGCCATGTGAACCGCGCGCCCGTCGCGGGCAGGGTGGACCGCATCGCCTATCGGCCCGGCCTGTTCATCAACGCCGAGCTCGACAAGGCTAGCGAGGACAATGAACGCAATTCGCTGGTCATCTCGACGCCGCAGGGCCGCATCGGTGTGATCCAGATCGCGGGCCTCGTGGCCAAGCGCATCGTCTGCTTCGTCAAGGAAGGGCAGGCGGTGGGCGCCGGTGAGCGCTTCGGTCTGATCCGCTTCGGCTCGCGGCTCGACGTCTATCTGCCTATCGGCACCAAGGCGCTGGTCTCGGAAGGGCAGACCGCCATTGCCGGCGAGACGATCTTGGCCGACCTCACGGGTGATGACCCCAGCCGCACCTACCGCGCCAATTAACCAATAAGCCGGTGTCGGGGGCCCTCCGCCGCAATGGCGGAGGGGAGAGCGGCTTGCTATATCTCGGTGAGAGGTAAGGACGAGCCCATGACGCCCTACGACTACCGAGATCCCGACATTCGCCGCCGGCGGTTCCGCCCGATCCCGGTGCGGATGCTGGTGCCCAACGTCATCACACTGCTGGCGATCTGCGCCGGCCTGACCTCGATCCGGCTGTCGATCGAAGGGCGGATGTCGCTCGCCGTCTACGCCATCGTGTTCGCCGCTGCGCTTGACGGCATCGACGGTCGCGTTGCCCGCATGATCAAGGGCCAGTCCAAATTCGGCGCCGAACTCGACAGTCTCGCCGACTTCGTCAATTTCGGCGTCGCTCCCGGCCTGATGCTGTATTTCTGGCAGCTCCACGAGCTCGGCAATGCCGGCTGGATCGCGGCCATGGTGTTCGCGATCTCCGGCGGTTTGCGCCTTGCGCGCTTCAACGCGACCATGGACGACCCGAACAAGCCGGCATTCGCCGCCAATTTCTTCACCGGCGTGCCGGCGCCGGCCGGCGCCATCACGGTGCTGCTGCCGATCTATGTTGCCTTTCTCGAGCTCGGCCGCGTGCCCGCGGCGCTGACTGCTGCCTATACGCTGCTGATCGCCTTCCTGATGGTCTCGCGTCTGCCGGTGTTCTCCGGCAAGACCAAGCGCATGCGCGTGTCACCGGAGCTGGTGCTGCCGGCTTTCGTCGCGGTGGTCGTTTTCATTGCGATTCTGATTGCCTATCCATGGCACGTCCTCTCGGCCGGTACGGTGCTTTATCTGCTCGGCCTGCCGCTCGGCTACAAATCCTACCGCGATCAGGCGCGCGCGTCGCAAGCCACGGCGCCGGCGAATGATGAGGTCTCTTCGCCGCCCTCCGCGCCGACATTGGCAAACCTGTCGGAGCCGCCGCACGACGACCGGCGGCTGCACTGAGTGATCCGCGGATATCTGCCATGAGAGCGCCTGAGTTGGGTTGAGGCCCGATCTCGGCTATATCGCCCTGTGACGGCGGCATCGCGTCAATCAGCCGCCAATCTGGGAGAGAATGCCGTGACCAATTCCGCGACCGGGCCGCTGCCCGCTTCCGTCCTCGAAGCGCTGGGCCGCTACGACACGCCGACGATCTGCAACGCCATGGAGATCGTGGCGCCCGAACGTCGCCTGATCGGCTACACCACCAAGCAGCTGGTCTGCCCATTCCCGAATTTGCCGCCGATCGTCGGCTACGCCCGCACCGTTGCGATCCGCTCGGTGCTGAAATCGTCGCTTCCGGCCGAAGAACAGTCGAAGCGTCGCATCGAATATTACGAATATGTCGGCACCGGCCACGGTCCGCGCATCTCGGTGATCCAGGACATCGACGGCCACGACGTCGGCTACGGCGCGTTCTGGGGCGAGGTACAGAGCAACGTGCACAAGGCGCTCGGCTGCCTCGGCGTCATCACCGATGGCTCGATCCGCGACATCCCGCAATGGGCCCCGGGCTTCCAGGCGCTCGCGGGCTCGATCGGCCCGTCGCATGCTTGGGTGCATGCGGAAAGCTTTGGCGGCGAGGTGCGCGTCGCCGGCATGACCGTGAAGTCCGACGATCTGATCCACGCTGACCAGCACGGCGCCATCGTGATCCCGCTCGACATCGCAGCAAAACTCCCCGAGGCCGCCGAACTCTGCGGTCGCCGCGAGACACCGATCCTCGAGATCGCGCGCAGCCCCGACTTCTCGCTGGAGAAGCTGAAAGCTGCGCTGAAGCGCTCGGCGGAGATTCACTAACGTTGGACTGACGCCATGGACATGCGCGGCAAGACGGTTTTGATCACGGGCTCGACCGATGGTGTCGGGCGCTATGTCGCAAGCCGCCTTGCCGCCGAAGGCGCGCGCGTTCTGATCCATGGCCGGGACGCTGCGCGCGCGAAGGCGTTGATCGATGAGGTCGTGAAGGCCGGTCACCCCGCGCCGACCTTCTATCAAGCCGATCTGTCGTCGATGGCGGGCACGCGTGAGCTCGCAGCGGCCGTGACGCGGGATCATCAGCGGCTCGATGTCTTCGTCAGCAATGCCGGTATCGGCTCACAGAGCGATGGGCCGCAGCGGCAGGAGAGCCGTGACGGTCACGAGCTGCGATTTGCCGTGAACTATCTTTCGGGCTTCCTGCTCGTCCACCTGCTGCTGCCGCTGTTGAAGGCGGCCGCGCCTTCACGCATCGTCAATGTTGCGTCGCTCGGCCAGCATCCGATCGATTTCGACGATGTCATGATCACGAAGGGCTACAGCGGCTCGCGCGCTTATGCGCAGAGCAAGCTGTCGCAGATCATGTTCACGATCGACCTCGCGGAAGAATTGAAGGATGCCGGCATCACCGTGAATTCGCTGCATCCGGCGACCTACATGAACACTACGATGGTGCGCGCCGGCGGCATCACGCCGATCTCCACGGTCGAGCAGGGCGGTGCGGCGATCCTGCATCTGGTCGAAGGCGACGACGTCGCCGCCAGGAGCGGCCTGTTCTTCAACGGCATGAACGAGGCGCGCGCCAATCCGCAGGCCTATGATGCCGATGCACGCAGGCGCCTGCGCGCGCTTAGCCTGATGTTGACAGGGCTGTCATGACGTCGCCCGCTTCTCGTCACGCCACGTGAGGCCGCAGCTTCCCCTTATCTGTGCCGCAGTCGGGACAGCGGTAATGCTCTTGCAGTTGCTGATAGGTAGTGCCCGGCGAAATTCCATCCGTGGGCACGCCGGCATCCTCGGAGTAGATGTAATAGCAGCCGCGGCAGATGAAGCGGCGACCCGCGCCGCCATTCAGTCGCGCGGTCGGTGCGGATCGCGGCGCCACGGTGAATGGCCGCGTCAACTGGTCTTCGACCGCTATCGTGCCGTTGGTCTCGACCGTGAGATAGACGCCGAGGTCCTTGTGGCCGAAATTCGCACGCAAAGATCCCGGAATGTCCATGTCGCGTACGCCTGAGGCAGGGTTGACGTTGGTGGCCCCGCAGCGGCCATTGCGGCGATCGACACGGAATGTGACGTCGCCAAGTCTGATCTCCTGGTCGATCCAGTCGAACTCCTCCCAGGCGCGCCCGGTGTCGACATAGAGATTGGCGCGGAATCGCAAAGGATCGATTTCGGTGCCCCAACGTTCCTCGAGGCTGCGCAGCGTCGCCAGGTTGATCAGCGATATCACGCTGTCGGGTTTGTCCATGAAGTGGCCGTCTTTCGACCGGACCAGGGTCGGTGGCGCAGGCAGTGTCGGGACGAGCTGGTGGAAATAGTCTTCGATCGTGGCCTTTGCGCTGCTGTCGTTGAGATTGACCGTCAGGATGGTCTGATTGCCCGAGCGAATCTCGAATTGCAGCGTCTCCGGGTCGAGATGGGTTTTCACCTTTGCCAAGGCTTCCTCGAGCATGAGCATGACGAACAGGCCCTTCTTTGCCCAGCGCGGATTGTCGGCCTGGAGCGGCACGCCGGGGCGCGCGAGCGCGAACTGGCGGTCGTTCGGAAACGGTTGCCCCCGTGTCAGCCTGGCGCTGGTGAGCGCCTGGCCGCTCAGTCCCTTGACCGGATAGTGGTAAATGCTCTTCAGCAGCGGCATGTCGGACCCGTATTGGAGTTGGGCGAGGGTCTGGAATTCTTCTCTGTTGCCGCGCCGTGCGGTTAGAGCCGGTTCGTGTTTTTTTGCTGAGGCCGCCATCCCGCGAATCCGCGCGGTGGGAATCGGCGGACGATCCAATGGCAGATCGATGAGGAGCTGGTCGATTTCGGTGACATGATCGTCAAGTGCGTCGTCGACGATATCCGATAGCTTGGCGATGCCCTTTTCAATCTGGCGCTCGCTGAGGCCGCCGAAGCCCAGCAGGATGCCGCGTTTCGCCAGCGTGCCGGTTTCGCTGGCACGCACCGGTACGGAGTCCAGGCTGTAGACCCCGATCCGGCCGCGACGCGCCTGAAGCTCGAAAATCCGAGCTTGTGGCACGCCCGGCGGCAATTGCCAGAACAGCTGCAGGCCGGCATTGCCGCCGCCGAGCGCGACGTCCCCGAAGGAGCGCCGCAGCGATGCGACCAGCATGTTGCGCCCGGCTCGATAATGCGCGCGCACACGCTGCACGTGGGAGGCGTATCTGCCGCTCGACAGGAACTCTGCCAGCACCGCTTGATCGAGCCACGACGCGCCGCCGTTGAGCATCGTCTTGATC
>JAEWHT010000224.1 GCA_023387695.1 Pseudomonadota bacterium | reverse complement strand
GTGTTCGCGTTCTGCCTGGCGGCCGCGCTCGCCGCTATCGGGGGCGCCTTGTTCACGCTGCAGGTCGGCTTCATGTCGCCGTCCTTCGTCGGCATCGTGCCGTCGATCGAAATGGTGATCTACACCGCGGTTGGCGGCCGGCTCTCCATCCTCGGTGCCATCTACGGTACGCTGCTGGTCAACTTCGCCAAGACGAGCCTCTCAGAGACGTTCCCCGAATTGTGGCTATTCGGCCTCGGCGGATTGTTCATCGCCGTGGTGCTCGCATTCCCGAACGGCCTTGCCGGGATCTGGGGCGACTATGTGCAGCCGCGCATCGACCGCCTGATCTCGTCGCGCAAACCCAAACCTGATGGCTGGACCGACAGCTCGGTCGCCGACGGCGCCCCGGCGGAGTGAGGAGAATAGGTCATGCTCATTGGACACCAGCCCAAGGAATTTCTGCTCGCGGTCGAGGCTCTCACCGTGTCGTTCGACGGCTTCAAGGCGGTCAACGATCTCTCCTTCTATGTCGACGAGAACGAGATCCGCGTGATCATCGGCCCGAATGGCGCCGGCAAAACCACCGTGCTCGACCTGATCTGCGGCAAGACCAAAGCGACCTCAGGCTCGATCCAGTTTCGCGGCAAGGAGTTGACGCGGATGAAGGAGAACGAGATCGTCAAGACCGGTGTCGGCCGCAAGTTCCAGAATCCGTCGATCTACGACGATCTCACCGTGTTCGAGAATCTGGAGATCTCCTATCCGCGTGGACGTTCGGTGTTCGGAGCGCTGACCTTCACCCGCGATGCCGCCGTGCGCGATCGCGTGCACGAAGTCGCAGAAATGATTTTCCTGAAGGACAAGCTGAACATGAGCGCCGATCTGCTCAGCCATGGCCAGAAGCAGTGGCTCGAGATCGGCATGCTGCTGATCCAGGATCCCGATCTCCTCATGCTGGACGAACCCGTCGCCGGCATGAGCGTGTCCGAGCGCGCCAAAACTGCCGAATTGCTCAACCGCATCATCAAGAATCGCTCGGTGCTGGTGATCGAGCACGACATGAAGTTCGTCGAAGACATCGCGCACAAGGTCACCGTGCTGCACCAGGGCCAGATCCTCTCCGAGGGGACGATGGAGAAGGTGCAGAACGATCCCAAGGTCATTGAAGTCTATTTGGGTCACTAAGGAGGCGTGACGATGCTGGCAATTTCGGATCTTCACGTCGCCTACGGCCAGAGCGAGGTGCTGCATGGGCTCAACGTCAAGGTCGCGCCCAACGAGATCGTTGCGATCATGGGCCGCAACGGCATGGGCAAGACCACACTGATGAAATCGCTGATGGGCATCCTGCCGACAAAGAGCGGTTCGGTGACCATGGACGGCGCCGAGCTCGGTGGCTTGCCGAGCTATGAGCGCGTCGCCAAAGGTCTCGCTTATGTGCCGCAGGGCCGCATGATCTTCTCCACCATGACGGTGAAGGAGAACATCGAGACCGGTCTCGTGGTCTCCGGCGGCTCCGAGGTGCCCGGCGATATCTATGAGCTGTTTCCGGTCCTGTTGGAAATGAAGGGCCGCCGCGGCGGCAATCTCTCCGGCGGACAACAGCAGCAATTGGCGATCGCCCGCGCGCTCGCGACCAAACCAAAAGTGCTGCTGCTCGACGAGCCGACCGAAGGCATCCAGCCGTCGATCATCAAGGACATGGCGCGGACGCTCAAGCGCATCCGTGACGAGAAGGGTCTTTCGATCGTCGTCTCCGAGCAAGTCCTGAGCTTCGCGCTCGACATCGCCGACCGCGTGCTGGTCATCGAGAACGGCGCGATCGTACGCGATGACCCGCGCGACAGCGTCGATGCCGCGCAGGTCTCGAAATATCTGTCCGTCTAACCAACCGTAGTAAAGGGGAGCATCTCGATGCCAGAGACACTGATCAAGGTCGATCTCACCAAGTCGGCTTACGAAAATGACATGGTGCACAACCGCTGGCACCCCGACATCCCGATCGTGGCCTGGGTCAATCCCGGTGACGACTTCATCATCGAGACCTACGACTGGACCGGCGGCTTCATCAAGAACAACGACTCCGCCGACGACGTGCGCGACATCGATCTGTCGATCGTGCACTTCCTCTCCGGTCCGATCGGCGTCAAGGGCGCCGAGCCCGGTGACCTCCTCGTTGTTGACCTGCTCGACGTCGGTCCGATGAAGGAGAGCCTCTGGGGCTTCAACGGCTTCTTCTCCAAGCAGAACGGTGGCGGCTTCCTCACGGATCATTTCCCGCTGGCGCAGAAGTCGATCTGGGACATCAAGGGTCTCTACACCTCGTCGCGCCACGTGCCCGGCGTGAATTTCGCAGGCCTCATTCATCCCGGCCTGATCGGCTGTCTGCCCGATCCGAAGATGCTGGAGACCTGGAACAAGCGCGAGGCCGAGCTGATCTCGACCAACCCGACCCGCGTGCCTGGCCTTGCCAACCCGCCGTTCGCGGCGACCGCGCATGGCGGCCGCGCCAAGGGCGACGTCAAGGCCAAGATCGGCGCCGAGGGTGCGCGCACCGTGCCGCCGCGCGAGCATGGCGGCAATTGCGACATCAAGGATCTCTCGCGTGGCTCGAAGATCTACTTCCCGGTCTACGTGCCGGGCGCGGGTCTCTCGATGGGCGACCTCCACTTTAGCCAGGGCGACGGCGAGATCACCTTCTGCGGCGCCATCGAGATGGCCGGCTGGCTGCACCTGAAGGTGGAAGTGATCAAGGACGGCATGTCGAAGTACGGGATCAAGAACCCGATCTTCAAGCCGTCGCCGATCACGCCGAACTACAAGGACTATCTGATCTTCGAGGGCATCTCGGTCGACGAGGCCGGCAAGCAGCACTATCTCGACGTCCATATCGCGTATCGTCAGGCGTGCTTGAATGCGATCGAGTACCTGAAGAAGTTCGGTTACTCCGGCGCCCAGGCCTATTCGATCCTCGGCACTGCGCCTTGCCAGGGCCACATCTCGGGCGTGGTCGACGTACCCAACGCCTGCGCCACGCTGTGGCTACCAACGGAGATCTTCGACTTCGACGTGATGCCGTCGGCCGCGGGTCCCATCAAGCACATCACCGGCGACATCCAGATGCCGATCTCGCCGGACAAATAGTCCCTGCGCGACGGGATGCGGGACGGCGTGTGTTTGCCGCCCCGTATCCGCCGCGAGGCGTTCTCTCACAGGCAATAGCGTAGGGATAATGCGATGCCGGTCTATGAATATCTCTGTGACGATTGTGGTCCATTCAAGGATCTGCGCCCGATGGCGGAATGCGACGATCCGCAAGCCTGCCCGCATTGCGAAGTCTCTTCGCCCCGCGTGATCCTGACCGCGCCGAATTTCTTCTGCATGCCGGCCGACAAGCGCAAGGCGCATGCCGTCAACGAACGCAGCACGCACGCGCCGCAGACGCTCGCGCAATACAAGGCCTCGCACGGCCCGGGCTGCGGTTGCTGCTCGTCGGGCAAGACCGTGAAGGACAAGAGCGAGACGGACAGGAAGAAGCCCGCGCGGCTGGTGACCAAGACGAAGAGCGGCGCAAAGGGCTTTCCGACGGCGCGGCCCTGGATGATCAGCCACTAACGCGCGCGATAACCTCAAGCCAATAAAAGACAGGAGCGCTCAACATGCTTCACGGCGATATCTCAAGCAGCAACGACACCGTCGGCGTCGCGGTGGTCAACTACAAGATGCCTCGCCTGCATACCAAGGCCGAGGTGCTCGACAACGCTCGCAAGATCGCAGACATGCTGGTGGGCATGAAGGCCGGCCTGCCCGGCATGGACCTGGTGATCTTCCCTGAATATTCCACGCAAGGCATCATGTACGACTCCAAGGAGATGTACGAGACGGCTTCTGCCGTGCCCGGCGAGGAGACCGCGATCTTCGCCGAAGCCTGCCGCAAGGCAAAGGTGTGGGGCGTGTTTTCGCTGACCGGCGAGCGGCACGAGGAGCATCCGCACAAAGCGCCGTACAACACGCTGATCCTGATGAACGACAAGGGCGAGATCGTTCAGAAGTATCGCAAGATCATGCCCTGGGTGCCGATCGAAGGTTGGTATCCCGGCAATTGCACCTATGTCTCCGAAGGCCCGAAGGGGATGAAGGTCAGCCTGATCATCTGTGACGACGGCAATTTCCCGGAGATCTGGCGCGACTGCGCCATGAAGGGCGCCGAGCTGATCGTGCGCTGCCAGGGCTATATGTATCCGGCCAAGGAGCAGCAGGTACTGATCTCCAAGGCGATGGCGTGGGCGAACAATGTCTATGTCGCGGTCGCCAATGCCGCCGGCTTCGATGGCGTCTACTCATACTTCGGTCACTCCGCGATCATCGGCTTCGACGGCCGCACGCTCGGTGAATGCGGCGAGGAGGAGTATGGCATCCAATACGCCCAGCTCTCGAAGCATCTGATCCGCGACGCGCGTCGCAACGGCCAGTCGCAGAACCATCTCTACAAGCTGGTCCATCGCGGCTATACCGGCATGATCAACTCCGGCGAAAGCCCGCGCGGCGTCGCGGCCTGCCCCTATGATTTCTACAAGAACTGGATCGCCGATCCCGAAGGCACGCGGGACATGGTCGAGGCCATGACGCGCTCGACTGCAGGCACGGGCGAATGCCCGATCGATGGCATCCCGAACGAGGCCGGGCCGAGCAATTATTAGGGCTCGGTAAGCCATTTTTGAGCAGCAGAGCCTCGGACGGCCGGCGATCGATGTGAATGGCCATCCATATGGCCGGTCATTCTGACGCAGCTTCGGGTGCGCGGACCGGGAGTTCTGCATGACAAAACGTGTCGCGGTTACAACATGGATTGTTGAATCAACCCCGGTCGGGCTCGAACGGACGATTCTACCGATTCCGTAGTTCCACGGAGGAAGCCGGTCGCCTATTTTACCGTCGGCGCCGCTGGGGAGCGCCGGACCGGGGGTATTGGGGTGGAGTTTTGGTTGCCAACGAGCCGGCGGGTTGCGCTGCGCCTTGGCGTGGTCGTGCCGTCTGTTGTGGCGATTGCATTCGCCCTCGGCCTCTCGGCAACACCGGCGCGCGCGGACTGCCAGCCCGACGCTGCTGTGAGCGGCCAAACCGTCACCTGTAGCGGTATCGACACCAATGGCTTTGCGGCCGGCGGCGGCGTCACCAATCTGACCGTGAATGTGCTGACGGGCGCGACCGTCAATGACAACGGTACGGCAGGCATCAACGTCAATGACACCAATGTCGTAACCAACAACGGAACGGTATCGGTTGGCTCGGGCCTCACCGGTATCAACGGCGGCAATTTCAACACCGTCACGAACAACAACACCATCACAGCGATCGATGGCGGTCTCGGCATTTCGATGCTGAGCAACAACACTATCGCCAATAACGGCGCGATTACCACGGGCGATTTCGGCTCCGCGATCTCCGTTCAGGACAACAACGCTATTACGAATAACGGTAGCCTGTCGGTCGGCGCCAACGGCGCTGGCATTTTCGCTGGCGTGAACAATACGATCACGAATTCCGCCAGCGGCACCATCACCGGCCTCAACAACACGATCGGCATTTACGTTTTCGGCGGCACGACCGTCACCAATGCCGGTGCAGTCACGGTCGGAGCCTCGGCCGGGTTCTCCGGTGGCATTTTTGCCGTCGGTGACGGCAACACAGTGACCAACACGGCGACCGGAACGATTTCCGTCGGTCAAAGCGCCATTGCGATCTTCGCGCAAGGCAATACCGAGACCGTCAACAACGCCGGAAACATCAGTGCTGCGCAATTTGGTGCGGGCATCTTTGTGGCCGGCATCAACGCAAAGGTGACCAACACCGGATCGATCACGACCCTCGGCTCCGGCGCGGGCATGGTGGTTCAGGGCAACAACGCCGTCCTGGTCCAGGGCGGAACGGTCAATGTCGGTCCGGGTGGTGTGGGTGTCGGCCTGTCCGGCTCGTCCGGCACGATTACCAACAACGGTCAGATCACGGGCGCGGCGAGTGCTCAGGGCATCCAGCTGGTCGGCGACGACAATGTCGTGACCAATCGCGGCATCATCACCGTCGGCGATACGGGTACCGGCATCTCGGTGTCGGCGATTTCGACCAGCAATATGGTGATCAATACGGGTGTCATCAACGTCGGTACCAATGGTATCGGCATCAGCACAAGCAATGGCGGAAACGTCTTCAACTCCGGCACGATCAATGCTGCGACCGGCTTCGCAGCGATTGACCTCTGCGGCTGCGGCAGCAACGTGCTCACCCTTGGCCCCGGCAGCGTGATCAATGGCCAGGTGTTCGCCTCCGGCACCGATACGTTTCAGCTTGGCGGTACCGGCAAGGATACGTTCAATCTCAGCCTGATCGGCATCGGTCTCCAGTATGATGGCTTCTCGACCTTCAACAAGGTCGACAGCTCGACCTGGACCGTGACCGGCACCGGCAATCAGGACTGGAACGTGCTAGGCGGCGCGCTCATTCTCGCCGGCACCATCAATGGCAATGTAAACGTTGCGACCGGCGGTACGTTCGGCGGCGTCGGCAACGTCAACACGATCAACGTCAATGGCGGTACGGTGGCGCCGGGCAATCCGACCGGCACGCTCAACGTCAACGGCGATCTCACCTTCACGACGGCGTCGACATATCTGGTGCAGGTGTCGGGTGCGAGCAACGGCATCGCTGTTGTCACCGGGACATCGACGCTCAATGGCGCGACAGTCATGGTCGTGCCGGTCGGTTCGATCGCAAATCACTACAAGATCCTGACCGCGGGGACGCTACCTGATACTTTCAATCCGGTCGTCACCGGCCTGTCCCCGAACCTGCATACGACGCTGAGCTACGATCCCAACAACGCATATCTCGATCTCGTGCTCGGCTATGGCGGCGGCCTCAACATCAACCAGCAGAACGTCGCCAACGTCCTGACCCGCATTTTCAACAATGGCGGCAGCCTGCCCGTGGCGCTGGCGAATCTCACGCCTCAGGGTCTGTCGCAGGCTTCGGGCGAGCCGGCAACGGGATCGCAGCAGACCACGTTCGATGCGATGAGCCTGTTCATGAGTCTGCTGACCGACGTCTTCGGCGGAGGGCGCAGCGGCTCTCCCGGCGCGCAGCCCTACGCCGACGAGACCAGCGCGAACGCCTACGCCGCGTCCGGCAAACGTCCGAGCGATGCCTTTGCCTCAATTTATCTCAAGGCGCCGTCGGCGACATTCGAGCAGCGCTGGGATGTCTGGGCGGCCGGCTACGGCGGCTCGCAGACCACCGATGGTCGTGCGGCGCTCGGCTCGAACAACACCAACAGCAGCGTCTACGGCACTGCGGTCGGTCTCGATTATCGCTTCTCGCCGTCGACGGTCGCGGGTTTCGCGCTGGCCGGCGGTGGCACCGGCTTCGGTATCAACGGCCTCGGCTGGGGCCATTCAGACCTGTTCCAGGCCGGCGCTTTCGTGCGTCACAACGCCGGACCTGCCTATATCACGGCCGCGCTGGCCTATGGCTGGCAGGATGTCACCACCAACCGCATCGTCACGGCGGCTGGTACCGATCAGCTGCGCGCGCAATTCAATGCCAATGCCGTTTCGGGCCGGATCGAAGGCGGCTATCGCCAGGTGACGCCGTGGATCGGCCTGACGCCCTATGCCGCGTTGCAGGCTACGATGTTCAGTCTGCCGAGCTATTCGGAGTTCGCCGTCGTCGGCAACAACATTTTTGCCCTCAACTACGCCGCCAAGGACGTGACCAGCACCCGCACCGAACTCGGCTTTCGCGGCGACAGATCGTTTGCAGCGGCTGGCGGTGTTGTGACGCTGCGCGGGCGCGCCGCCTGGGCGCATGATTTCAATCCGGATCGCACGATCGGCGCCGTGTTTCAGTCGCTGCCGGGTTCGGCCTTCGTCGTGAATGGCGCGGCGCTGTCGCGCGATTCCGCATTGACGACGGCCTCCGTGCAAATGAACTGGATGAACGGCTGGTCTGCGTCGGCAACGTTCGAGGGCGAGTTCTCGAATGTCACGCGCTCTTACGCCGGCAAGGGCGTCGTGCGCTACACCTGGTAGGCTCTACTGTTTCTGCTGCGTCGGCTTGCGCGGAGGGCGCGGGGCGGCGACGGGGGCGGGTGTTCCGCTCATCTTGTTGGCGGCTTCACTGACATCGAGCAGCGAGCGGCGGGTGTCGTCAAGGAAGCTTGCCGATTTCTTCTTCATGGTGTCAGCGAGCTCGTGCAGTCCCTTGATCTTTTCGAACAGCTCGTCAGCTTTGCCGTCGACGAAGCCCGGCACGGCTCCCTCGATCTTCGTGACCGCCTTGTCGAAGCCCGCAAACGCGTTGTCGACCTTGACCATCACCGCATCGATCTCGTCGCCTTTGCTCCTGAGGCCGGCAGTATAGTCTTCGAACGTACGCAGGCCGTCCTTGATCGCGGGCGCGTTGCTGATGATCGAGCGATCGACGCTGTGCAGCGTATCGACGATGGATTCGGCATCGCTGAGATCGGCGGTCAGTATGGGGATGCCGTCAACATCGAGAGGCACGGGCGGCGCGGAGGGTGCGCCGCCGATCAGCGAGACAGCGGCGACACCGGTAAGACCCTGGAACTCGATGCCGGCCACTGTGTCCTTGCGAAGCGGCGCGGCGTTGTCGAGCGACACCAGTGCCACGACCTTGCGCGGGCTCTCCAGCTTGATCGAGACGATCTGGCCGGCCGGCACGCCGTCGAAATTGACCGGGCCACCGCGGCGCAGGCCGCTCGCGGAACCACCTTCGAACACGACGCGCAACTGGCTGCGGCTCTGGCTGGCGCGCCATTTCTGCACGCCGAGCAGGCCGCCGAACGCGACGGCGATCACCGTCAGCGTCGCCGTTCCGATCACAAGATTGCTCGCGCGTGCCATGAGATAGCGATTTTACGACCAAAACGGGGAAGTTGGAAGGAGCCCGGATGGTCGTAATGTTAGCTAAGGCGGGTTAACGACTTGTCCGCCTCACGCGACATCAATGCTTGGCAGCCCGTTTGGCCGCGGCATTGTTCAGCACGATCAGCGCATCGACCGCGACGCCGGTCTTGGTGTTGATCAGGAACGGATTGACGTCAATCGAGGCGATCCGGTCGCCGGCATCAGCGATCAAATTGGACAGGCCAACCAACGCCTTCACGGCGGAGGTCTCGTGCAAGGCCGGCTTGCCGCGATAGCCGCGCATCTTGATACCAGCCTTGGTGCGGCCGATCAGCAGTCGCGCCTCGGCCTCGTCCAGCGGTGCACCGGCGAGCGCCACGTCCTTCATCAGCTCGATATCGATACCACCGCTGCCGAACAGCACGACCGGCCCCATCTCGGCGTCGAGCGAAGCGCCGACCACGAGCTCAAGATCGGCCTTGACCTGCTGCGCGATCAAAATGCCGTCGAGCTTCGGCTTACCCTTCAGCTTGCTCACCCGTGCCGTGATATCGGCAAACGCCTTTTTCACCTCGGCTGCACTGATGAGATTCAGCACCACGCCGCCGATGTCAGACTTATGCAGGATCTCGGCGCTGACGACCTTGGCGACAACGGGGAAACCTATCTGCTTGGCGATCTTCACGGCTTCCGCCGCTGTCTGCGCAATTCCCTCTTTTGAGATCGGGATGCCATAGGCCTTCAAGAGCTTCTTCGACGCGACCTCGTCGAGGGCCGCTCCGCTCGCCGACTTCAATGTCTTCTCCAGCAGGGCGCGCGCGGCTGGCTTCGAATTCGGAACGAGGTCGGGAATGACCTTGCGCAGTTTTGCATAGTCGAGCAGTGATTTGATCGCGGTGACGGCGCGGTCGAGCCCTTGCATGACCGTCAGATGCGGCAGCGACTTGCGCAAACCCTTGGTGAACTCGGTGAAACCGATCGACATCGCGCTGACATAGATCACGGGCTTCGAGGCCCGGCTCGCCATCTCGTCGACGATGCGCAGGTTTCGCTCGCGCAACTCATGCGGTGCCTTGGGCAGCTCGGCATCGATGATGACGACATCGATGTCGGGATCGTCGATCATCAGCTTGATCGACTTCATGTAGACGGAGGGGTCGACCACCGCGGCAAAGCCGGCGTCGAGCGGATTGCCGACGATCGAGCCTGGCCCCAGCATCTTTGCGAGCTCGCCGCTGGTCTGCGGGCTCAATGGTGCAAAATTCAGGCCCGCCGCGTAGAAGGCATCGATCAGCATGCCGCGCTTGCCGCCCGAGAGCGAGACTGCAGCGAGCCGATTGCCTTTCGGGACGGCGGCGTGGACGAAGCATTCGGTGGTCTCGATCAACTCGTCGAGACCGCGGGCGCGGATGACGCCCTCGCGGGTCGCGATCGCGTCGAACGTTTCGATGGAGCCGGCAAGCGCGCCAGTATGCGCCATTGCGGCTGCGCGGCCACCCTCCGACGCGCCGAGCTTGAGCGCGATCACCGGCTTGCTTGCGGCGCGCGCGGCCTTGCAGGCGTCACGGAACGCCTTGGTATTGCGCACGCCTTCGAGATAGACCACGATCACCTTGATGCTCGGATCTTCGGCGAAATAGCGCATCAGGTCCGGCGTCTCGAGTCCGGTTTCGTTGCCGGTGGTCACCATGTAGCCGACGCCGACGCCGCGATCCTCCAGTGCCTGGCGGATTGCCATCACGATGGCACCGGACTGCCCGGCGATCGCGACCGTGCCCTGTTCCATGGTGACGATTCGGTCGTCGATATTGGTGAAGAGCTTTTCGCCGGCACTCAGATTGCCAAGGCAGTTCGGGCCGGTGACGGCTAGTCCTGTCTCGCGTACCGCTTGCTGCAGTTCG
>JAEWHT010000127.1 GCA_023387695.1 Pseudomonadota bacterium | reverse complement strand
GCTATGCGGAGGTGTTCCGATGAGACGGAACGGCCCGCTCGCGCTGATCTTCCACACCATCTTCGTCATCGTCATGGTGGCGCCGATCGTGGTCGTGTGCCTTGTCGCCTTCACGCCCGAAGGTTTTCTCTCACTGCCGACCAACGGGTTCTCGCTGCGCTGGTTTAGGGCGATCGGCAACTACCCTGAATTCATTCACGCGTTCTGGGTCAGCCTTGGCCTCGGCGCGCTGTCGTCGTTTGTGGCGTTGCTGTTCGCGGTGCCGGCGGCGCTGGCGATCGCGCGTTATCGTTTTCGCGGGCGCGATGCGCTGGCGGCGCTGTTCCTGTCGCCGCTGATGATCCCGCATGTCGTGCTCGGCATTGCCTTCCTGCGCTTCTTCACCTCGGCCGGCCTCGGCGGCAGCTTTGCTGCGCTGATCATCGCGCACGTCATCATCGTGTTTCCGTTCGCGTTGCGGCTGACGCTGGCGGCGGCGACCGGCATGGACCGTACGGTCGAGATGGCTGCGGTCTCGCTCGGCGCCGGCGGCTGGACGCTGTTCCGCCGCGTGACCTTGCCGCTGATCCTGCCCGGCGTGATTAGCGGCTGGGCGCTCGCCTTCATCCAGTCCTTCGACGATCTCACCATGACCGTCTTCCTCGCCGCGCCTGGAACGGAGACGTTGCCCGTGCGCATGTTCCTTTATATCCAGGACAACATCGATCCGCTGGTGACGTCGGTCTCGGCCTGCGTGATCGCTGTCACCATGACCGCCCTCATTCTGCTCGATCGCTTCTACGGGCTCGACCGCGTGCTCGCCGGCAAGGGCGACACGGGACGATAGGAGAACGCATGCCCAAAGATTATGACGTCGCCGTCGTCGGTGGCGGTTTGCTCGGCTCCGCCATTGCCTGGGGCCTCGGTCGGCTCGGCAAGAGCGTTGCCGTGCTCGACGAGGGCGACATCACCAAGCGCGCTTCGCGCGCGAACTTTGCGCTAGTCTGGGTGCAGAGCAAGGGCCTCGGCATGCCCGCCTACACGGTGTGGACCGTGCGAGCCTCGGAAGCCTGGGGCCGTCTTGCGTCCGAGCTGAAGCAGCAGACCGGCCTCGATGTCGCGCTCCAGCAGAACGGCGGCTTTCATCTCACGCTCGGCGACGACGAATTCGGCCAGCGAACTGAGCTCGTCAAGCGCATGCACAACCAGACGGGCGCTGCCGACTACAAGATGGAGATGCTCTCGGCCTCCGAGGTGAAGAAGTCGCTGCCGCTGATCGGGCCCGAAGTGTCCGGCGGCAGCTATTGTCCGCTGGACGGCCATGTCAATTCGCTGCGCACGTTCCGTGCCTTCCATACCGGCTTTGGGGATTACGGCATCGACTATTTCCCGGAGCGGCCGGTCTCGGCGATCAGCAAAAGCGGCGGTGAATTCCGCTTGGCCACGCCGAAGGGCGAGCTGCGCGCCGCCAAGGTCGTGCTCGCGGCCGGCAACGCCAACCAGACGCTGGCGCCGATGGTTGGCCTCTATGCGCCAATGGGCCCGACCCGTGGTCAGGTTGTGGTGACCGAGCGCACTATGCCATTCCTGCCGCATCCGCTGACCACGATCCGCCAGACCGACGAGGGCACGGTGATGATCGGCGACAGCAAGGAAGACGAACTGGATGATCGCGCCTGGAAGCCATCGATCAGCGGCGTGATGGCTGATCGCGCGCAGCGCATCTTTCCGCATCTCGCGCGGCTCAACGTCGTCAGGAGCTGGTCCGGCATCCGCGTCATGCCGCAGGACGGCTTTCCGATCTACAACCAGTCGGAGACGCATCCCGGCGCCTTCGTCGCCTGCTGTCATTCCGGCGTGACGCTCGCCTCCAACCACGCCTTCGATGTTGCGCGCATGATTGCGCAGGGCGCGCTCGAGCCGGAACTGGTCGGCGCGTTCTCGGCCAGTCGCTTCGGCGGCGTGGGCGCGGCGAACAACAGCGGCTATTAGAGATATCAAGGAGCCAAGAGGCATCCCATGTTTAGACGATCCGAACAGGACAAGCGTCCGCAGGTGCAGATCTTCGTCGACGGCATGGCCGTCGCGGCGCGCCAGGGCGACACGGTTTCTGCAGCGCTGTTGGCATCCGGTCAGGATGCGCGGCGTTCGACCGCGGTGAGCGGCTCGCCGCGTCTTCCTTACTGCATGATGGGCGTTTGTTTTGACTGCCTCGTCACTATCGACGGCGTCGGCAACCGCCAGGGCTGCCTCGTGCCCGTCGCCGAGGGCATGCAGATCGAAATTCAGAAGGGCAAGCGGGAGATCGGACGATGAGTGTGGCTCCCAAGCGCGAACAATACGATGTCGTGGTGATCGGTGCCGGGCCTGCGGGTCTCGCGGCCGCGGCGACGTCGGCCGAAGCGGGTCTCTCAACGCTGTTGCTCGACGAGAACATTGGCCCTGGCGGGCAGGTGTTCCGTGCCATCTCCTCCACGCCGGTGACCGATCGCAATCAGCTCGGTGCCGACTATTGGGTTGGGGCCGATCTCGTCAAGTCGCTGAAAGCGAGCAATGCCGAGGTCATCCATCGGGCCACCGTCTGGAGCCTTGATCGCAATCTCGATATCGCCGCCTCGATCGGTGGCGCCTCCGCCTTCACCAAGGCAAAGCGCGTGATCCTCGCAACCGGCGCACTGGAGCGGCCATTCCCGATTCCCGGCTGGACGCTGCCGGGTGTGATGACCGCGGGTGCGGCACAGACAATGCTGAAGTCATCGGCGCTGGTGCCCGATGGACGCGCCGTCATCGCAGGGCAGGGGCCGCTGCTCTGGCTGCTCGCCGCGCAGATCCTGCGGCTCGGCGGCCGCATCGACCGCATCCTCGAAACCACCGAGCGCGGCAATTATTTCGCGGCGCTGCCCTATGCATTCGCCTTCCTGACCTCGCCGTATTTCAGCAAGGGCTTGTCGATGATGCGCGAGGTGAAGGCGAACGTGCAGGTCGTCTCCGGCGTGTCAGAGCTCTCTGCGGCCGGTGAGGGCCAGCTCGCGAGCGTCAGCTATGTCGCCGGCGGCAAGCGCGAGACCATCCCGGCTGACCTGCTGCTTCTGCATCAGGGCGTCGTCCCTAACGTCAACCTCGCGATGTCCGCGGACATCAAACATCAATGGGACGATCTCCAATTGTGCTGGTCCCCCGTGCTCGATGCGAACGGAAATTCGTCGGTGGCGGGCATCGCGATCGCCGGCGATGGCGCGGGCATCGGCGGTGCGAATGCCGCTGTGGTACGCGGTCGCATTGCGGCGCGAGCCGCCGTGGAAGCACTGGCGCCTGCGGCTGCTGCGAAGTTGCCCGCGATGACGACGCTCCGTTCTGAGCTTGCCAAGGCCGAGCGCGGTCGCGTTTTCCTCGACACACTGTTCCGCCCGGCTCCGCAGTTCCGCATTCCCTCCGGCGACACCATCGTCTGCCGCTGCGAGGAGGTCACTGCGAAGGACGTGCTCGATTCCGTCGCGATCGGCGCGACTGGACCGAACCAGCTCAAAGCCTATCGCCGCACCGGCATGGGTCCGTGCCAGGGTCGGCTCTGCGGCCTTACCGTCACCGAGCTGATGGCGCAGGCGCGGGCTAAGACCCCGCAGGAGATCGGCTATTACCGGCTGCGCGCGCCGGTGAAGCCGATCACACTCGCCGAACTCGCTGCCGTCCCGAAAACGGAAGACGACGTCAAGGCCGTGGTGCGCGGATGACGCAAAACGTGGATGCGATTGTCGTCGGTGGCGGCATCCACGGATGCTCGACCACGCTGCATCTCTGCCTCGCCGGCTTGAAGCCGGTGCTGATCGAGAAGGACTATGCCGGTCGCCACGCCTCCGGCGTCAATGCCGGCGGCGTCCGTCAGCTCGCGCGACATATCCCTGAGATCCCCTTATCGATCCGCTCGATGGGGATCTGGGAGAAGATCAAAGACCTGCTCGACGACGATTGCAGCTTCGAGAGCCATGGCCAGGTGCTGGTCGCCGAGAACGAGGAAGAGCTCGCGGTCTGCCGCGCACGCGTCGCCGAGCTCAATGCGCTGGGCTTTACCCATGAAGAGCTGATCGACGCGACGGAGTTGCGGCGTCTCGTGCCCGCGGTCGCGGAGACCTGTCCCGGTGGCGTCGTCTCGCGCCGTGACGGTGCCGCCAATCCGGCACAGACGACGACGGCGTTCCGGCGCAAGGCCCAGCAGCTCGGTGCCATCGTGCGCGAGGGCGTCGGGGCCACTAATATTCGCTACAGCGACGGTCTCTGGCGCGTCGATGTCGGCACCGAAACCTTTGTCGCGCCGGTGCTGGTCAACGCCGCCGGTGCCTGGGCGGGCAAGATCGCCGCCGATCTCGGCGAGCCCGTTCCGGTCGAGACCGTCGCGCCGATGCTCATGATCACCTCGCGCGTGCCGCACTTCATTGACCCCGTCGTGATCCTGCGGGGACGAAAGCTGTCTTTCAAGCAATTCACTAACGGCACCGTGCTGATCGGTGGCGGCCATCTGGCGACGCCCTATCAGGATCGCAACGAGACGGTGCTGGACTGGAAGAGCCTCGCGATCAGCGCGCGCACCGTGTTCGAGCTGTTCCCGGTGATGCGCAGCGCCACCATCGTCCGCGCCTGGGCCGGCATCGAGGCCAAGATGAAGGACGACATTCCCGTGTTTGGGCCGAGCAGCCGCCACAAGGGGCTCTATCACCAGTTCGGCTTCTCGTTGCACGGCTTTCAGCTCGGCCCCGGCGCCGGTGCTGTTATGGCCGAGCTGATCGTCAATGGCGGCACCCAGACGCGCGTCAGCGAGCTCGGCATCGACCGCTTCCATCCTTCGACGCACTAGGCCGATCCGGTCAGTCGGATTCTGCGAACATCGCGACCAGGGTCTCACGCAGCCAGCGCTGCGCGGGCACGGTGTCGTTGCGCTGGTGCCAGAACAGGCTGACGATGCGCGGCGGCGCCCGCAGCGGAAGCGGCATCGCGTGTAGGAACGACGCGTGGCGCGATTGCGAGCGGAGATCGCTCGGCAGCACGGCGATGAGGTCGGATTGCCGAACGATCTCATAAGCGGCGCTGTAATGGTTGACGGTCGCGACCAGATTGCGCGACAGCCCGCGTGAGGCGAGGAAGAGATCATAGGTTGGAGCGCGCTTGCCGGCCAAAGTGACGTCGACATGTCGAGCGTTCAGGAATGCGCGCGTGCTGAGCCGCTTCTGGGCCGCGAGCGGGTGGCCGCGGCGCATGAAGCAGGCATAGTCGACCGTCCAGAGCGAGCGTGAACGAATGGCTGTCGGCTGCTGCGCTTCGTTGACGTAAACGCTCAGCACGCAATCGACCCGGTTGTCTTCAAGCTGATCGGCAATGTCGAGGATCGTGTTGGGGACGGTATGGACGCGGGCCTTGGGCGCGACGTCGCCGAGATGGTTCATCAGGTTCGGCATCACCAGCGAGGCGACGTAATCCGACATCGACAGGCTGAACTCGGTCTGCGCGCGTCCGGGATCGAACACCTGTTCGTCGAGCGCGCTGCGGACGGTCTCCAGCGCTTCACCGATCGGCTCCCACAGCACGACGGCGCGCTGGGTGGGACGGATCCCGGTGCCAGATCGTACGAACAGGGGATCGCCGAGCGCATCACGCAGGCGGGCGAGTGCGTTGCTGACGGCGGGCTGGGTCATCGTCAGCACGCTCGCGGCGCGGGTGACGCTGCCCTCGGTCATCAGCGCCTCGAACACTTTCAGCAGATTGAGGTCGAGCGCGCGGAAGGACACTATATTCACCATGGTGATGTATTAGATCACCATTATAAATTATGACGATAACGTCATTTTGTCTATTGTTTCCTCCCGGACGACAAGCGGTGGGCTGGCCGCGAAGATCGAGGGGGACTTCCATGTCAATGATATCGGCGCGTATCGAGCGCCTTCCGTTCGCGCGTTTCCACACCCACCTGCTACTTATGGGCGGGCTTGGCTACATGTTCGACGCGATGGATGCGGCGGTGCTCGCGTTCATCCTGCCGGTGCTGCGCACGGCGTGGAATTTGTCGAGCGTCGAGATCGGCGTGCTCGGCAGCAGCACCTATATCGGCTTCCTCTTCGGGGCCCTGCTTGCCGGCACGCTCGGCGACCTGATCGGGCGCCGCGCGGTGATGATGTCGGCTCTCGCGCTCTACTGTGTGGCGTCAATCGTCAGCGCGATGGTCGATAGCTGGTCGGCCTTCTTCGTTGCCCGCATCGTCGCCGGCATGGGCACTGGCGCCGAGAGCGCGATCATCGCGCCTTATCTGGCGGAGTTCGTGGCGCGGCGTTATCGCGGCAGCTTCACCGGTGCGCTGGCCGGCTTCTTCTCCTTCGGCTTCGTCGCCGCGGCCTTGCTCGGCTACTTCATCGTTCCCTCCTATGACAATGGCTGGCGCATCGTGCTGGTTATCACCGCGGTGCCGGTTGTCATGCTGCTGTGGTGGCGGCGGGCGCTTCCGGAATCGCCGCGCTGGTTAGAGGCCCGCGGCCGGGAGAAGGAAGCCGAGGCCGTCCTGGACAAGATCGAGGCAAGCTTTGCGCGCGAGGGCATCGCCCTGCCGCAGCCAGTTGTCGAGGCCGCGGCGCCCGCGGGCACCGGCGGATCGCTACTCGCCAATTTCGCGGCCCTTCTGGCAGCCCGTCAGGCGCGCATTACCATCATGACCTGGATCATGTGGCTCGCGATCACCTTCAGCTATTATTCCTTCTTCGTCTGGATCCCGGGCCTGTTGGTCCAGAACGGCATGAGCATCACCAAGAGCTTCGGCTATTCGATCGCGATCTATTGCGCGCAGATTCCCGGCTATTTCAGCGCCGCTTATTTCAACGAGCGCATC
This sequence comes from Pseudomonadota bacterium, assembly GCA_023387695.1. Taxonomy (GTDB): domain Bacteria; phylum Pseudomonadota; class Alphaproteobacteria; order Rhizobiales; family Xanthobacteraceae; genus Bradyrhizobium. Next base: position 54,425 of record JAEWHT010000127.1, on the reverse strand, counting down.
GGCCGGCAGGCGACGATCGCGACCTACATGGTACTCGGCGGTATCAGCGCGCTCGGCCTCGCCTTCGCGCAGACCGATCAGCACATCATGTTCGCAGGAATTCTGCTGTCGCTGTTCATGAACGGCACCTATGCGGGCGTCTATGCCTACACCGCCGAGGTGTTTCCGACGCCGATCAGGACCACCGGGGCCGGGCTTGCCTCCGCGATCGGCCGTATCGGCGCGATCGTCTCGCCGATCCTGGTCGGCTATCTCTATCCAAATTTTGGCTTCGCTGGCGTGTTCGGCGTCACCACCACGGTGCTGCTGCTCGGAGCGGTCACCGTCGTCTTGATGGGCGTGCCGACACGCGGCCGTTCGCTGGAGGAGATCGCGGCGGGCGAGGTGGCATGACGCGCACCAGACCAAAGGCTGATCCCTTGCTCTGCGCCGTTGCGACGGCACAGTGCAAGGAGGATCAGCCGGGCGCGCTGTTTGCGGCGCTGGACGTAGCCCTTGAGTCTGCGATCGGACACAAGCTGTTCACGATCCTGACTTACGACGGCGAGACCGGCGAAGCCGCGCGGATCTATTCCAACCTTCCCGGACCCTATCCCACGGGAGGACGCAAGCGCCTGGCGCCGGGGCCCTGGACCGAAGCGGTGCTCGACCGCGGCGAAGCCTATATCGGCCGCACGGACGCGGATTTGCGCGCCGTGTTCCCGGATCACGAACTGATCGCCTCACTCGGATGCGCCAGCGTCCTCAACATGCCCGTGCGCTGGCGCGGACGCACGCTCGGCTCGCTCAATCTGCTCCACGAAGCGCATTGGTACGATGAAGACGACATTGCCGCGTCTTTGCCCTTCGCCCAGCTCGCATTGCCGGCGCTGCTTGCGCCGGCGCAGTCCTGACAGGAAACCGCCATGTCCAGCATCCTCTTCAAGAACGCCGCTCTGCTCGATCCGCTCCAGCCGGAATTGCTGATGGGCCATGATGTGCTGGTCGAGGACACTCTGATCAAAGAGGTCTCGGATCGCCCGATCAAGGCCACCGCAGATCGGACTATCGATCTGAAGGGCAAGACGCTGATGCCCGGGTTGATCGATCTTCATGTGCATACGATCGCAATCGAGCTCAATCTGGCGGCGCAGGCGAAAATGCCGAACGTCCTGGTGACGCTGCGTTCGACGCTGATTCTCAAAGGCATGTTGCGTCGCGGCTTCACGACCGTCCGCGATGCCGGCGGCGCCGGCCACCCGATGAAGCAGGCCATCGAGTCCGGCCTTACCGACGGTCCGCGGCTGTTCGTCTCCGGCCGCGCGCTCAGCCAGACCGGCGGTCACGGCGACGGGCGCGCGCGGTCGGACTATCTGACGAGCGCTGAATGTCCTTGCTGCGTGCGCGTCGGTGCATTGTCGCGCGTTGCCGACGGCGTCGATGCCGTGCGCAAGGCCGTGCGTGAAGAGCTGCAAATGGGCGCGGACCAGATCAAGATCATGGCGTCTGGCGGCGTTGCCTCGCCGACCGATCCGGTCGGCGCGTTCGGCTACTCCGAGGACGAGATCCGCGCCATCGTCGACGAGGCGCAGGGCCGGCAGACCTACGTGCTCGCCCATGCCTACACGGCTCCCGCAATCGCGCGCGCGGTTCGCTGCGGCGTGCGTACCATCGAGCATGGCAATCTCGTCGACGAGCCGACCGCGCGCCTGATGGCCGAGAAGGGCGCCTATGTGGTGCCTACCCTGATCACCTATGAGGCGCTCGCCAATGAAGGCGCACAATACGGCCTGCCGCCGGCCAGCGTCGAAAAGATCGCCGACGTCCGCGATGCCGGCCTGCGCTCGCTCGAGATCTATCGCAAGGCCGGCGTGAAGATGGGCTATGGCAGCGATCTGCTTGGCCCGTCGCAACGCCTCCAAAGCGACGAGTTCCGCATCCGCGCCGAAATTCTGGGCGCGCGCGAGGTCATCGCCAGTGCGACCGTGATCGGGGCCGAGGTGCTCGGCATGGAGGGCAAGCTCGGCCGCATCGCGCCCGACGCGCTCGCCGATCTGCTCGTGGTCGACGGCAACCCGCTGCGCGACGTCTCTTGCCTGCTCGGTCAGGGCGAGCACATTCCGCTGGTGATGAAGGCGGGCAAGGCTCAGTTCGACAGGCTGGCGTCGTAGAAGCCGTCTGCGTCGAGGGGCGGCTTGATCTCCCGCCTCAGCACGGCTAATTAACAACTCTCATCAAGGATATTTGCAGCCATGGATTTTACCCCGACCGCAACGCCCATCCGCATTGCTCACGGGGAATTCCATGCCTGCTTCAATCATCCTGTCGAACCTGTCGCTGTCCACGCCTGACGGCCGTTCACTTCTCTCCAACATCGATCTGACCTTCGGCGCGGAACGCGCCGGTCTCGTCGGCCGCAATGGCGTCGGCAAGACGACGCTGCTCGCTGCGATCACGGGTGAGCACGTTCCGCAATCAGGCCGCGTGATCGTGAACGGCACAGTCGGGCTGCTGCGTCAGGACGCCCAGTTGCGTGCCGGCGCGACGGTCGTCGACCTCTTCGGGGTGCGCGACGCGCTGGCCCTGTTGCGGCGGGCCGAGCGCGGCGATGCCTCGGCCGAGGAGGTCAATGAGGTCGACTGGACGCTCGAAACGCGCCTCGCATCCGCTCTTGCCCGCGTCGGTTTCGATATCGTACCCGATACGGCATTGGACCGTTTGTCGGGCGGGCAGGTCACGCGCGTCCGTCTCGCTGCGCTGTTGTTCACGCAGCCAGACTTCCTTCTGCTGGACGAGCCCACCAACAATCTCGACCGGCACGGGCGCCAGTCCGTGATCGATCTGCTTTCGGCCTGGCGTGGCGGCGCGATTGTTGTCAGCCATGATCGCGCCCTGCTCGAGACGATGGACGCCATCGTCGAGCTGACGTCGCTCGGCGCTGTGCGCTACGGTGGCAACTGGAGCAGCTATCGCGCGCAGAAGGCGGTAGAGCTCGCGGCCGTCAGGCACGGCCTCGCTCATGCCGAGAAGCATCTCGCGGAGATCGACGGCAAGGCTCAGGAGGCCGCCGAACGCAAAGCGCGCAAGGACAGCGGCGGCAGGAAGAAGCAGGCCAAGGGCGACATGCCGCGCATCCTGGCCGGCGCGCGTCGGGATCGCAGCGAGGACAGCGGTGGCAAGACTGCGCAGATTGCCGAGCGGCGACGCGCGGAGGCGATTGATGCGCTCGACACCGCGCGCCGACGTATCGAAATCCTTCAGCCGTTCTCCGTGAAATTGCCTTCGACGCAATTGCCGGCGGGGCGGGAGGTCGTCTGGCTCGATCGCGTCAGTGCCGGTTATCGGCCGGGGCAGCCGATCCTGCGCGATCTGTCGTTCTCCATCGTCGGTCCGGAGCGCGTCGCAATTGTCGGCCCCAACGGCTCCGGCAAGACGACGCTGCTGAAGCTGATTGCCGGTGAGCTGCCGCCCGCCTCAGGTGTGTTGCGGGTCAGGCCAGACTTCGCGTTGTTCGACCAGAAGGTCAACCTGCTGGATCCGGCGATCTCGATCCTCGATAATTTCAGGCGTCTCAATCCGAAGGCGGGCGCGAACGAATGCCATGCCGCTTTGGCGCGCTTCATGTTTCGTGCGGATGCGGCGTTGCAGATCGTCGGCAGTCTCAGCGGCGGCCAGCTGTTTCGTGCGGCGCTCGCCTGCGTGCTCGGTGCGTCGACGCCGCCGTCGCTGCTGATCCTGGACGAGCCGACCAACCATCTCGATCTCGAATCCATCGAAGCGGTTGAAGCGGGCCTGCGGGCCTATGACGGCGCGCTGCTGGTCGTCAGCCATGACGAGGCGTTCCTGGACGCGATCGGGGTCACGCGCCGGCTCGCTCTCGCCGATTGAAGTATTCGTGCCGATGTCGGGATCATCTGATCCCGCTCGGCTTATCGTCGCAATAATTCTTCAAAAACCCGACGCTCTGCCCCCAGTGCGTCGGGTGGAATGGATGAGTATCAATCGGTGATCCCAACACCGGTGTTGTGACTCCAGTCCTATGAAATTTCTACTCCGGGAAACTACCGCAACGGAACCGGGCTCCGCTGTTTTCGATTTCTACGCGCTGCCGCCAGGCTCCAGCGCCTCGCCCATCTCCAGCGGATGCGCCATGGTCTCGTGCAGCGCCTCGCGATCGAGCTCGCCTTCGGAGATGCTGATGACGACGCAGGCGACGCCGTTGCCGATCAGGTTGGTCAGCGCGCGGCACTCGCTCATGAACTTGTCGATGCCGACCAGGATCGCGATCGACTGGATCGGAATGTCAGGCACGATCGACAGCGTCGCGGCGAGCGTGATGAAGCCCGCGCCGGTCACGCCGGATGCGCCCTTCGAGGTGATCATCGCGATACCGAGAATGCCGAGCTCCTGCCAGATCGTCAGATGCGTGTTGGTCGCCTGTGCCAGGAACAGCGTTGCCAGCGTCATGTAGATGTTGGTGCCGTCGAGGTTAAAGCTGTAGCCGGTCGGGATCACGAGGCCGACCACCGAACGCGAGGCGCCGAGATGCTCCATCTTCTGGATCATCTGCGGCAGCACCGTTTCCGACGATGAGGTGCCCAGCACGATCAGGAGTTCGTCCTTGATGTAGGCGACGAAGCGAATGATGGAGAAGCCGGCCAGCCGCGCGATCGAGCCGAGCACGATCAGCACGAACAGGATGCTGGTGAGATAGAATGTGCCGATCAGGGCAGCGAGGTTGAGCAGCGAGCCGAGGCCATAGGCGCCGACGGTGAACGCCATCGCGCCGAACGCGCCGATCGGCGCCACGCGCACGATGATGCGAATAATGCCGAAGAACATCTTTGCGGCCTTGTCGATTGCTTCCGCAATCGGCTCGCCGGCCTTGCCGAGGAAGGCGATCGCGAACCCTGAGAGGATCGAGACCAGCAGCACCTGCAAGAGATCGCCGCGCGCGATCGCGCCGACGTAGCTGTCCGGGATGATCGCCATCAGATGGGCAACGATGCCGTCTTCATGTGCCTTGGTGACATAGGTCGCCACGGATTTCGGGTCGATGGTGGCAGGATCGATGTTGAAACCATGGCCGGGCTGGAGAATCTCGCCAACCAGGAGGCCGATGGCGAGCGCGACGGTCGAGACCGTCTCGAAATAGATCAGCGACTTCAGTCCGACCCGGCCGACGCGCTTGAGGTCGCCCATCGAGGAGATGCCGTGCACGACGGTGCAGAAGATCACCGGCGCGATCATCATCTTGATCAGCGCGATGAAGGCGTCGCCGAGTGGCTTGAGGGCCTTGCCGAGGTCCGGATAGAAATAGCCGATGAGCACGCCGAACGCGATCGCGATCAGCACCTGGACGTAGAGGATCTTGTACCAGGGCTGGTGCCGGCGGTGGGCGGCTGGCTGGATCGCAATCTGTGTCATAAGCAAAATTCCGGAACGCATTGATCTCGCATGATTCACATCATGTGATGATGTCGGTATAAGCAACAATCACATTTTTGTCGGATCGCACGAAGATCAATCGCTGCACCGCAATGGGGGGAACATGTCGAACGCAACGAGCTCGGACGAGCAGGCACACGGCTATTTTCCACGCTGGAAGCTGAAGACCTCGGGCGTGATCATGCCAGAGGAGCGGCTGTCATGGGGGCAGACCATCGTCTCCGGTCTCCAGCATTGCGTTGCAATGTCGGGGTCGACGATCATCGCGCCGCTGCTGATGGGATTTGATCCCAATGTTGCGGTGCTGTTCTCGGGCATCGGAACACTGATCTTCTTCGTCATCGTTGCCGGCCGCGTGCCGAGCTATCTCGGCTCGAGCTTCGCCTTCATCGCCGTCGTCCTCGCCGCTACCGGCTATGCCGGGCATGGGCCGAACCCGAACATCTCCGTTGCGCTCGGCGGCATCGTCGGTGCCGGCGTTCTCTACTGCGTGATCGCGCTGATCGTGATGTGGTCGGGCACAGGCTGGGTCGAGCGCCTGATGCCGCCGGCCGTCACCGGCGCCGTGGTCGCTGCGATCGGCCTCAACCTCGCGCCCGTCGCGGTCAAGGCGGTGAGTGCCAACGCATTCGAGACCTGGATCGGGCTTGCAACGGTTCTGATGATCGGAATCGTCTCCGTGGCAGCGCCCGGCCTATGGCGACGCTTGCCTATCATCTTAGGGGCGATCGGCGGATATTTGCTGTACTTGCTGTTTGCGAACGGCCTCGGCTTCGGCAAACCGATCGACTTCACGCAACTCTCGGCCGCGCCGTGGTTCGGCCTGCCGAATTTCACCACGCCGACTTTCACGGCCGATGCGATCTTCCTGATCGCGCCTGTTGCGGTCATCCTCGTCGCCGAGAACCTCGGTCACATCAAGGCCGTCGGCGCGATGACGGGCCGGAGCCTCGATGCCTATCTCGGCCGCGCCCTGTTCGCTGACAGTCTCGCGACCATCGTGGCGGCCTCAGGCGGCGGCACCGGCGTCACCACCTATGCCGAGAATATCGGCGTCATGGCGGCGACCAAGGTCTATTCGACGCTGCTGTTTGCCTTTGCCGCAACCGTGTCGATCCTGCTCGGCTTCTCGCCGAAATTCGGCGCGCTGATTCTGTCGATCCCCGGTCCTGTGATCGGCGGACTCTCAATCGTGCTGTTCGGATTGATCGCGGCGATGGCGGGCCGGATCTGGGTCGAGAACAAGGTCGATTTTTCCAACCCGGCGAATCTGATCACCGTTGCCGTGGCACTGACTGCGGGGGCCGGCGATCTCACGCTCAAATTCGGCGCGTTCACGATCGGCGGGATAGGTACGGCGACATTTGGCGCGATTATCCTGTATCAGATCCTGACCTCGCCAATCGCGCGCCGCGCGGATTGAATCCCAGGGATGCGTTGATGGATGGAACCAAATGCCGGTTCCGCCCATGATCAGGCATCCGGAGAATCCTTATGCCACAGACCAACTCAACCACCTTTCCGTCACGCCTCATTGGCCGCTATGCGCTGGTGACTGGTGCTTCCCAGGGCATCGGCCGTGCCGTTGCCGTTAGACTCGCACAGGAAGGCGCGACCGTCGCCATCAACTATTTCGATCATTCCGGGAGGGCTGAGGAGACACTTGCGCTGGCACGGACGGGATCAAACGATCGCGGTCATGGCAAGCTCGATCACGTCATCGTCAAGGCGGACGTCAGCAATGGGCAGGAGGTCGCTACGATGTTCGAGACGCTCCTGGCGCGCTGGAAACGCCTCGACTGTCTCGTCAACAATGCCGGCTTTCAAAAGGAGTCGCCCAGCGAGGCGCTCGACATCGAAACCTATCGCCGCATCATCGACGTCAACCTCAACGGCGCCGTGCTCTGCGCACAGAAGGCGCTCGCACATTTCGTCGCGCGCGGCGGAGGCGGCAGCATCATCAATTGCTCCAGCGTCCACCAGATCATTCCAAAGCCCGGCTATCTCGCCTATTCGATCAGCAAGGGCGGCATGGCCAATCTGACGCGGACGCTGGCGCTGGAATTTGCTGGCCGTGGCATTCGCGTCAATGCGGTCGGTCCCGGCGCGATCGACACCCCGATCAACGCAGCCTGGACAGGCGATACCGAGAAGCGCGACCTCGTCACCAGCCACATTCCGCTCGGCCGCGTCGGCACGCCGGAAGAAATGGCCGCGGTGTTCGCCTTCCTCGCCTCGGATGATGCCAGCTACATCACCGGCCAGACCATCTATGCCTGCGGAGGCCTGACGCTCTTCCCCGAATTTCGCGACAACTGGGCGAGCTAGAGGGTGATCTGGCAAAATGCCGCGGTGCAGACTACATCTGCGCCATGACACACCCTCCGCTCCAGAACTTCGTCGACCGGCACGAAAAGCTGTTCGTGCTGACCGGCGCCGGCTGCAGCACCAATTCGGGCATTCCCGACTATCGCGATAGCCACGGCAACTGGAAGCGGACCCAGCCGGTCAATTTCCAGGCCTTCATGTCCGAAGAGCCTACGCGCCAGCGCTACTGGGCGCGCAGCTTGATCGGCTGGCGGCGGTTCGGTCAGGCAAAGCCGAACGATGCGCATCACGCACTGGCCCGGCTCGAGGCCAATGGTCGCTGCGAGATGCTGCTGACCCAGAATGTCGATCGGCTGCATCAATCCGCCGGCCATCGGCAGGTGATTGATTTGCACGGCCGGCTCGACCTGGTCCGCTGCATGGGTTGTGGGGCGAAGATACCGCGCAACGAATTCCAGGATGCGCTCGGCCGCGCCAATGCGGAGTGGCTGACGCTCGATGCGGCGGATGCACCCGACGGTGATGCCGATTTGGAGCACGCGGATTTTTCGTCGTTCAAGGTGCCGGCCTGCGAGGCCTGCGGCGGCATCCTCAAGCCCGACGTGGTGTTCTTCGGCGAGAATGTCCCGCGCGACGTGGTTGCGACTGCGCAGGATCATCTGGCGCAGGCCGACGCGATGCTGATCGTTGGCTCGTCACTGATGGTCTATTCGGGTTTTCGCTTCGTACAGGCCGCCGCAAAACGGCAAATCCCAATCGCCGCGATCAATCTCGGGCGTACCCGTGCCGACGATCTCTTGACGCTGAAAGTCGAGGAGCGCTGCGAGGCGGCGCTTGCATTCCTGCTCTGATCTGACGCCGGGCGAACAATTCTTGCCTATTGCATGGGTGCCAAGCAGAATAGCTTGGTGCAGCGTTTCCAGGGTGCTCGATGGCACGGAAATTGCTGCATTTTTGCCGTCAATCTTGACGATCAGCCGGAGAATTTTGGAATGCTTGAAGGAGCCGAAGTGCGGCTTGCCGTTGATATCGGTGGCACGTTCACCGACATCGTGCTTGACGTGGGCGAGGTGCGCAAAACCCGCAAGGTATTGACGACGCCGCAGCGGCCCGAGCAGGCGGTATTGGACGGAATGCGTCTCATTCTGACCGATGCGCACGCGCATATCAGCGACATCGACGTCTTCATTCACGGCACCACGCTCGCGACCAACGCCATCATCGAGCGGCGCGGCGCCAAGACCGCGCTGATTGCGACCGACGGCTTTCGCGATGTGCTCGATATCGGCACTGAGAGCCGTTACGACCAGTATGATCTCACCATCGACAAGCCGAAGCCGCTGGCGCCGCGGAGCCTGCGCTTCACCGTGCCCGAGCGCATCGACGCCCACGGGGCTGTCCGTCTCGCGCTGGACGAAGTTGCGGTGCGGGCACTCGTGCCAAGATTGCGCGAGTTGAAGGTCGAGAGCGTCGCGATCGCCTTCCTGCACTCCTATGCCAATCCCGATCACGAGCGCCGCGCGGCCGCGATCCTGGCTGAAGAGATGCCCGGCATTTCCGTGACGGTGTCGTCGGCGGTGTGCCCGGAGATCCGCGAATACGAGCGCACGTCGACGGCGGTTGCGAACGCCTATGTGCAGCCGTTGATCGACGGCTATCTCGCGCGCATGGCGGATGCGTTGCAGGTCGAGCAGTTTCGCGGCGCCATCTATCTCGTCACCTCAGGCGGCGGCGTCACCTCGATCGAGACGGCGCGGCGCTTTCCGGTGCGCCTCGTTGAATCCGGCCCTGCCGGCGGCGCGATCTTCTCGGCGCAGATTGCCGCGCGCCTCGGCGAGAGCAAGGTGCTGTCGTTCGACATGGGTGGTACCACCGCAAAGATTTGCCTCATTGAAAAGTATCAGCCCGAGACCTCGCGCGTATTCGAGGTCGATCGCGCCGCGCGTTTCCTGAAAGGTTCAGGCCTGCCGGTGCGTATTCCCGTGATCGAGATGGTCGAGATCGGCGCCGGTGGTGGCTCCATCGCCCATGTCGATGCGATGAAGCGCGTCACCGTCGGTCCCGAGAGCGCATCGTCGGAACCGGGGCCTGCATGCTACGGCCGCGGCGGCCAGCGTCCTGCCGTGACGGATGCGGACGTCGCGCTCGGTATGATCGATCCCGATGCCTTTGCGGGCGGTACGATCAAGCTAGATCCAGAGCTTTCAAAGAAGGCCCTGCTGAGCAACGTTGGCGAGCCGCTGGGCTTGTCCGCGGAGACCGCAGCCTATGCCGTGCACGAGGTTGTCTGCGAGAACATGGCGAGTGCTGCGCGCGTTCACGCGGTCGAACGCGGTGAGATCGTCGGCCAGCACACGCTGATTGCGTTCGGCGGTGCGGCGCCGCTGCATGCGGCGCGCGTCGCGGAGAAGATTGGCGTGTCGCGCGTCATCGTGCCGTCGAATGCCGGTGTCGGCTCGGCGGTCGGCTTCCTTGCAGCTCCGATCGCTTATGAACTCGTGCGCAGCCGTCACGTTCGGCTCGACGATTTCGATACGAGCGCCGTCTCCGGTCTGCTTCAGGAGATGGCGACCGAAGCCCGCGCGCTGGTCGAGCCCGGTGCTGCAGGTGCGCCGGTGCGTGAGCGCCGTGCCGCCTTCATGCGCTATGTCGGCCAGGGTCACGAGATCACCGTCGAGCTGCCGAACCGGCCGCTGACGTCGGCTGATCTCGCCGGCCTGCGCCAGAAGTTCGAGGCGGATTATTCCGCGATGTTCGAGCGCCCGATCCCGGGCGCTGCGATCGAGGTGCTGAGCTGGTCGGTGCTTGCAACCACTGACGCACGCAATCCATCCGCCGTTGCGGCTGTTGCGCGCAAGCCCGCGGCCAAGGCCTCCGGCAGCCGCAAGTTCTTCGACGGTCGCGCGGGCGAAGTCATCGAGATCCCGCTTTATCGCCGCGAGGACATGGCGCCTGGCGCGACGATTGCGGGGCCCGCAGTGATCGCGGAGGACGAAACCTCCACCTTCGTCTCCAACAGTTTTGACGCCCACATCGACGGTGCCGGCAGCATCGTCATGGAACGGAAGGCAGCCTGATCATGAGCAAGGCAAAAGGCGCGAGCCTGATCGACCTCCAGATCATGTGGCACCGGCTGATCGCCGTGGTCGAGGAGCAGGGGCAGGTGTTGCTGCGCACTGCGTTCAGCCCGATCGTCCGCGAATGCGGCGATCTCTCGGCTGGCGTGTTCGACCTCAAGGGACGGATGCTGGCGCAAGCGGTGACCGGTACGCCCGGGCATGTCAATTCGATGGCGGAATCGGTCAAGCACTTCATCGACCACTTCCCGCTTGCGACGATGAAGGAGGGCGACGCCTACATCACCAACGATCCCTGGATGGGCACGGGTCATCTCAACGACTTCGTCGTCACCACGCCGTGCTTCAAAGACGGCAAGGTCGTCGCGCTGTTCTCTTGCACCAGCCATCTCATGGACATCGGCGGCATCGGCTTCGGCCCTGACGCGACCGACGTGTTCATGGAGGGGCTCTATATCCCCATGCTGAAGCTGATCGACCAGGGCGTCGTCAACGAGACGCTGATGGCGATGATCCGCACCAACACACGATTGCCGATCGACACCGAGGGCGACACCTATTCGCTCGCCGGCTGCAACGACGTCGGCTGCGAGCGCCTGGTCGAGATGATGACGGAGTTTGGCATCGACACGCTCGACGAGCTCGGTGACTACATCTGCGAGCGCTCGCGCGAGGCCGTGCTCGCCGAGATCGCCAAGCTGCCGAAGGGCACTTGGCGCAACACCATGGTGGTCGATGGCTACGATGCGCCGGTGACGCTGGCGGCGACGCTGACGATCTCGGACGAGGGGATCCACGTCGATTTCGATGGCACCTCGGTCGCCTCCAGGTTCGGCATCAACGTGCCGCTGTCCTATACGACAGCCTACACGGTGTTCGGCCTCGGCTGCGTCGTCGCCTCGCAGATACCCAACAATGCCGGCTCGCTCTCGCCGCTGACGGTGTCGGCGCCTGCGGGTGCGATTCTGAATGCGCCGAAGCCCGCGCCGGTCGCCTCGCGTCATATCATCGGCCAGATGCTGCCCGACGTCGTGTTCGGCTGCCTGCGCCAGATCATTCCCGAGCGCGTGCCGGCCGAAGGCACCTCGTGCCTGTGGAATCTCAACGTGCGCGGCCAGACGCGTTCCGGCGTCGGCGGCAATTACGGGTTCTCGATGGCGGTGACCTCCAACGGCGGCACCGGCGCCCGCTTTGCGAAGGACGGCCTCTCAGCGACGGCTTACCCGAGCGGCGTGCGCGGTACGCCGGTCGAGATCGCGGAGACGCAGACACCGCTGATCTTCTGGCGTAAAGAGCTACGTCCGGATTCCGGCGGAGCAGGGCGCACTCGCGGCGGTCTCGGCCAGATCATCGAGGTCGGCAGCGGCGTCGATGCGCCCTTCGACATTCTGGCAGCGTTCGATCGCATCGACCACCCTCCGCGCGGGCGTGATGGTGGCAAGAACGGTGAGGCCGGCTATGTCGGCCTGAAATCCGGCAAGAAGCTGCGCGGCAAGGGATTCCAGCAGGTGCCGCCGGACGACCGGCTGGTGGTGCAAACGCCCGGCGGCGCCGGCATCGGCGCGCCGAGCGAACGCGATCGCGCCGCGGTCAAGGACGATGTCGAGAGCGGGCTGGTGTCTGCAGACAACGCGGCTGCGGTGTATGGCTACGCGCGGTGAGGCGTAAACAAAATCGTCCCGGCCTTGATGGCCGGGACGATGTCTTGATGAGCCGACCTTAAGCCGCCGCCTTCTTCCGCGCCAGCTCGGCCTTGTACAGCTCGAACTCCTCCGCGACCGCTTTCGCGACCGACGGGCGCTGGCGCAGGCGCTCGTAATACGCTTTCACGTTCGGCCATTTCGCGAGCTCGATCGGCGGCGTTGCCATGGTCCAGTTGATGACCGTGACGAGATAGGCGTCAGCCACGCTGAAATGGTCGAGCAGGAACTCGCGCCCCTCCAGGTAGTTGTCGAGATAGTCGAGCCGCGACAGGTTCTTCTCCAGCACATAGGCCTTCACGTCCTGCGACGCCTTGCGGTCGAGCACTGGCACGAACAGGCCCTTGTGCAGCTCGGTGCCGATGAAGCAGAGCCATTGATGCAGCCGCGTGCGATCGATGCCAGCGGTCGCGCCGATGCCCGATTGCGGGAAGCGGTCGGCGACATATTGCAGGATCGCCGCGTTTTCGGTCAGCACCACGCCTTCGTCGGTGCGCAGCGTCGGCACGAGGCCGATCGGATTGACGGCGCGGAAGTCGGAGCCGTCCTTGAGAACTTTCTTGGTCGGCGGATCGACTTCGAGGTAATTCGCTTCGGCGCCGGCTTCATACAGCGCGACGCGCGTCGCCATGGAGCAGGCGAGCGGCGAGAAATAAAGATCCATCGTGGGCCTCCTTGGGCAATTCCTCTTTGTGAGTGTCGCTCAACCTGGCCAGATTGATTTTTGTACTGTCTTGCATAATATGGGGTCGGTCAAGGATTAATTTGCGATATGGTACAAAAATCGAAGCCGCCAGCTGCTGCCAAAGAACCCGAGCGCCCCAAGCGCCGCGGTCGCCCGCGCGCCTATGAGCCGGAGGTCGCCCTCGGCAAGGCGCTCGACCTCTTCCGCAAGCAGGGCTTTGCCGCGACCTCGCTCGATGATCTCAGCGAGGCCACCGGCATGAACCGGCCGAGCCTTTATGGTGCCTTCGGCGACAAGCGCGAGCTCTACATCAAGAGCTACCAGCGCTATCGCGAGGATGCGCGCGCTTCAATGGTCGAGATCTTTCGTCAGGAGATGCCGCTGCGCCAGCGGCTGGAGCGTATCTACGCCGCCGCGCTGAACATCTATCTCTCCGGGGAGACTGGCCCGCGCGGCTGTTTCACCGTGGTGACGGCGGCATCCGAAGCCGTAGGCGATCCCGAGATTCGCGCGATGGTGATCGAGGGCCTCACCGAGCTCGACAAGGCGTTCGCCCTTTGCTTCCGCCGCGCCAAGGAGAAGGGCGAGTTGCCTGAAAGCGCCGATCCCGCCGCGCTTGCGCAACTCGCCTCCGCCACCATCCACACCATCGCGATCCGCTCCCGCGCCCGCGTGCCGCGCAAGGAGCTGGAGGGAATTGCGAAGGGCGCGATTGACGTGATGGTGGGGGCTAAGGGCTAGGCGTACTACGCCGCGCGAATTTGCGCGAGGAAACGATCCACCTCGTCGCGCAGGCGCTGCGACTGCTTTGACAGTTCGATCGCGGAGACCAGCACCTCTTCCGCGGCCGTGCCCGTCGCCGCGATGCCGTCGGTGACGCCGGCGATGTTCTGCGAGACCTCGCCGGTGCGGGCGGCCGCCTGCTGGACGTTCTGCGCGATCTCCTGCGTCGCCGTGCCCTGCTGACCGACGGCTGCGGCGATCGCGGCGGAGATTTCGTCGACTTCCCGGATCGTCGCGCAGATCGACTGGATGCCGCTGACCGCGCCGGTGGTCTCGCCCTGAACGGCGGTCACCTGCGCGCCGATCTCTTCCGTCGCCTTTGCGGTCTGCGTCGCGAGCGCCTTGACCTCGGATGCGACCACCGCAAAGCCGCGGCCGGCTTCGCCCGCGCGCGCTGCCTCGATGGTCGCGTTGAGCGCGAGCAGATTGGTCTGTCCGGCAATGCCGTTGATGAAGGAGACGACGTCGCCGATTTTTTGGGCGGCATCTGCGAGGCTCTGGACGCGTGCATTCGATGCCTGTCCGTCGCTCGCGGCTCTGCCCACCACCTCGGTCGCATGCGCCAGCCGCCGGCCGATCTCGGTCATCGACGAGGACAATTCCTCCGCGGCCGCTGCAACCGTCTGCACGTTCTCAGAGGCGAGCGCCGAGGCCGATGACACCGCGCGGGTCTGGCTGCGCGACTGCGCGACGATATCGGACATCGAGCGCGCCGTGTGCTCCATCTCGACCGCAGCCGCGGAGACCGTGGTGACGACGTCGCGGATGCTGGCCTCGAAATTGTCGGCGAGCGCGGTGAAGGCGCGCCGCTTCTCCGCCTCCGATTGTGCCTTGGCTTCGAGTTGACCGGCCTGAAGCTTGCTGAAGTTGACGGCATTGTCGCGGAACACCGCGACTGCCTTGACCATTGCGCCGACTTCGTCGCTGGCTTTCCTTACGGGCACGACAACGTCGAGCCGGCCGTCGGCGAGCTCGCGCATCACGCCTGTGATGGAGAGGATCGGCCGCGAGATGCTGCGGGCAATGAGATAGCCGACGATCGCGGCAAGGATCAGCCCGAGGGCGGCGATGCCGATTGCGAGCATCCAGGCGCGGTCGGCGGACGCGACGTAATCGGCGTTGTCCATGACCAGCTCGACGACGCCGAGCGGCTTGCCAGAAAAGTCCTTGATCGGCCCGAGCAGCGCGGCGACCGGCGTGGTGTCGAGCTTGGCCTGCTTCACGTTGAAATCGCCGCCGGCGGCGCGACTGTATTCAGCCGTTTCGAAGAAGCTCTTGCCCGTCAACGTGCCGCCGAACAGCTTGAAGCCCGAGCCGTCGGCGAGATGGAAGGCGATGTCGACATGACGATTGGCCTTGAAGTCGTCGAGGAAGGACTGACCGAAGGTCAGGCCGAATTCCACCGAGCCAAGGTGCTTGCCAGCTTGCGCAATCGGCACCACGCCGCGGATGCCAAACCCGGCGACGCCGCCTTCGAGGCCGACGATGACCTTATGCTCCTGATTGGCATCGACGACGGTTTTGCGGAAGCTCGAGAGGTCGTCGCCGAACTTTGCCGGCTGGTGCACGCGCAGGAACGACGTCGCGGGCGGCGTATGGAACTGGAACTGCTCGACGCCGTATTCCGATTTGGTCGCAGCGAACACCGGCCCGAACAGGCGCACCAACGCCTCGCGGTCCTGCTTGGCCATCGCCTCCTGCGTCGCCGGCATCGCGGCTACGACCGCGCTCATGGCGGCGGCACGGTGGGACTCCTCGGCGATCCGCGACAGCAGCGCATCATAATGGCTGCGCAGTTCCCGCTGATCGGCCCGATCGATGATCCCTGCGATGATCCACATCGCGCCGAGCACGGCGATCAGCGCGGTTGCTGCCGCGGTCAACGCCAGCGCCACCGTGATCCGCATCCTGAGGCCGAGGCTCGCTCGCATGTCCGACTCGTTCCTTGAGCATTGATTAACAATGCCTATCAACTTCTCGCTAAGAGAGGGTGAACGGATACCGGCGGAACGCAAAATGTGCTGGGCGGTGGCAGCGCCAGCGTTCGCGAAAATCTCGAAACGCTAATACCCCCGCCCGCGATCCACCACGTTCTCCAGCGCACCACCCGCCTCGAACCGCGCGATCTGCTCGGCGACATAGGCCGAAATCGCGTCCGCGTCGGTGTCGGCGGCGTTGTGCGGGGTCAGCATCACCTTGGGGTGGGTCCAGAACCGGCTATCCGCGGGCTGCGGTTCCTGGACGAAGACGTCGAGCGAGACAGCGCCCAGCGTACCGTCGTCGAGGCAGGCGAGGATGTCGGCTTCGTTCTGGAGGCCGCCGCGGCCGGCATTGATCAGCACGGGTGCGCCGAGCGGGCTGTTGCGGTTGAGCTTGGTGAAGACGTCGCGGTCAAGAATGCCGTGGGTGTCCGGCGTCAGCGGCAGCAGCGACACAAGAATGTCGGTCTTGCGCAGGAACGCGTCCATGCCTGCCATGCCGTGGAAGCACTCGACGCCCTCGATCGTGCGCTGGCTGCGGCTCCAGCCGGCGACGCGGAAGCCGAGCCGCCGCAGCACGTCGGCGGCATCCGCACCGAGCGTGCCCAGGCCCATGACGCCGACCGTCACCGCGCTCGCCGGCCACTGATAGAGCGGCGCCCAGCGCTTTACGCCCTGCGACTCGCGAAGATAGAGTTCCTGGCGATGGTGCATCAGCACGTGCAGCACGACATATTCGGTCATGCGATTGGTGAGGTCAGGCACGGCCACGCGCACCAGCGGCACGTTGGGCAGGCTCTTGTCCGCCATCAGCGCGTCGACGCCGGCACCGAGATTGAAAATGGCCCGCAGATGGGGGAAGGAGCCGAGGTCACCCGGCACCGGCTTCCACACCGCAGCGTAATGCACCTCGGCC
This sequence comes from Pseudomonadota bacterium, assembly GCA_023387695.1. Taxonomy (GTDB): domain Bacteria; phylum Pseudomonadota; class Alphaproteobacteria; order Rhizobiales; family Xanthobacteraceae; genus Bradyrhizobium. The sequence continues at coordinate 37,530 of JAEWHT010000127.1, read as the reverse complement.
GGATCGAGGGAGGCATCCGGCAGCAGCACGACGCGGCGGCCGCCGCAGACCGCATCGAAACGGGCCTTCCAGCGCTCCGGCAGCCAGTTCTCCTGCGTGCTGTTGATCAGGACGGCCAGTGTACCCACGGTCATTCGAAGTGCCTCATAAGGTTCCGCTTTTGGTGCCCCTCCTTGACACGATCTGCCGGAATTTTCTTGCAGTTTTTTTCCGCAGCCGTGTCGGGGCGGGGCATATTGGATCGTCTTTAAAACAAGCGTTCAGGGAAGGTGCTGCCCATGCTTTATGCGATCCTTTGCTATCATGACGAGGACTTCGTCGGCTCCTGGAGCAAGGACCAGGACGAGGCCGTGATGAAGAAGCTCGCCGTGGTACAGGAGAGGCTCACGCAGCAAGGCAGGCTCGGCCCCGTGGCCCGGCTGCTGCCGACCACCGCAGCGGCGACCTTGCGCAAGGAAGATCCACCGCTCGTGCTCGACGGCCCCTATGCCGAGACCAAGGAGCAACTGCTCGGCTTCTACATCGTCGACTGCAAGAACCTCGATGATGCGCTCGACGTCGCCCGCGACCTTGGCTCGGCCAATCCCGGCGGCGCCTACGAGGTGCGTCCGGTCGGTGTGTTCAGGCCGGGAGGAATCTCGGCGTGAGCGATACCGAGACCGCCTGGATCGAGACCGCGCTGACCTCGGCGCGTCCGCAGGCGGTGGGCGCATTGCTGCGCTATTTCCGCGACCTCGATACGGCCGAAGAGGCCTTCCAGAACGCCTGTCTGCGAGCGCTGAAGACCTGGCCGCAGAACGGGCCGCCGCGCGATCCCGCGGCCTGGCTAATCATGGTCGGTCGCAACGTCGCCATCGATGAAGTTCGACGCACGCGCAAGCAGCAGCCGCTGCCGGAGGACGACCAGGCGATCTCCGATCTTGACGACGCCGAAGGCGCGCTTGCCGAGCGGCTCGACGGCTCGCGCTACCGCGATGACATCTTGCGGCTGATGTTCATCTGCTGTCATCCGCAGCTGCCGGCGACGCAGCAGATTGCGCTGGCGCTGCGCATCGTCTCCGGTCTCACGGTGAGGCAGATCGCACGCGCCTTCCTGGTCTCTGACGCAGCGATGGAGCAGCGCATCACCCGCGCCAAGGCCAAGGTCGCGGAAGCCGGGACGCCGTTCGAGACGCCCGGCGCGATCGAGCGCTCGGAGCGGCTCGCCGGCGTTGCGGCGATGATCTATTTGATATTCAACGAAGGCTATTCGGCGAGCGGCGACACGGCCGAGATCCGCAAGCCGCTCTGCGAGGAGGCGATCCGGTTGGCGCGGCTGCTGTTGCGCTTGTTCCAGAGCGAGCCGGAGATCATGGGGCTCACGGCGCTGATCCTGCTGCAGCATGCGCGTAGCGCCGCGCGCTTCGCCGAAGATGGCTCGCTGATCCTGCTGGATGACCAGGATCGTTCGCTCTGGAATCGCAACATGATCGCGGAAGGCCTCGCGCTGATCGACAAGGCGATGCGCCACCGCCGCAGCGGGCCCTACCAGATCCAGGCCGCAATCGCCGCACTGCATGCACGCGCCGCGACGCCTGACGAGACCGACTGGGCCCAGATTGATTTGCTCTACGGGGCGCTCGAAGTGGTGCAGCCATCGCCGGTCGTCACGCTCAACCGCGCGGTCGCCGTTTCCAAAGTGCGCGGGCCGCAAGCCGCGCTCGACCTGATCGAGCCGCTGGCGTCGAAGCTCGCCAACTACTTCCACTTCTACGGCGTGCGCGGCGCCTTCCTGATGCAGCTCGGCCGCAACGACGAAGCCCGCGTCGCCTTCGACCGCGCCATCGCACTCGCCAACACCTCGGCCGAAGCCGCCCACATCCGCATGCACATCGATCGCCTGATCCGGGATAGCCAACCCAAGGGCGGCGCACGGCAGGGCGCCAAGGCGAAGTGACGGCTGCAAAAAATCGTTCCGCCGATGTCGGCCCCCGCCGTTCCCCTTCGTCTTAAACCTGTATCAAGGGAGCCATTCATGCTGAAAGCTGTTGCCATTATTGCCGTTGTGCTCGCGATCGGAATCGCGGGCATCCTTGTTTTTGCTCTGACAAAGCCCGACACATTCCGCGTCGAGCGCTCGCTGGCGCTGAAGGCGCCAGCGGATGCGATTTATCCGCTCGTCTCCGATTTCCACTTCTGGACCAGCTGGTCACCTTACGAGGGGCGCGATCCCGCGATGAAGCGGACCTACGGGGGAACTGCGGCGGGGAAGGGCGCGACCTACGCCTGGGACGGCAATAACAATGTCGGCGCGGGCCATATGGAGATCCTCGAGGCAAATGCGTCGTCGAAGCTCCGCATCAAGCTCGATTTCGAACGGCCCTTCGAAGGCCACAACACCGCCGAGTTCACGTTTGTGCCGCAGGGCGATGCCACACTGGTCACATGGGCGATGTACGGTCCGGCGCCCTTCATGTCCAAGGTGATGCAGGTCTTCATGAACATGGACACCATGATCGGCAAGGACTTCGAGACGGGTCTAGTCAGCCTGAAGAAGCTCACCGAGAAGTAACGCCCGGCTACCGCTCAGAAGCAAAGAGGAGAGAAGCGATGCTTAATCCCTATCTGTTTTATCAGGACACTTGCGAAGCGGCCTTCAACCATTATGCAAAGGTGCTTGACGGCAAGATCGAGATGATGATGCGCGCGAGCGAGGGGCCCGCCGATATGCGTCCATCGCCCGGACGTGAGAACACGGTCATGCATGCGCGGATGTCGCTTCCCGACGGGAGCGTCTTGATGGCCTCCGACGCACCGCCTGAACATGTTCAAAAACCGCAGGGCTTTTCGGTTTCGCTCACAGTCGCGGACCCTGCAGAAGGTGAGCAGAAGTTCAAGGCGCTCGCAGATGATGGAACCGTCACCATGCCTTTCAGCAAGACGTTCTGGGCCAAGGGATTTGGCATGTGCGTCGACAAGTTCGGCATTCCCTGGATGGTGAACTGTCCGGCTGAAGGCATGTGAGTGCCAGGTTCCGCTGCAGCTTCCTCTCTCCGTTGACGAGAGAGGGAGCCTCGTCAGCGGATCGATCCGGTCACGTCCTCGCTCGGCGCGTGCGTCACGCAAGCGCGGCAGATCACGAGCTTCGAGCCGATTTTCTTGTCGTTTTCAGCCTCGATCTCGTCTTGCACGGCCCACCACGCGTCGGAATAGGGACGCAACGTCGCCAGCACCTTCTCGCGCTCCTGATTGGGATCAATCGCTGCGGACGCATGATTGGTGCCGCGCCGCTTGGTGACGGGAGGCCGGTTCGGGTCCTGCCCTAGGCCGTCCCAAGCGATCGGACGACGCTCCTGTGCCGGCGCCACCGCGCATCCCATGAGCACTGCGCAGAAACTGAGTAAGACGAAGACGTGTCGCATCATGCCGGACTTTCGGTGCTCTGCGCGACATGCAAGACCCGCGTCAGCGGCTCTACATCGCGCCGATCAAATGGAACCCCAAAAGAAATGACGGCATGACCGAATATGGAGTCTTGATTCGCATGACATTGCGAGATCAGTGAGGCCGCTTCGTGAAATCAAGCGGATCGCAACGCACAACAACTGACGCAATATTAGGCTGTGCGGTCGCTGCGGGAATCCGCTAATATTACCTTCATAAAATTTACAAACTGGGATGGACGTCACTTGGAAGGGGAGCGACCGATGGCGGCGGCGCTACAAATCAACTTTGCACTTTGGGGAATGCTCATTTGCGCGAGCCTGGAGTTGGCGCAAACTTTCCGAGAATTCTTCTAGGACATCGCACGACCTGGCCTGCACGCGACGCGGCATCCGCCTGTTCGTCATCGACAGCGCGGATAGATCGCAGCGAGGTCGCGCCCTTTCAGGAGAAGCAATCTAGAGGTGAGGCCGCCGCGGCGGATGATCCAGTCGCGGATCGGGCCGGGATAGGCGTTGAGCACGGCTTCGGATGCTTCCGGTTCGGCATAAAAGCGTCCGCGCCGGTCGACCGAACGGGCCGCATGGAAGCCGAGCACCGCGCGCCTGGTGACGCAAATCCGTTCACCCGGCACGATGCTGAGCACCAGCGTGCAGGCCGACAGGCAGGGCCCATCGATCACCACGCGCTCGCCGCTCGCGCGCACCTTCTCGAACAGATCGAGAAACGGCCCAACCTGCCCGCCGGGGCTCTGGATGATGCGGATCTCGGCTGACGCAGGTGCGGAGGTGAGCAGGGCGGTTGCGAGAGTCAGGGCAATGGCAGCGCGTTGCATCGTACTCTCCACACATTCGATGTCGTAGGGCCAGCCGAAGGCGCAACCCACCCTACAAATTCCGTGCCTATCCGTTCCGCCGCTCGCCGCGCAGCGTCGGCAGGCCGATACCCGCCGCATCGAAGCCGCCATCGACGGCCAAAATTTGGCCGGTGATGTAACTCGCGCTTGCCGAGCACAGGAAGTAGATCGCATCAGCGAGCTCCTCCTCCAGACCGTAGCGGTTGAGCGGGATGGCGTCGTGATAGTCGGCGCGGATTTCCCTGGTGTGCACCTCCTTCGCCATCGCGGTATCGACCGGTCCCGGCGCGACCGCGTTAACGCGGATGTTGAGCGAGGCAAGCTCGACCGCGAGCTGCTTGGTGAGATGCGCGAGCCCGGCTTTGCTGGTGCCGTAGGCCGAGCGCAGCGTCGAGGCGCGTACCGCCGAGATCGAGGTGATGTTGACGATGGCGCCGCCGCCGAGCTCCCGCATCAGCGGCACCGCCGCCTTGGTGCAGAGAAACGGACCGGTAAGATTGACCGCCATGATCCTGTTCCAGTCGGTGTCGCTGGTCTCCAGTACGGGCGCGAACACGGCAACGCCGGCATTGTTGACCAGCGCATCGAGGCGGCCGAAGCGGTTCATGACCGCCGCCATTGCGGCTCCCACCGCGGCTGCGTCGGATACGTCACAGGTAATCGCCAGCGTATTGTCGGGATTCTTCAGCGCCGCTGCCGCGTTCGCCTGCAGCTCGCCCTCGATATCGAGCAGCGCAACGCGCCAGCCCTCAGTGAGGAATTTCTTCGCCGTCGCAAGCCCGATGCCGCGCGCGGCTCCGGTGACGAGGGCGACTTTGGATGGAGGTGACGGCATCTGCGGATCTGTCCTTTTGCTTCAGCGGCGGTCGCATGTCGGCCAGCGACTATTACTGCGCTTTCGGTTCGGCAAGAAGGGCTTGAGATGCAATTAAGGCCCGGCATCCTGCAATGCCGGGCCTTGGAAAGGGTAAGATCGGCAGGAGGCGTCTTACGACAGCTCCGCCGCTGCGCGCTGCATGTTCGCTGACATGTCGGCAGTCACCGCGCTCTGTTCCTCGACCGCGGCGGCGGTGGAGGCGATGAACTCGTTGACCCCTGCGATCGCGACCTTGATCGCGGTCAAGGAGCTCGCGACGTCGCCGGAGATCGTGTTCAGCGCGTCGATTTCGGACGTGATCGTGTCGGTGGCCTGCTTGGCCTGATTGGCGAGGTTCTTCACCTCGGACGCCACCACCGCGAAGCCGCGGCCGGCTTCGCCTGCGCGAGCCGATTCGATCGTGGCGTTGAGCGCGAGCAGATTGATCTGGCTGGTGATGCCGGCGATCATCTCGACGATACCGCTCATCGCTTGCGCGGCCGCGTTCAATCGCTGGGCCTGGCCGTCGGCAGCATCGACACGCGTGGTCGCAACCTTGGAATTCTCGCGTGACTTCGCCATGGTCTCGGAGATCTCGCGGATCGACGCACTCATCTCTTCGCTGCCGGCCGCGACTGCATCGATCAGCCCGCGTGCATTGTCGGCCTTCTTGCGGCCGATCGCCTGCGCGGTGATGTCAGTGGCGTACTTCACCACCTTATAGGGCTTGCCGTTGAGGTCGAAGATCGGGTTGTAGGACGCCTGGATCCAGATCTCGCGGCCGCCCTTGGCGATGCGCTTGTATTCGGCGGCCTGGTATTCGCCGCGATTGAGCGCTTCCCAGAACTGCCGGTAGGCCGCCGAGTTCTTCTCGTTCGGCTCGACGAACATCGAATGGTGCTGGCCCTTGATCTCGGCCAGCGAATAACCCATCGCGCCCAGGAAATTCGCGTTGGCGGTGCGGATCGTGCCGTCCATGTTGAACTCGATCACAGCCTGCGACTTCTGGATCGCGGCGAGCTGGCCGTCATTGTCGGCGGCCTTCATCTTCTGTTCGGTGACGTCGGTTGCGAACTTCACCACCTTGAAGGGCCGGCCCATCTCGTCGAGGATGGGATTGTAGGTCGCAAGAATCCAGATTTCCTTGCCGCCCTTGCCGAGCCGCTTGTATTCGGCGGCCTCGAACTGGCCGCGGTTGAGGCGCGCCCAGAAATCGGCATAGGCGGAGCTCGCCCGATCCTCTGAAGTCACGAACATGCTGTGGTGCTTGCCCTTGATCTCGTCGAGCGAATAGCCCATCGCGTTGAGGAAGTTTTCGTTCGCGGTGACGATAGTGCCGTCCATGTTGAATTCGATCACGGCCTGCGCACGGCTGATCGCGGCGAGCTTGCCCGCTTCCTCCATGCTCCTCATCTTGTAGGCCGTGATATCGGTGGCGAACTTGATGAAGCTGACCACCTTGCCGTTCTCGTCGAGCAGCGGCGCGTAGGAGGCGTGGACCCAGACTTCCTTGCCGTCCTTGCCGAACCGCCGGTATTGCGTCGTCTGGAATTCGCCGCGATTCAAGCTGGCCCAGAAGTCGCGATAGCGGGCGCTTTCGCGCTCGGCCGGGCTGACGAAAATGCTGTGGTGCTTGCCCTTGATCTCCGCGAGCGAGTAGCCGCTCATCTTCAGGAGATTTTCGTTGGCGTCGAGAATGGTACCGTCGAGGCCGAACTCGATCACCGCCTGCGACCGGTCGAGTGCTTCGACCTCCGCGACCGCGTGCTTGACCTTCTTGCTTTGAAAATTGAACACGTATCGCTCCACGATGAATTGAGGGCCGATCGGTGGATCACGTTACCGTCGCGCTTTATCTGAAAAGTTGCATGAGCTGATTGAGCAACTGTAAACGACTGCATATGGCTACCTTTCTTCCGTAGTTTCCCGTGCGTTTCCGATGTCGTTCAGTTCGCGAGCCTTCTCGGTTCATAAGCACAGCTCAATTCATATGAGCGCGTGCAGGCGACCGTAATTCTACGGGCGCGTTTTGAAAAATATTTCTCATTTCGCGCATGCTGCGACCAGCGCGACGGACAACGACCTGCGAAATAATTTTCACGCCTCTGTCTGTCTCGTAGAACGCCGTTCGTCTTATTGACGAGGCAAGTGAGGAACCGCATGCGATTCATGATGCTGATGATCCCGCTCGGCTACGAGACCGCGCCGGCGGACGTGCAACTCGATCCCGAACGCGTCGCCGCAATGATGCGCTACAACGAGGCGCTGAAGGATGCCGGCGTGCTGATCACGCTGGACGGTCTGCATCCGCCGTCGATGGGCGCCCGCGTCTCCTTTTCCACCGGTGTGCCCGTCGTCACCGACGGCCCCTTCGCCGAAGCCAAGGAAGTGCTGGGCGGCTACTGGATGATCGAGGTCGCTTCGCGCGAGGAGGCGATCGCCTGGGCGAAGAAGTGCCCAGCCTCAGCCAACGAAATCATCGAGATCCGCCAGGTGCAGGAAATGTCTGATTTTCCGCCCGAGGTGCAGGCGGCTGCGGCCGGCTTTGACGATTTGAAGAAGTAGACAAGGGAGAAGCGACCAATGAGCACCGACACCTATCTCGCCGTTTTCCTCGGCAGCAAGGACAGTCCGAAAATGGCCGCCTGGAATGCGATGTCCGACGCCGAGCGCAAGGCGAAGGAGATGGAAGGCATCGCGGCCTGGAAGGGCTGGGTCGAGAAGCACCAGGGCGCGATCCAGGCGATGGGCGGTCCACTCGGCAAGACCAAGCGGGTCGACGACAAAGGCGTTATCGACATCGCCAACGAGATGGGCGCCTTCACCGTGGTCCGCGCCGCCTCGCACGAGGCCGCCGCCAGGATGTTCGAGAACCACCCGCATTTCGCGATCTTCCCCGGCGAGCGCGTCGAGATCATGCCGGTGCTGCCGATTCCGGGCGGTTAGGGTCGCTCGGAACGCCTGATACGTGGAAGTACGGGTTCACCAAAGCCCGTTCCCGCTAGTGACCTTCACGCGCAGCTCATGTAAAAGTCGTTCACATGAGCTGGCGCAAGGAGCAACGCCGCGCCGAGCGCGGCTATCACCACGGCAATCTGAAGGAAGCCCTGCTGCAGGCCGCCCTCGGGCTGATCGCCGAGAAGGGCGCGGCCGGCTTCACCTTTGCCGACGCTGCACGCATGGCCGGCGTCAGCGCTGCGGCGCCTTACCGGCATTTTCGCGATCGTGACGAGCTCTTGTCCTCGATCGCCCAGCGCGGTTTCGAGCAGTTCGAATCCCGCCTGACCGCGGCTTGGGACGATGGCCGTCCCGACACCGTCACCGCGTTCGAGCGCGTCGGCCGGGCCTATCTCGCCTTCGCCCGCGAAGAGCCCGCTTTCTACAACGCGATGTTCGAATCCGGCCTTCCCGTTGATGCCAATCCGGCGCTCCAGGCCGCAAGCGAGCGTGCTTTTAACGTCATTCGCGCTGCCGCCGAGCGTCTTGCCGCGCTCGCACCGGCTGGCCAGCCGCGCCCGCCGGCGATGATGATGGCGCTGCACATCTGGTCGATGGCGCACGGCGTCGCCTCGCTGTTCTCGCGCGGCGATGCCGCGCGCCGCAAGCTGCCGATGTCGCCGGACGAGCTGCTCGAGGCCGAAGTGCTGATCTATCTGCGCGGCCTCGGCTTCGCGACCGACCACCGGCCGCAGGCGAGCAGCGCTGAGCCGCCGCCGGTCCCGCCGGAGGCTCCCTCCGGTTCTGGCGTCCCGCCGGGTGGTCCCTGGGGCAAGCCGAAATAAAGTTGCGCAAATAATTACGAGACCGTGTCAGGGCGCCAGCTTGACAAAATCGCGGGATGGTCTAGCTATGTAAATGTTATTTACATTCACAACGGCGCTGATGCCGTGATGGAGATGGGAAATGGCCTACACCGCTGACGTTAATCGCTGGCGCGGCCCCTCGGACCAACAGCAACAGTACGAGCGCCCGCACATGCTCGATACGCCCTGGCATCCCGGTTGGATTGCCGTGACCATCCTCGGCTTCATCATCTGGTGGCCGGTCGGATTAGCCCTTCTCTTTTTCACACTCGGGAGCAGAAGAATGTCGTGCTGGAGCAACTCAGATCGCTGGCAGAACAAGATGGAGCGGATGCAGTACAAGATGGATCGCATGCGCGACCGCATGGAGCGCCGTGGATTCGGCGGTTTTGGCTTCGGCCCGCCGTCCTCCGGCAACCGCGCCTTCGACGAGTACCGCAGTGAAACGCTGCGTCGTCTCGAGGAAGAGCAGGTCGAGTTCAAGAACTTCCTCGACCGTCTGCGCCACGCCAAGGACAAGGCTGAGTTCGACCAGTTCATGGCTCAGCACAAGACGCGTCCGACCCCGCCGCCGACCGACCAGCCGCAGGGTTGATCTTGAAAGGCTGAACCCTCTCAAAGCCTTCAGGCGCATGCCCCCAAAGTCCTGATGGCCCCGAGCCGCTCGTCTGCACCCCGCAGGCGGGCGGTTTGGTTTTTGAGGGAGGTGGATAGCTTCGCGTTCCTGCCGCCGAACCGGCGCAGGGTTTGTCGACACCAACGTCCATGGATCTCACGACCCGTCTGCTGCTCGGCGTGACCGCGTTCGCGGTGCTTGGCTACATCAGCTTCGTCTATGGCAGCTGCGCCGGTGATCCCGACTGCCATTTCCGCACCTGCGGTCACCGGTTTTGCGGCGTCGTCTACGATCACCCTCAGGACCATCCGGCGCGATAGAACCCGATCCGCGCGTGGCACGACTAATCCCCGACAGCGCATGACGCGCGCTAACGGGTTCGACCATGACCAACGCCGAACGCAAAGAGATCAGCCAGCGCATCGCGCTCCTCGAGCGCGCGGCGAAGCTGTTTGGGCGGTTCGGCGGCTTGATTCCGATGGTGGTCGCGTTTCTCAACAAATGGCCGACGCAAGTCGAGCTTTATCCGCACTGGCAGGTCGGCGAATCCTGGAAGTTCTTCCTGAGCGTCTACCTTTATTGGTTCGCCTGGCTCACTCTCGAGCGCGCGATCAAGTTCGCGAAGGCGGAGTTCGATACATGATCGTGCTCCGCGATTTCGCGCTTTTCATCCTTCCCTGCCTCGTTGCAGCCGGCGGCTGGCTCTATGCGCTCGACTTGCGCAAGCAAGCAGGTCAGCGCGCGGTGACGAGCTGCGCGCGAACCGACGTCAGGAAGTGTTCGTAGGCGTGATCCACGATCTCGTTGAGGGATCGCGTTCGCGCGAACATCGCCCGCGCTTCAGCGAGAAATTCTTCGCGGGTCGGAATCTTCGGCAAATGCAGATGTGTCAGCGCGTCGACGCCTTCGTGCGCGCGATTGAGGATGTCGTGCAGCGACGGCAATTGCAGTTGCGCGAGATCAGCCCGGTGCAGCGCCGACGAGATCGCGTGCGCGAGAGCATGTGCATCGAACCGTCCGGCAAGCTCGCGGGCAGCGCGGTTGATGACACGCGCGCCGAGCGGCTGCTCGTTGCGTAGCACCTGCTCCGGCGGCGCCTTCATGCTCCAGACGATGCCGAACCAGGACAGGATCGTCAGGACGTAAAAGGTCACGTCGATTTCCCACCAGCGAAAACCCTGCCGCACGCTGCTCTGGTAGGCGTGGTGATTGTTGTGCCAGCCTTCGCCGAGCGTGAACAATGCCAGCAGCCAGTTGTTGCGGGAATCGTCGCCCGTCACGTAGCGCTTGCGGCCATGCACATGCGCCAGCGAATTGATGCAGAAGGTCGCGTGATAGACCAGCACCGTGCTCCAGAGGAAGCCGACGACCAGGCCCGACCATCCGGCGACCAGGAAGCAGAGCCCTGCAAGCACGAAGGCCGGCAGCAGCTCCAGCCGATGCAGCCACATCAGCTCCGGATAGGCAGCGAGATCGCCGACCTTCACGAGGTCGGTGGTGTCGTGTTCGCGGTAGAAGATCCAGCCGAGATGGCTGTACAGGAAGCCGCGATGCCGCGGCGAGTGCGTGTCGTGTTCGGTGTCGGAATGCAGATGATGGTGCCGGTGCTTGGCCGCCCACCACAACACGCTCTTCTGCGCGCTGCTTTGCGCAAGGAAAGCCAGGATGAATTGAGACACCCGGCTGGTCGCGTAAGCCCGATGCGAGAAATAGCGGTGGTAGCCCGCCGTGACCCCGAACATGCGCGCGACATAGAGCGACGCGCAGATCACGAGAGCCTGCCAGGTGATACCTGTCCAGATCGCCGCAAAGCATCCGAGATGGACCAGCAGGAACGGCACAGCGGAGGGGTACATGATGTCGTCGTGATGGTCGTCGGCGGGCACGTTGGGCGACATGTCTTGGCGTAACCTCGGGTAACGGTATCTGGGATTTGCTTCGGCCGGACCGAAGATCATCGGGTACGAAAAACCCGCGGATGGCGGACCACCGCGCGGGCTTGGAGCTCTGGACATCACCGGCCGACGCAGCATCGGCCGAAAATTCGCCGGACTATAGGGGCGCGGCCATCTGGCATGCAAGCTCGTAGCCGCACGGGGCGCTGCGGCATGATGTGCGAGAAGGCAGCGCCGCTGGCGCCGCCTTGCCCGCGGCCTATATTGGGAAGCATCAAGATACCGGAGGCGACGATGGCACGAGCTGCGATCATGGCGGGCGTTAACCTCTGGCAAACCATTCGCGACGAGGCAGAGCGCGCCGCTGCCGCCGATCCCGTCTTTGGCAAGGCCATCGCAAGCGCCATTCTCGCGCATGATGATTTTTCGTCGGCGCTCGCCGATCTGATCGGGCGTCGACTTGGCGGCAGCGCAGCCGAGCGAGAACGCTTCGCGGGGTTTTCCCGTGATGCCTTTCATCACCAGCCGGATCTGATCGAAGCGGCCAGTCATGATTTGCAGGCTATCGTGAGGAACGATCCTGCCATCGCAGGCCTGTTGCCGCCGCTGCTGCATTTCAAGGGCTATGTCGCGCTGCAAGCCTTTCGCGTTTCGCACTGGCTCTGGCATCACGACCACCACGATGCGGCGTTGCTGTTTCAGAACGAAGCGTCGAACGTCCTGCAGGTCAGCATCCATCCAACTGCTGCAATCGGATCGGCCGTCTATCTCGACCACGCCACCGGCATCGTGATCGGCGCCAATGTCGTGATCGGCGACGCGGTCACTATCCTGCAAAACGTCAGCATCGGCCGCAGCGGTGAATTGCCGGTACGATCACCGCGCATCGGGCGCGGCGTCTATATCGGCGCGGGTGCAAGCATCCTCGGCGACATCAGCATCGGTGATTTCGCGCGGATCGGCGCCGGCACCGTCGTGACATCGGATGTGCCTGCCGGCTGCACTGCGGTCGGCAATCCCGCGCGGCTGACCAATTGCCCGGAGCCGGCTTCAGCCGCCTGAGCCGCCGGCGGGGCCTCCTCCCTGGTCTCCGAGCGGCCCATCCCCCTGCACCGCCTCCCTTTTCCGCAGCCAAATTCGCCCGTGGTAACCCGGCATTAACCATCGGCGGGCTCTGGTAATTATGGACAATCGCGCCCGGAGCTGTCGTCGAGGCCCATAGTTTTGACATCTTGGCAGGGAATGCAGGCGGCGGCTTTGGACAGGCCCCTGCACCCCAGAAAGACAAGGCTTTGAGCGGGCTTGCCGGCCGCGCCGGTTCTAGCGCGGCGGTTGGGGAACCGGACGCCATTTGCGGGCCGGGACATAGGTATCGATCGCCAAAAACGATCGCCTTGAGAGGATATAGCTGATGAATCCGGCCGACGTGGCTCAGTCCGCCCTTCCGGTTGCCGCCTCCGCCGACGTGTCGCTGATCGCGCTGTTCTGGCAGGCTCACTGGATCGTGAAATGCGTCATGCTGGGCCTGTTGTCCTGCTCGGTCTGGGTTTGGGCGATCGCGATCGACAAGATCTTCCTCTACGCGCGCACGCGGCGCTCGATGGACCGGTTCGAGCAGGCGTTTTGGTCGGGTGAGTCGATCGAGGAGCTTTATCGCACCCTCTCGGCCAAGCCGACCCATTCCATGGCGGCCTGTTTCGTCGCGGCGATGCGCGAATGGAAGCGCTCGTTCGAAAGCCATGCCCGCTCGGTCGCGGGCCTGCAGATGCGCATCGACAAGGTCATGAACGTTTCGATCGCCCGCGAGGTCGAGCGGCTGGAACGCCGCCTCCTGGTGCTCGCGACCGTCGGCTCCGCCGGCCCCTTTGTCGGCCTGTTCGGTACCGTCTGGGGTATCATGTCGAGCTTCCAGTCGATCGCGGCGTCGAAAAATACCTCTCTGGCGGTGGTGGCGCCCGGTATCGCGGAAGCGCTGTTTGCGACCGCCGTCGGCCTGATTGCCGCAATTCCTGCCACTATTTTCTACAATAAGTTCACTTCCGAGGTGAACCGGCAGGCCCAGCGGCTCGAGGGCTTCGCTGATGAATTTTCAGCCATTCTGTCGCGCCAGATCGACGAGCGGGGCTGACGGACGGCATGTATAGTGTAAAGGCGAGATTGGGCACCAAGCCATGGGCATGAACGTAGCTAGTTCGTCCGGAGGCGGCGGGCGCCGCAGCCGGCGCAAGCCGGTCATGGCCGAGATCAACGTCACGCCGATGGTCGACGTGATGCTGGTGCTGCTCATCATCTTCATGGTGTCGGCACCGCTGCTCACCGTGGGCGTGCCTCTCGATCTGCCGTCGACCCAGGCCAAGAGCCTTGATCAGAACGACCAGAAGCCGATCCAGATGTCGGTCGATATCAACGGCAAGGTGTTCATCGCCGACGCCGAGATCGCGCTCAACGACCTGATCCCGAAACTGAAGGCGATCACGGACGCGCGCGGTGGGCTCGAGGAGCGCATCTATCTGCGTGCCGACAAGAAGGCGGATTACGGCACGGTTGCCAAGGTGATGGGCCTGCTGTCGGGCGCGGGGTTCAAGAAGCTGGCGCTCGTCACCGAAGCGGATCAGGGGTCCTAAGCCGGTGAAGGTGAACGTCGACAAGACACTCGTTGCGTCGATCGTGCTCCACGTCCTCGTGATTGGATGGGGCCTGCTCACCTTTAGCAGCAAGGCCTTCATCGCGCCGGAGGAGTCGCTCCCGGTCGACATCATCTCCAGTGATCAGCTCGCGCAGATGATGTCGGGACAGAAGACCGGCAAGAAGGAAGAGCCAAAGCCCAAGGTCGAGAAGATCGCCGAGGCCAAGCCCGAGGAAGATGCCGTCGGCAAGGTCACCGAGAAGAAAGAGCTGATCAAGACCAGCTCGACGCCTGACGCGCCGCCGCCGAAGCCCGTCGAAAAGCCGGTCGAGAAGAAGCCAGATCCGCCGAAGCCGGTCGCCGAGACCAAGCCGAAGGAAGAGCCGAAGCCGCAGGAGAAGAAGCCTGATCCGGCCAAGGAAGATCCGATCGCGGAGCTGCAGAAGAAGCTCGACACCAAGAAGCCGCCGCCGAAGCCGGTGGAGCAGAAGGTTGCAGCGGTGCAGCCGCCACCGCAGCCGAAGCCCAAGGAACGCACCTTCGATCCCGCCCAGATTGCCCGCGACCTCGACAAGCGTGCTGCGACCCGGCACGAGATTGCAGGCTCGGCGCTCAATGCGTCGGCGTCGTTGGGCTCGACGACGGGGACAGCGGCCAACAACGTCGCGACCTGGCGAGGTGCGTTCATGTCGGCGGTGAGGCGCTGCTTCAATCCGACCTACAACGGGCAGGATCAGGATCAGTACGCCGCCGATATCGACATTCCCATGAAGATCGATGGAACGCTGGCGGCGGAGCCGGTCATTGTCGAGGTGAGGGGACCTTCGCGATCTGTTGCTCAGGCCATTGCCGAGAGTGCCAAGCGTGCCATCGTGCAATGTCAGGCCTATACATTCCTGCCAAAGCAGCAATATGAAAGCTGGAAGAAGATCGAGACGACCTTCACCCTGAATGATGCGCTCTGATATCCAAACAAAAGAATTTTGCGATGAATGACGTCCGATCGATCACCCGCCGCCGTTTCGTAACTCTGACCGGATCGACCCTCGCAGCGCTCGGGGGCGGCCGCGCCTTCGGTCAGCGAATTGGAATCACCTCGAACGACTTCAAGCCGATCCCGATCGCGATCACCAACTTCGTGCCGGGTTCGCCGGCCGATGGCGAGGTCGGCAACGGCGTAACGCAGGTCATCACCAACAATCTGAAGCGCTCGGGATTGTTTGCGCCGATCGACCAAGCTGCCTTCATCGAGCGCATCAGCAATATCGACGTCGCGCCGCAATTCCAGAACTGGAAGACGCTGAATGCGCAGGCCCTCGTCACTGGCCGCATGACGCGGCAGCAGGACGGCCGGCTCAAGGCTGAATTCCGCCTGTGGGACGTGGTCACCGGCCAGCAGCTCGCCGGCCAGCAATATTTCACCTCGCCGGAATATTGGCGCCGCATCGCCCATATCATCTCCGACCAGATCTACGAGCAGATGACCGGCGAGAAGGGCTATTTCGACAGCCGCGTCGTGTTCGTCGACGAGACCGGGCCGAAGGAGCGCCGCGTCAAGCGGCTCGCGATGATGGACCAGGACGGCGCCAATGCGCGCTACCTGACCCGCGGCTCCGATCTCGTGCTGACGCCGCGCTTCTCACCGAACTCGCAAGAGATCACCTATATGGAGTTCGGCCAGGGCGATCCGAAGGTCTATCTCTTCAATATCGAGACCGGCCAGCGCGAGATCGTCGGCAACTTCCCGGGCATGACCTTTGCGCCGCGTTTCTCGCCGGACGGCCAGCGCGTGATCATGAGCCTGCAGCAGGGCGGAAACTCCAACCTGTTCGTGATGGATCTGCGCTCGCGCTCGACCACGCGCCTCACCGACACCCCGGCGATCGACACGTCTCCGTCCTACTCGCCGGACGGCACCCGTATCTGCTTCGAATCCGATCGCGGCGGCAGGTCCCAGATCTACGTGATGGCGGCGAGCGGCGGACAGGCGCAGCGCATCTCCTTCTCCAAGGACGACAACAACGCCACTTATTCGACGCCGGTGTGGTCGCCGAAGGGCGATTACATCGCCTTCACCCGGCAGGGTGGCGGGCAGTTCTCGATTGGCGTCATGAAGCCTGATGGCAGCGGCGAGCGGCTGCTCACCTCCGGCTTTCACAATGAAGGCCCGACCTTCTCGCCGAACGGCCGCGTCGTGATGTTCTTCCGCGATCCCGGCGGCAACGGCGGACCGTCGCTGTTTTCGGTCGACATCACCGGCCGCAACGAGCTGAAGGTGCCGACGCCGGGCTACGCCTCCGATCCGGCGTGGTCGCCGCTGCTGTCCGCCACCGCGGGCCAGTAGATCGATCGCGCGTTCTCAACGCGCGATCTTTTCGAAAAACAGCGCCGATTTTTCTGCTTTCTGCGAGCGCGGCAAGCTTTCCTTCACCTTGTGACCGGCAAGGCTTGCCTAGCTGCTTGATTTCTCAGCAGAAACAATTTCGCTATTGCCGAAAAACAACTCGACTTTAACGATGTTCCCTCAGAAAGGCTTCATCTGCTGTGGGTAAAAGTACGCGCAAACAGGACGCGTAAGTAAAGCCAATGCAGCTGGCCGACCAGAAGCAGAGCGATCGAGACGAGCTGGAGCCGATACTCTACGCCGCTCTCATCAACTCCATGGTTCAGAATTTCTGGGCGATCTTCCTCGGCTCGGCCTCCGCAGCCGTGGCCGCGGTCATGACCGCGGTGAAGACCGGCGACGTCTGGCTGTGGCCGATCGCGTTTCTGCTGATCGCAATCGGCACGGCGCGCGCGTTCCAGATGCGCGGATACGAAAACAGCACGCAGCCGCTCTCATTCGAAGAGGCCAGTCATCTGGCGCCGCGTTACTGGATCGGCGCCCTCAGCTATGCCGCGGTGCTCGGCCTGTGGGCCTTCGTCGTCATCTACAATAACGAGGATCCGGTCGCGGACATGCTCGCTGTCGCCATCGGCATCGGCTACACGGCCGGCGGCGCCGCGCGCAATTACGGCCAGCCCCGGGTGATCCAGTGGCACGTCGCGCTTGCCTGCGGGCCGATGTCGCTCGCGCTGCTGCTGCATGGCGGCCTCTACCATATCGGTCTGGCCATCCTGCTCGCGTTCTTCTTCATCGGGCTGAAGAACATCAACCTCAGCCTGCATGCGATCTTCGTCAAGGCGCTGACCTCCAGCTTCCGCGAATCCGCGCTGGCGAGCCAGTTCGATACCGCGCTCAACAACATGCCGCACGGGCTTTGCATGTTTCGCGCCGACGGGCGTCTGGCGGTGATGAACCACCGCTTCGGCGAACTGATGGAATTGCCCGAAGACCTGGTCAAGCGCGGCGCCACTGCTGCTGACATTGTATCGGCCTGCGTCGCCGCCGGCACCATCTCGGCCGAGAGCGGCAATCAGGTCGTGGCCGAGATCGAGCATGCTCGGATTCGCGAGATCGTCACGGCCGATCCGAATTCGGCGCGAGGTCGCACGCTGGCCTGGACGTTCCAGCCGATGGCGCGCGGCGGCACCGTGCTGCTGCTGGAAGACATCACCGAACGCACCAATGCGGAAGCCCGCATCACGCATCTGGCCCGCTACGATGAGCTTACGGCGCTGCCGAACCGCGTCTCCTTCCGCGACGAGATCGAGCGACTGCTCGCCCAATCGCAGCATTCCGACCGGCTCTCGGCACTGCTGTTCGTCGACCTCGACCAGTTCAAGCAAGTCAACGACACGCTCGGCCACCCCTGCGGCGACCAGCTGCTTTGCGCGGTCGCCAACCGCCTGCGCGAGATGCTGCGGCCCGAGGACTTCGTCGCCCGCTTCGGCGGCGACGAGTTTGTCGTGTTCCAGCAGAACATCGGCTCTGCTGAGGATGCCGCGAGCCTCGCCCGCCGCATCGTCGAGCGCCTCAGCGAGCGCTATCGCATCGACAATCATCTGGTCGAGATCGGCGCCAGCGTCGGCATCGCGCTGACCTCGCCGGAGGGCGCCAGCGCCGACACGCTGCTCAAGAACGCCGACATGGCGCTCTACCGCGCCAAGGCCGACGGCCGCGGTACGTTCTGCTTCTTCCGCGACGAGATGGCGGCAACCGTCGAGGCCCGCCGCATCCTCGAGCTCGACCTGCGCAAGGCGCTCGCCAACGAGGAGTTCGAGCTGTTCTACCAGCCGCTGGTCAACCTCAAGTCCGGCAAGATCACCACCTGCGAGGCGTTGCTGCGCTGGAATCATCCGGTGCGCGGCACGGTCTCGCCGGTCGATATCATTCCGGTCGCCGAGGACATGGGCCTGATCGTCGATCTCGGCCGCTGGATCCTGCGCCGCGCCTGTATGGAATGCATGAAGTGGCCCGAGGGCGTCAGCGTCGCGGTCAACTTCTCGCCGCAGCAATTCCACCAGCGCGACGTGCTGAGCGAGATCCGTTACGCGCTCGAAGTGTCGGGCCTGCCTGCGCATCGGCTCGAGATCGAGATCACCGAATCCTCGCTGCTGCGCAATACCCAGCTCACCCACGACATCCTGTCGCAGCTGCATGCGCTCGGCGTGCACATCTCGCTCGACGATTTCGGCACCGGCTATTCGAGCCTCAGCTATCTGCACAATTTCCCGATGCAGAAGGTCAAGATCGACCGTTCCTTCCTCGAGGGCATCGACACCGATCGTCCGCTGACGCTGTTGCGCGGCGTGGCGCGGCTGTCCGCCGATCTCGGCATGGCGGTCGTGGTCGAGGGTATCGAAACCAACGAGCAGCTCGAGCTGATCAGCGCCGACGGCACCGTATCCGAGGCCCAGGGCTATCTGTTCAGCCGTCCTGTGCCCGCCGTGCGGATGCGCCAGCTCCTGAACGCCTCCCACGGGCGGCGCGACGAGAACCTGCTCCAGGTCGTCGGCGGGCGCTCGATCGCCTAATCGACGCCTCTCCAAAATTCCTGTTGTTTCAGACTGTTGCCGGCTCCGTAGTCCTACGGAGGCTTAACCTTAACCTCTCGATTGCTTTGCGTCGTTGTTAAGAAGCTGTTAATAATCGATCACGCGCGTTGAGGTTGTCCTCGCGCGCCTGTGGTGAGCGGTGGTGGGTAAGGAGTTGGAATGCAGTCCTCAGCCAGAGCGGTCATTTCGGCTGTTGGACGGGGTGCCGAACTCCTGACAGACGTCGATTATCATCTCGCCGAGACGGTCGCGGAGAAGGAGCAGATCTACAATCTCCGCTATCGCGCCTATTTGCGCGAAGGTGCCGTCAAGGAATCTCCCGACGCACGCGTCACCGACCAGTATGACGAGCTGCCAAACGCCTGGACCTTCGGCGTTTACCTGCGCGGCGAGCTCTGCAGCTCCGTGCGCATCAGCGTTCTCACCTCGGAATGGCGTTCTTCGACCTCGGCCGATGTTTTCTCCGATGTCGTGCTGCCGCGTCTCGATCGTGGCGAGGTCATGATCGATCCGACGCGGTTCGTGGCCGATCCCGACATGGCCACGCGCGTTCCGGAATTGCCTTATCTGACGACGCGTCTCGCCTACATGGCGTGCGAGCATTTCAATGCCGATCTCGGTCTGGCCATCGTGCGTCCGGAGCATCAGGCCTTCTATCGCCGGGTGTTCCTGCACGCGCCGATCGCCGAGCCCAGGCTGGTGCCCGGCCTCACCAAGGCGTTCGGGCTGATGGCGGCGGACTTCCCGACCTTCCGCAAGAAGGTGTTCGAGCGCTATCCGATCATGCGCTCCACGGCGTTCGAGCGGCGCATGCTGTTTGGGCGTGGTGGCCAGCGCCAGGTTCCGCAGCGGCCGGTACTGGTGGCCGAGACCGCGCACGCCTGATTCTGCGGCGGGTCTCTGCGTCGCCTTCGTGACGTTCGCGAGCGCCTTCAGGCCAGCTTCCGTCGCATAACCTTCCTCACCTGGCCTAAAATTCCAGCAAAATCCAGCGTTTTTGCTGGCCCGCCCGGCTTGCCTTCACCCTCGTGCCACATTTACAACCCATTAACCACGATGGGTGCTTTTCGCTGGTTGGGGGCATTTGACCGGCTGAGGCAAGGTTCCGTCAAGGTTGACGGAACGTTCGCTTAACCAACCCCCTGTAGACCGGACAGCAGTGGACGAACGTGAGCGTGGAGGCTCCGGAATGATGAATCCTATGCGTATCCTCCAGGGATTGAAGCTGGCTGCAGTGGTCGCAATCGCGCTGTCGATGGGCGCCTGTGCCAAGCAGAACGCTGGCCTGGATGCCAATGCGAGCGCGGCGACCCCGGGTAGCCAGCAAGACTTCGTGGTGAACGTCGGTGACCGCGTGTTCTTCGAAAGCGACCAGACCGATCTGACCCCTCAGGCGATCGTGACCCTCGAGAAGCAGGCGCAGTGGCTGCAGACCTATCCGCGCTACTCCTTCACCATTGAAGGTCACGCCGACGAGCGCGGCACCCGCGAATACAACATCGCCCTCGGCGCTCGTCGCGCCCAGTCGGTGCGCGCATTCCTCGCCTCGCGCGGTATCGATGCGAACCGCATGCGCACGATCTCCTACGGCAAGGAGCGTCCGGTGGCCGTGTGTAACGACATCTCCTGCTGGTCGCAGAACCGTCGTGCTGTGACCGTGCTGAACGCGAGCTCCTGATCGACAGTCAGCTGCCGTTCATCTTCAGGAACCGAATATGCCGGCGCCCTCTCGGGCGCCGGTTTTCGTTTCAGCCATCTGTGACAGAAACCCAATGGTGCCAGTCACAGTTTTGGCGTAGTCCCTTCCTCATGGTGTGGCGCGGCCAATGATCCGCCGCGCGACGCGTCGCTTTCGTCGTCAGGGCAAGATGTCATCCAAATTCAAGATAATTACCGGCTCCGTGGCGCTTGCCGCGCTGCTCTCTTTCGGCTCGCCCGTGTCCGCACAGACGGACGATGATCCCGAGATGCGGATCGAGCGGCTGGAGAACCAGCTGCGCCAGCTCACCGGCCAGAACGAAGAGCTGCAATATCGCAATCGCCAGCTCGAAGATCGTATCCGGCAGCTCGAGGGTGGCGCGCCCGGACAGACGCCGGCGCAGCCCAATGCCGCCGCGATGCCGCCCGCTCAGGTCGCGCCGCCCTATCGCCAGCAACAGCAGCCGCAGCAACAGGCTGCGCAGCCGAATTACGAGCAGCCGCAGAACGCTGCGCCCGCGCCGATCGTGCAGGAGCAGCCGGGTCCCGGCGCACCCGGTACGCGCCGTCGTGGCGATGCCTTTGACCCGAGCCAGACCCCGAATGCTCCCGGCGCGCCGCGCGCGCTCGGTGGTGGCCAGCAGCCGATGTCGGCCGGCGGTGGTCAAGTCGCCGGCGCGCCCGGCGGCCGTGCTCCCGGCGAGCCGCTCGACCTCAACAACAATGCCGGCCGCTATCCGCAGGCTGCCGTGCCCGCTCAGCCAGGCTATCCGCCGGCCCAGCAAGGCAATCCCGCGCAGGGTGCTCCGGCTCTTGCGACACTGCCGCCCTCGGCCACGCCGCGCGATGAGTTCGACCTCGGCATCGGCTACATGCAGCGCAAGGACTACGCGCTAGCCGAGCAGACCATGAAGAATTTTGCCGCAAAATATCCGAACGACCCGCTGCTCGGCGACGCGCAATACTGGCTCGGCGAAAGCTATTTCCAGCGCCAGCAATATCGCGATTCCGCCGAAGCCTTCCTCGCCGTCACCACGAAGTACGACAAATCGGCCAAGGCGCCGGATGCGCTGTTGCGGCTCGGCCAGTCGCTCGCCGCGCTGAAGGAGAAGGAAGCTGCTTGCGCTGCTTTTGGCGAGGTCGGCCGCAAATATCCGCGCGCCTCGGCCGGCGTGAAGGCCGCGGTCGATCGCGAGCAGAAGCGGGTGAAATGCTGATCCGCTGACAAAGCGGGTCGCGTTGCGCTAAAAGGTCTGGCGACTGCTGGGCCGCGTCATGTCAGACGACGACAATTCTCCGATCTCCGCGCGCGCGGCGAAGCAGCTCTTCGCCGAGCTCAAGACTGCGCCTGCGCTGGTGCTCGCGGTCTCCGGCGGGCCAGATTCGGTCGCGCTGATGTGGCTTGCGGCGCGCTGGCGCCGCAGTCTTGCCAAGGGCCCCGATCTTACCGTCGTCACCGTCGATCACGGCCTACGGAAAGAGTCGGCGCGCGAGGCGCGTGAGGTCAAGCGCCTCGCGACAGAGCTCGGATTGTCGCACCGAACCCTGCGCTGGCGCGGCACCAAGCCGAAGACGGGACTGCCTGCAGCCGCGCGCGAGGCGCGCTACCGTCTGCTTGCCCAGGCCGCACGTTCAGCCGGCGCAAGCCATGTGCTGACCGCTCATACCCGCGACGACCAGGCCGAGACGCTGATGATGCGTCTGCTCCGCGGCAGCGGCATTGCGGGTCTTGCGGCGATGGCGCGCCTGACGACGCGTGATAGCCTCGTGCTGGTGCGTCCGCTGCTCGATATTCCCAAATCGCAACTGATTGCGACCTTGAAGCGGGCCAGAGTCGATTTCGCCGACGATCCCACCAACCGCGACCCGGCCTTCACGCGGCCCCGCTTGCGGGCGCTGCTGCCGCAGCTTGCCGCCGAGGGCGGCGATGCCCGCACGCTGGTGCGGCTGTCGGCACGACTTGCCCGCGCCAACGCGGCGGTCGAGGTGTTGACCGATGGCGCCGAGCGCTTCCTCCGATTGCGTGATCGCGGCGATGCGCCGCAGCCGGGCGTTCGCAGTTACGATGCCAAAACCTCCTTCGATGCAGAGGCTTTCGTCACCCTTCCGGAGGAGGTCCGGCTGCGGCTGCTTCTCCGGGCCATCGACGCGCTCGGGCACGAAGGTCCGGCGGAACTCGGCAAGGTCGAGACCCTGCTGGCCGCGCTCGATCAGGCGGTCGCAGGAACATCCCGTGCAGGCGCAAATGGCCGTGCGATCCCCAAACAGGCCCTTCTCAAACAGACCCTTGCGGGAGCCTTGATCAGCCTTGCCCGGGGGCGTATCCACGTCTCGCCCGCGCCGGCCCGACGGTCCAAACGCGGACGAGGCGGACCATGACACCGGTCATTTCAGCCCGCCGCCGTCAGGACGCCTTAACCAGGCAGGAAAAACGCCCGCTTTGATGCCATTATTTCAGCGGGAATCGCTCTAAGATGGGATAAATAGTCCCATCTCGTTCCCTTGGCAGCGACCGGGGCGGCACCTAAATTGTATGCGTCTAACGATGAGGATTCCTTGGGGATTTCCTCGTACAGCCCAAGGATGAGGCCGCGATCCGCGCGACCACGAAGGAAGATCGATGAACGCCAATCTGCGCAATTTCGCCCTCTGGGTCATCATTGTTTTGCT
Organism: Pseudomonadota bacterium; assembly: GCA_023387695.1. Classification (GTDB taxonomy): domain Bacteria; phylum Pseudomonadota; class Alphaproteobacteria; order Rhizobiales; family Xanthobacteraceae; genus Bradyrhizobium. Next base: position 14,149 of record JAEWHT010000127.1, on the reverse strand, counting down.
GCTGTTGGCGTTGTTCACGCTGTTCCAGAATCCGGGGCAGCGAGCCTCTTCCACGGATATCTCGTTCTCGCAGCTCTTGACCGAGGTCGATAAGGGCAATGTCCGCGACGTCGTGATCCAGGGGCCGGATATCCACGGCACCTTCAACAGCGGCACCAGCTTCCAGACCTACGCGCCCAGCGATCCGAGCCTGGTGAAGCGTCTCTATGATGCCAAGGTCACGATCACCGCGAAGCCGCCCGGCGACAACGTGCCGTGGTTCGTCTCGCTGCTGGTCTCCTGGCTGCCCTTCATCGCGCTGATCGGCGTGTGGATCTTCCTGTCACGGCAGATGCAGGGCGGCGCCGGCAAGGCGATGGGCTTCGGCAAGTCGCGTGCGAAGATGCTGACGGAGGCCCATGGCCGCGTCACCTTCGAGGACGTCGCCGGCGTGGATGAGGCCAAGCAGGACCTGCAGGAGATCGTCGAATTCCTCCGCGACCCCGGCAAGTTCCAGCGCCTCGGCGGCCGTATTCCGCGCGGCGTGCTGCTGGTCGGTCCTCCCGGTACCGGTAAGACCCTGATCGCGCGTGCGGTCGCGGGCGAAGCCAACGTGCCGTTCTTCACCATTTCGGGTTCGGACTTCGTCGAAATGTTCGTCGGCGTCGGCGCCAGCCGCGTCCGCGACATGTTCGAGCAGGCCAAGAAGAACGCGCCCTGCATCATCTTCATCGACGAAATCGACGCGGTCGGTCGTCACCGTGGCGCCGGTCTCGGCGGCGGCAATGACGAACGCGAGCAGACGCTGAACCAGCTGCTGGTCGAGATGGACGGCTTCGAGGCGAATGAGGGCGTGATCCTGATCGCCGCGACCAACCGTCCCGACGTTCTCGATCCCGCGCTGCTGCGTCCGGGCCGCTTCGACCGTCAGGTCGTGGTGCCGAACCCCGACGTCGTCGGCCGCGAGCAGATCCTCAAGGTTCACGTCCGCAAGGTGCCGCTGGCGCCCGATATCAACCTCAAGACCATCGCGCGCGGCACGCCGGGATTCTCCGGCGCCGACCTGATGAACCTCGTTAATGAAGCTGCGCTCACCGCCGCCCGCCGTAACAAGCGGATGGTCACGCAGGCCGAGTTCGAGGAAGCAAAAGACAAGGTGATGATGGGCGCCGAGCGCAAGTCGCTCGTCATGACCGAGGAAGAGAAGCTGTTGACGGCCTATCACGAGGGCGGCCACGCCATCGTCGGCCTCAACGTTCCCGCGACCGATCCGATCCACAAGGCGACCATCATTCCGCGCGGCCGTGCGCTGGGCATGGTGATGCAGCTGCCCGAGCGCGACAAGTTGTCGATGTCTCTGGAGCAGATGACCTCGCGCCTCGCCATCATGATGGGCGGCCGTGTCGCGGAAGAGCTGATCTTCGGCCGCGAGAAGGTGACCTCGGGTGCGTCCTCCGACATCGAGCAGGCGACGCGTTTGGCTCGCATGATGGTGACGCGCTGGGGCCTGTCGGAAGAACTCGGAACGGTCTCCTATGGAGAGAACCAGGACGAGGTGTTCCTGGGCATGTCGGTCTCGCGCACGCAGAACGCCTCCGAGGCGACCGTCCAGAAGATCGACTCCGAGATCCGGCGTTTCGTGGAAGAAGGCTACAACGAAGCAACCCGCATTCTCACCGAGAAGCGTGCCGATCTCGAGGCGCTCGCCAAGGGCCTGCTCGAGTTCGAAACGCTCAGCGGTGACGAGATCGTCGATCTTCTCAAGGGCAAGAAGCCGAACCGCGAGTCTGTGCTCGAGCCGAGCACGCCGCGCGCCTCCGCAGTGCCTCCGGCCGGCAAGTCGCCGCGTCCGCGGCCCGACGCGGACCCCGGCCTGGAGCCGCAACCGCAGGCGTAACGTCGGCGTCTCATGGCCGGATATTCCGGCAAACCGATTGTGCAGAAGCTCGGCATCAAGCCGGGCTTTTGTGTTTTTGTGGACGGTCTTTCAGTGGCCTACCGCGATGTCGTCGGCGAACTCCCTGACGGCGTTACACTGGCCAAGACCACCAAGCCGCCGCTCGACATGGTGCATGTCTTCGCCGCCGAGGCCAAAGGCCTCGCCGCCAAACTGCGCCTCTACCGCAAGGCGATCGCGCCGGACGGCATGATCTGGGCATCATGGCCGAAGAAGGCGTCTGGCGTCACGACCGACGTGACGGAAACGCTGGTGCGTGAGACGGCGCTGGCGAATGGCTTGGTCGACATCAAGATCTGCGCCGTCAATGATGTGTGGTCCGGCCTGAAGCTCGTGATCCCCGTGAAGGATCGCGCGAAGTAACTCCGCTCTCGTGCCCCGGCTTTTGAATAAGTCTTGGCAGCGACGCGATCGCCATGACATGCTCCCCGTCAAACAAAGGTGCGGCGCGATCGCACCAGCACAGGGGAGGGGAGACCGATGCGCTTGACCGCAGCATTGGGCGCGCTGGGCGCCGTTTCGTTCCTGTCATTCACTCTTCCCGCTCACGCCGCCGAGATGCGCGGCGTCACCACAACGGAAATCAAGATCGGCCAGACCATGCCTTATAGCGGGCCGGTCTCCGCCTTCGGCGCGCTCGGCAAGGGCGAGGTCGGTTATTTCAAGATGCTCAACGAGAAGGGCGGCATCAACGGCCGCAAGATCAATCTGATCTCGCTCGACGACAGCTACGCGCCGCCGAAATCGGTCGAGCAGACCCGCCGGCTGGTGGAGAGCGACGAGGTCGCGCTGATCTTCTCTTCGATCGGCACCGCCCACAACACGGCGATCGCAAAATATCTGCAGAGCAAGAACGTGCCGCAGCTCTTCATCGGCTCCGGCGCCTCGAAATTTGCCGACATCACGCAATATCCGCAGGCGACGATGGGCGTGCAGGGCCCGTTCCGTTACGAGGCCCGGCTCTATGCGCGCTATGCGCTGGCGAAGAATCCCAACGCGAAATTCGCGGTGATCTCGCAGAACGACGATTACGGCCGCGACTACCTCGCCGGCCTCAAGGATGTACTCGGCGAGAAATACGATACCGTCGTCACCAATGCGACCTACGAGATCCAGGACCCGACCATCGATTCCCAGATCGTGAAATTGAAGGCGTCAGGCGCCGACGTGTTCGTGATCGCGGCGACGCCGAAATTCGCGGCGCAAGCGATCCGGAAGTCGTTCGAGATCGGCTGGCGTCCGATGACCTTCCTGTCCAACGTCGCGGTGTGGATCTCGACCGTGATGGAGCCCGCCGGCGTCGAAGCCGGCACCGGCATTCTCTCCACGGCGTATGTGAAGGATCCCGACGATCCCGCCTGGAAGGACGATCCTGGCGTCAAGGCCTGGCGCGATTTCATGACGAAATACGTGCCGGAAGCCGACCAGCACGACACCAATTACGTCAACTCCTACAACAGCGCGATGGCGCTCGAGGCGGTGCTGAAGGCCTGTGGCGATGATCTCTCCACCGAGAACATCCTGAAGCAGGCCTATTCGATCCACGATCTCGAACTGCCGATGCTGCTGCCCGGCATCAAGATCAACACGAGCGCGACCGACCACGTCCCGGTCGACCAGATGCAGTTCATGCGGTTCAACGGCAAGACCTGGGAGCGCTTTGGCGAGTTGCAGACCGGGAATTGAGGCCCATCGCCTCAAGACGCCAGACGAAGCCAGACGTCGTTGCTTGCCAGCGTACCGTTCGGCGTCGCGATCTCCAAATCCACGATGTGCAGGGAGCCAGGCTGGTCTCCGTAGACATATTTCAGGTGCCATATCGGCCCCAGGTCCGGCGTGATGACGAAGTCATCCAATCCATCGGTCATCGCTCGAACGGCGTCACGGTGCGCCAGAGGCGCCGAAAACATCGCGTCGATCAGATTGGCCAGGCTCATGCCTTCGACCAGCATCATCCGCGCGATGTCGTCACCATGGACCTGGCGGAGCGCCGATACAATGACAGCGATTGCGTCCGGATTTTTCATCACACGGTCTACTTCGGGGCCATTTGAGTCGCCCCGATCCCGGTGCATTCAACTGCGTCAGGCAGCTGGAGACAAGTCTGCTTGACGGGGCGGCCTCACTTCGGCGGCGCGACGTCTTGGTCGTCCCGCACATGCACCACCGCGATCTTGTCCGCGTACGCCCGCTTCCATCCCTTGATGTGGTCCAGAATCTGGGCCGCGGGTGAATCGACCGTCAGCAGCGTCGCGTCGATCCTGTTTTCGTCGAGCATGCGCAAGAGGCCGGAGACGTCGCGGCCGTCTTCGGCTGCGAAATAGTCCATCAGGAACTTTTCGCCGTAGAGCTCCGACCGGCCGTCGACGTAAGGCCTGATGTCGCGGACGATGAGATAGCCGCCAAAACCGTAGGAATTGAAGATGCGCGTGGCCTTGCGTTCGGTCAGCACATCGACGGCAGCTACCGGCGTCTGTGCCGTGGAGAATGCGAAGGGGTGATGAGCTGAAAAGGTCGCGGTTGCGCTCGCGGTGGCGAGCACGATGGCGACTGCGGCCAGCGCTGCGGGAGCGCCAGGTGCCATCCGCAGGCTGCGCGGTGCATCGGGGACGGCCCTGAACCAGCCGCTTAGCGGCTGCGCCAGCACCAGGGGGACGAGCACGCCAAAGGTCTCGATGCTGCGGACATGCGCCAGCGCCATCCAGGTGGTGCCGAGGATCAGCAGCACGCGCGGCGGCGACAGCGTCAGGCCGCGCGTCAGCGCCAGGCCGAGCAGTCCCAGCAACGCGCCCGCGAACGGGCTGAAGGCGCTGAAATCGGCCGGGCGCCATTCGGCGATGACGGAGAATGATTTGCCGAGGCTGAGGATGCGGGCCGCGCCGAGCAGGGTGTCGATGCCGTAAGGCGTGAAGCAGCTCGCCGCCAGCGCGCCAAGTCCGAATAATGTCCAGCGCATCGCAAGCGGCAACCAGCGGGCCGGCGCCGCGCGCCAGAGCGCTTCGAGACCGATCGCGCCGATCAGCGCGAGCCCGAGCACGAAGCCGCCGTGAAGGTTGGCCCACAGCGCCATCAGTGGCAACAGCATGAACGACGGCGCGCGGCCGCGATCAGCGGCAGCCATCAAGGCGCCGCTCCAGGCCACCATGATAGGCAGCGCCAGCACATGGGGGCGGGCCAGCAGATGCGGAGCCGCCAAGGTCATCGTCAGCAGGCAGAACACCAGCGCATAGGGCAGGTCGAGATGCCGTTGCAGGAAGGCCATCAGCAGCGCCATGGCGAGTGCGTTTGCAACCGCGGTCAGCACGACCGGCCCGGCCCAGCCCCAGTGCGCATAGGCCGTCGCGAACAGCACTTGCGATAGCCACGATGTCGAGAGCCAGACTTCGCCCTGACGCGTCAGCGAATAAAGATCGGTCCAGGGCACAGCGCGATGATCGAGGATCCAGTCGCCGACCTTGATCTGCCAGAGCGTATCGGGATCGTGCAGCAGGCTGTCGCCGCTCACCAGCAGCAGCAGAAAGCTCGCGGCCGCGACGCAGAGCGGCGCCAGATTGCGCTGGGCGCGCGCGATCGGAAGACTGGCGGCGATGCTCATGGTTTGGCCGGCGTGGCCGCCTGGTCATCGCGCACATGGATCACGGCGATGTCGTCGCCATAGAGCCGCTTCCAGCCCTTGATGTGATCGAGCACCTGGGCGGCAGGGCTGTCGGCGACCAGCAGCGTCGCGTCGATCTTGTATTCTTCGAGCAGCCGCGTGAGATTATCGAGCTTCTTGACCTCGATCGCCTTGAAGAAATCCATCACGAACTTCTCACCATAGAGCTCGGCGCGGCCGTCGACGAAGACCGGGATGTCGCGCGAGATCAGGTAGCCGCCGAACTGATAGGCGTTGAAGATGCGCTGCGCCTTGCGTTGCTGCAGCAGGTCGACGGCGGCGACCGGCGTCTGGTCCATCGTGAAGGCAAAGCGGTGATGCGACATGTAGATCGAGGTCGTGGTCCAGGCCGCGGCCGCGATCATCAGCGCGCCCATCGCCGTGACATAGCGCGCCGTCCAGCTTTCGCCGCCGAGAGCGCGCGTTTGCGGCAACGGCGACTTTTCCCCGAGTGGCTTGGCCAGCACCAGCGGCACCAGGAAGGCAAAGGCCTCGATGCTCCTGACATGGGTGAGCCCCATCCAGGTGAACAGCAGGATCAGCAGAATGCGCGGCGGCGACAGCGTCAGGCCGCGAAACAGGCCGATCGCGATCAGACCGAGGATCGCGCCCTCGAACGCGGAGAACGAAGCGAAATTCGCCGGCATCCATTCGGAGATGACCGACAGCAGCTCGCCGAGATTGAGGATGTTGGTCGCGCCCAGCAGCGTGCGCCAGCCATAGGGCGTGACGCAGGCAGCCGCCATCGCAGCGACGCCGAACACGAACCAGCGCGCGAGCAGGCGGAATTGTTTGCCGGACTCGAGCGTCCAGATCGCCTCCAGCGCCATCGGGCCGATCAGCGCGAGGCCGAGCACGAAGCCCCCGTGCAGGTTCGCCCACATCGACATCAGCGGCAGCCAGACCCAGGACGGCGTGACCTTGCGGTCGGCCGCATTCATGAGGACGCCGACCCAGGCGATCATCACCGGCAGCGCCAGGATATGCGGCCGTGCCAGGATGTGATGCAGCGACAGCAGCACGGCCAGCATCGCAAACAGAACCGAGCGCGGAATTTCGAGATGCGCATCGAGCAGGTGGACGAAGATCGCGGCTGACGCTGCAATCGCAAGAGCAGTTAGGATCACCGGTCCCGCCCAGTTCCATTGCGTGTAGGAGACCGAGAACAGAATTTGCGACAGCCACGATGTCGAGATCCAGGGTTGGCCTGGTCGTGTGAAGGAATAGATATCGGTGTAGGGCAGCGCGTGATGATCGAGGATCCACTGTCCGATCTTGATCTGCCAGAACGAGTCGGAGTCCTGCAGCAGCGTGTCGCCGATATAGAGAAAGAAGAGATAGGCGCCTGCGCCGACGCAAAGCGGCACCAGCGCTCGCGCGCGGCTCTGCACAGCAATGCTGTTGGTGAAGGAAAGGGACATGCCGCCTCGTCTTGTCTTCGGTCCTGTTTGGCCGAGTGTGCGGCATTGGACCATGGCGGTCATAACTTCCAGTAAATCCGCAGTACTACCGGGCTTTGTGTCCGCACAATTTAACTGGTTGTTTTAGATTTCAGTTTACCATCGTCGAATACGGAGAAACCGTTCTGAGTTTACGCAGTCGAATTAACTGCGGCGCAAGTCTTTGCCCTTATGTTCGGTTCCATGGTCAGGCGGCGCTGGGAAGCCGAAGAGACCAGACCATTGAAGCCTCGTGTATCTTTTTGGGAGCAGTCTATGAAGAACCTCGTTTCGCGTTTCGTGAAGGACGAATCCGGCGCTACCGCCATTGAATACGGCCTGATCGCCGCCGGCATCGCGCTGGCGATCATCACCGTCGTCAACAACCTCGGCACCACGCTGAACACCAAGTTCGGCTCGATCTCGTCCAGCCTCAAGTAAGCTGAGACGAACTCAGAGTTCAGAGAGCCCCGTCCGCGGACGGGGCTCTTTTCGTTTTGGGGACGACGGAATTGACGGGCGTGCTTTTGGAGCCGTCATTGCGAGCGCAGCGAAGCAATCCAGGGATCGCTCCGCGGAGACAGTCCGGATTGCTTCGCTGCGCTCGCAATGACGAGGAAGCAGTGGCGGTTCACGAGTGTTAATGCGATTGCGGAGAGATCGTGAGCACGGCGCGGCGCCCGTCGCCGCTCTTAGTCCGCGAGGCTCGGCTGCCAGATCGCGGATGTAGCCGGCGCCGACACATGCGCCGTGCGGCTGATCCATTCCAGATACGCCTTTGCAGCCCAGATCGAAGCTGCGGCCAGCGCGATGCCGGCGGCGACGTCGATGATGTAGTGCGCGCCGATCGCCGGCGTTGCCGCGATCATCAGGAAATTGAACGCGACTGCGATGCCGCCGATGCGTCGCACCGGCCACAGCGCCCACATGTAGAGCACCGCGGATGCGGCGTGAAAGCTCGGAAACGAGACGATGCCGGAGAGCTTGAACAATTGCAGCTCGTGCAGGCTGCCGTCGCGCAGCGCAAGGATGTCGCGCAACTGTCCGGCGTAAACCGCGGTGTTGATGTCAGGGAGTTGGGCCGCCGGCAATTGCAATGCGTAATAGGTACCGATGGCCGGCACGAGGGCCGAAATCGCGATGGTGATCGCAAGCGCAAGGCTCATCGCGAGCATGAACAATTGCAACCGCACGTAACGCGCTGTCAGCGCCAGCACGACGGGAATGCCGAGCAGCGGCCATTTGATCAGGCCGTAGCCGCGCGCGAGAACGTCCGCGAGCCCTGGATGATCGTTGACGAAGCGCGCGATCGGCTCGGGATCGAGACCGAGCGCGCGATCGATCGCGAGCAGCGCCTGGTCCTGGAGCGGAAAGTCCATCCTGTTCGCGACGTAGCTGAGCGGCCCGACGATGGCGCAGATCATGATGACCTGGCCGATCGTGCCCAGCGAGAAAATGAGTTTCGGGTCGGCGCGATCGCCCTTGGCGATGTGGTGGCGATAGGCGATGGCAACGAAGGACGCGGCAATCGCAAGCGTGATGCCATAGCCGACGGGCGCGAGCCTGAGGCCGGTGACGGCGAGACCGAGCGCCAGCAGGCTTCCCATCACTGCGATGGCAAACCCGTTGAGCTGAAAGAGCTGCCAGGCCGTTTTGGCGTCCGTGTCGACCATGCTGCACCGCTGTGGATCACAGCCACAGTCGCGGAGGCGCTTTAAGACCACGGTAAGAAGTGTAGTCAGCCGTTTACCAATCGATTCCCTAGAATTTGAGCGGTTTGCAGCGCAGCGTTGCGTGTGTGACGCAATACGCATTTGGTTCTTGTCATCCCCCCTGAATAGTTGTTCAGTCCTTGCGGGGCGATTTGCAGCGATATCAGTGACGAAGCGTTCGGCCGCGGCGTGCGGCAGGCGTGTGGGACAGGAAGCGCGCCATGGTTTACCGGCGGACGCATCAAGTGGTTAAGCGCCTTGCGGCTCGGCGCAGCGCCATCCTGGCGGCGGCAAGGGAAGCCGCTGCCGAAGGCGGCATGGCGGCGGTGCAGATCGCGCCGGTCGCGGTCCGGGCCAATGTGGCCGCTGGCACCGTCTATCGCTACTTCCCGTCCAAGGCCGAGCTGATCTCCGAACTGATTTCCGAGGTCTCCCGCGACGAGCTCGCGGCGATCCGGCGGGCCGCCGATGCCGCGCCCGGACCGTCTTCGGCGCTGGCGGCGGCGGTGACCACTGTGGCCGTCCATACGCTGTCGCAGCGCCGGTTGGCCTGGGGAATTCTGGCCGAGCCGGTCGACGTCGATGTCAGCGCCTCCAGGCTTGCCAGCCGCCGCGAAATCGCCGGCGAAATCGCCGCGCGGATCGACGCCGCCGTGCGCGCCGGCCACCTGCCGGCGCAGGACACGGCGCTGGCGGCAACCGCACTGCTGGGTGCACTGCATGAGGCCCTTGTCGGCCCGCTTGCGCCGGACAATCTCGAAGATCCCGTAAAGATGCGCGACGCCGTTCAGACCGTGACACTGCTGGCACTGCGTGCCGTCGGCGTCATGGACGCCCGCGCCCGCGGTCTGGTGGTTCAGCAGACGCTGCTGCCGACGACCAAGGCGCTGGTCGGAGCTGCGGGCTGAGCTGATTGATCGAAAATGCTCTAGCCAGTAATCGGCCGGTTCGCGCCGCGCCCCAGCGCGAATTGACCAACCGGGCCCTCGATGTGGAATTCGAGCCCGGTCATTCTCGCAAACAGATCAATATTGCTGGTGCCGATGGCGCAGCCGCCGAGGCCCAAGTCTGTCGCTGCCAGATAGAACGTCTGGATCATGCAGCCGACATCCTTCAGGATCAGCGAATATGCGATCGAGCTGTATTTCCGGGAGATCCGCCCGAAACGCGCGGCGATCGTGATCAGGACCTGCGGCGGCCCTGAGGCGTCCATGGAGAACTCGGCCGCCGCGAGAAGCGCCCCGAGCTGCTCGGGAGAAGCGTCAAGCGTGACCAGCGCGTGGCCGCCGGCGTCGTAATGGTAAAATCCGCGTGCCAGACCTTCGCAGTTGGCGACCGCCAGATACAACTCCAGCTCATACGCACTGCCGGCCGCGGGATACGGCCGTGAGGTGTAGGTAACCTCGGAGCCGTCGTCGACATCGGCGCCGCTTGTCCATTCCGACAACACGCGGGCCGTGGCGGCGAGAAACTGCGCAAGCTCGCCGAGCGTGACGGGATTCCGGTCGTCGAAATCCCGCGTCGAATGGCGCGCACGGAGTAGCTTTGCGAACGGCGTCGCCGGTTCGGGCAGGGCCAATTTGTCGAGGGAAATCGACTTGCCGGGCCAGAGTGGACGCAGCGCGGGCAGCGACGGAACGGCGGCAGCATAGGTGTACGCGCCGCCAACCGGATCGGTATGCCGACCCTCCGTGCTGCGCGTGTGAAACATGAGATCATGAAAATCCCAGAGAACGAGATTGCCGTCGCCTTCGTTCAGGCGAAGGCCGTCTCCGTCTTTCTTGTCAAGCTTGATCAAGATACCGCTGTTGAGCAGCAATCCAAGCAGACAGAGATCCAGCGCGGCGGACTGCTTGCGAAGGCTGCTGATCTTTTGTGGCCGTGACAGCGCGGCGAGGGTGGCGGCGATGGCGGGATCGCAAATCCGGAACAGCGCGCCGGCGCGCGGCGACTCCAGCACCATGTCGTTGTCGCGCCGGCGCAGATAGGCGAAGCGCGATAGGGCAATTGTATCGCCGTTCGACAGCTTTGCGGGCTCGGGCCAGTATTCGGCGATCTGTGGCTCGATGATCACCACGTCTTGCGCATTGCGGGGCGAGAACAAGCGATAGTCGAGCAGCCCGTGCTGCGCCAGTCGCTGCACCAAAGCATGAACCTGCCGCGCGACGAGACTTTTGCCGGTTAGGGAAGCGAGCGGCAAGCCGGTGACGAGGACGCCTGCGCGTTCGATCGCCGCGCGGGTGTATTGTCCAAGGTTGAGCGAATAATCGCCGGACACGGCGGCAATGCTTCCGTCGGCCTGCATGTGCAGGGAGAAGCGGCCGTTCAACCGGGCGGCGATGACAGGTGCGATTGTCCTGGTTTGCTTTTTCCGGGAGGTACGCACGGAAGCAGCCTTCACGTGTGCGGCAGGAATGGGGTCAGTTCGCTTTCCAGGCGCGGGCGATCCAGCAGCCCAAGCTTCACCGGCACATCGTAGAGCCGGCCGGGCCCGAAGCGACGATAGAAATGCCGCAAGCCAGGAACGAGCACTCTGACGACGGGGACTTCGACGTCGGGCCGCGTCTGGTCGAGCACGAGGAAATCGTATCCGGCGCGGACCGCGATCTCGACACAGGCATTGACCTGGTCGCGCGTATTCTCGTGGAGCTGGATATCGGGCGCCGGTGGGATGAGCGGCTTGTCGCTGGGAATCAAGAACGGATGATCGTCCAGCCGCAGCGGCGTGACACCGTCCAGCGATGGCTTCTCGCCGCTTGCACCGTCCATCATGCCAATCGACATGAACTGGGTCAGCTCGGTGAGCGAACGCAGCAGGGCGATGCGGCGATCGAAATGCGAGCCAGACCCGAACTCGATGTTCTCGTGCCCATTTTGTATCCAGTGCATGATCGCAACATAGGTGGGAATGCCGAGATCGCTGGTGATGTCGAGGACCCAGAGCCGGCGTCCCGCTTCGGCAAACTGGCGTTGCAGATCCCGTACGTAGGAATCCTCGAATTGCGTGAGATCGAGCTCCGCGCGCTGCACGCGATTGTACCACCAGATCGCATAGGCATCGCGTTCAACCAGTTCGAGGAAGCCTTGAACGATGGCTTCCTCGCGGGTGTTGCCGGCCGCGCATCCGTTCGAATCCGTGTGGAAGCCGCCATAGAAGAAATACAGGAGGCCAGTCGGCAGATATTTGAAGCGCTTGTCGCGCAGCGACCAGACCGGCGACCACTCTGTTTTCATCGCGGGATCGAACGGCTCGGGAACCGGATGTGAATCGTCAGGCCGCGGGATATGCCTGTTCTGGAATTGCAGGTCGCTGAAGAACTGGACGTCGTTCGGCAGAAGCGCGTCGCCTGGCGCGAAATCGGCGAAGCGTCGCGTCGCCCTGATCTCGTCACCCTGGAAAATGCCGGAGTAGCGCTCGATCGCTTCCATCAGCGCGCTGGCCTCGCCCTGCTCGGCCGTGGAGCCCTTGCCAAAACTGCCGCCGCTCAGGCCGGACCTAAGCTGGTCGACATTCCAGGCGGGCGCAGAGAAGTTGTGGTGAGCGAAGAAATTGGTGTTCATCGGCAGATCGACCTCGATCCGCTCGAGCCTGGACACCACGCCGGTCAGCGGGCTGACGTGTTTGCGGAAACGCGCCACAGTGGCCCGCGACGTCACCGTGCGATATCCGCCACTGGTCATGACGAGACGTTTGCCTTCGGCGATCTCGATCGGCGCTGATGCTCGTCGCGGATTCCTCAGTTTCTTGCTGCCACAGGTCGCGCATTGCGGACGTTTCGCAACGTAGTGCTTGGCGATGGCGGCCCCAGTGAGGTCGACGCTCGCGATGTGGTCGCTGAGATCAGTACGAAATCCGGTGGCGATCGCCTTCGCAATTTCAATGGCGGCGAAGTGGACCGCGGTCTGCCCGACACTGTCGCTGACCAGGGGCGATGTTGCGACCGCTTGCGCCGCCCCGCGGTCGAGGAACCCCTTGATCTCGCGATTGCGGATCATGCGATCGTGCAGGCAGGTCCAGCAGGCGCTTTCGCCCGGCTTGAACACTGGCCCCACCAAAGGAAACACGCCGGACGGCTGGACCAGCAGCCAGGGCGTCCCGTTGGCCACGCGCTCCCCGTTCAATTCGGAGAGCGCCGGTTCGAGGTAATCGTTCACAAGCGTGACGATGAGTTTGGGCGACCGCTTGGTGATGTGAACGCCGAGCTTGGTCAACGCCGCGCTCAGTTCGCTGGCACCTTTGACGTCGATTGAGTCGACCCGCACCGGCCAGTTGCGCAGGTTCTCTTCGGCGATTTCGGCAGGCAGGCCGATGCTGGCCCAGTATCCATCAATGGCGCTCGCGTGCGATGCCACGCTGACGACGTAGCGGCGCTCCAGCAGGCGCCTGATCGCTTCCTCGATCTCGGCGACGGGAAATTTTTTCGAGAGCTGGCGAATGATATCCGGGCCAGCAGCGCCATTCTTTCCGATCGCGCTCGCCACTGCGCAATAGAGATCGCCGTGCAGGAAGAACTTGCGGTTCTCGGAATAGAGACAGACCGCATTGGGCGGAAGCAGATAGGCGGTGAAGTTTGGCGCGAAACGCAAAATCGTCTTGCGGGTCGGCTTTGCAGTGCGGCTCTTTCGCTTGGTTGTCATCGGGGTCGCACGCTGATCCTGTTTCCGCCCTGTTCGATCGTTGGCGAACGACGAGCGCCTTGCTGGCCCGACTTGCGTGCCGAGCACCAACGGATGTCTTGATGTGAGTTGGAACACACCCGTTCGCCATCGGCAAGCCGAGGCGGGAGGCGACGCGAGCGCGGTGGCCGGAAAAGCAAATTGGCCGGGTCATGTGCGAGCCCGGCCAATGAAATTGCGTGATGTCGATGTTGAATCGGATGTTCTAGCCTAGCACCAGCGGCAACGGCCCCATGATGCGCAGCACCCTGTGCATGCCACCGGCGCCACAATCGCGCAGCCAATGCCAACGCCACAACCGGCGCAGCCAGCGCAACCGACGCCGCAGCGACAGGCTCGGCAGCCTGCGCAACCTCTGCAGCCCCTGCAGCCTCCGCAGCCGCGACAACCGCCACATCCTCGAGCCAGCAGCACGCTGCTCAATTCTTTCTTGTCGTAGGCCAGATGGAAAGTGGCGAGGCTGACGTCGGCGAGTTCTTCCTCGCTGAGCGCCGTGTACCGACCGGAATTGGAGTTCGGCCTTTGTTGAGCCCCGTCCGTCTGCAACGCGGATGCTGCCGCGCTTCCCGCAAGCGAAAATGTCAGTCCGGCAAGGCCAAGTGCCGGTATTGCGGTTTTGGTCGTTCGGCTCTTCTTCGAAGCTTGTCTCGTGCGCCGCATGGCCGCATCCTCCAGGGCTTCAAGTCCGTTCTTCGTCGAATGATCCTACGCCGAGCAAACAGTGCAGGCA
>JAEWHT010000066.1 GCA_023387695.1 Pseudomonadota bacterium | reverse complement strand
GGCCAGATCCGCTATGTCGAGCATTTCGTGAGCGACGGTGATGCGGTTCTGCAATCGGCCCGCAAGCTCGATCTCGAAGGCATCGTGTCGAAGAAGCTCGATGCGCCCTATCGTTCGGGCCGCACCGAGAGCTGGACCAAGGCCAAATGCCGCGCGGGGCAAGAGGTCGTGATCGGCGGCTGGAAGACGACGGCCGGGAAATTCCGCTCGCTGATGGCCGGCGTCTACCGCGGCGGTCATCTTGCCTATGTCGGCATCGTCGGCACCGGTTTTGGCGCCGACAAGGTCAAACGCATCATGCCACTCTTGAAGGAGGCGGCGTCGGGCGAAAACCCGTTCAGCGGCAAGAATGCGCCGAAGAAGACGCGCGACGTGCATTGGGTCAAGCCGGAGCTGGTGGCCGAGATCGAATTTGCCGGCTTCACCGCCGACGGCAATATCCGTCAGGCTGCGTTCAAGGGATTGCGGCAGGACAAGCCGGCCGAGGAGGTCGAGGCGGAAACGCCCGTGGATACCGAGCTCGCGCAGACTGCTGCAAGAAAGCGCGCTCCAGCGCAACGGGCGAAGGGAAAGGGCACAGCCGAGGTCATGGGCGTCGTCATCTCCAAGCCGGAGAAGGAACTCTGGCCTGATGGCGGCGACGGCGAGGGCGTCACGAAGCTCGATCTCGCGCGCTATTTCGAAGCTGTCGGCTCCTGGATGATCGAGCACATCAAGGGCCGGCCCTGTTCGATCCTGCGCGCGCCTGATGGTATCGGTGGCGAAGCTTTCTTCCAGCGTCATGCGATGCAGGGGACCTCAAACCTGCTCGAGCTCGCCAAGGTCTCCGGCGATCGCAAGCCGTATCTGCAGATCGATCGTGTCGAGGGGCTTGCGGCGGTCGCGCAGATCGGCGGGGTCGAGCTGCATCCCTGGAATTGTGCGCCGGACGCGTATGACACGCCAGGCCGCTTGGTGTTCGATCTCGACCCCGCGCCGGACGTCAGGTTTGCCGACGTCGTGGACGCCGCGAAGGAGATGCGGCAGCGACTTACCGATGTCGGGATGGAGAGCTTTTGCAAGACCACGGGCGGCAAGGGCCTGCATGTGGTCGTGCCGCTGCTCCACGGCGCGCGCGACAGAGTGAACTGGAAAGAGGCAAAGGGATTCGCGCAAGGAATTTGCCAGTGGATGGCCGACGACGATCCCGAACGTTATCTGCTCAACATGTCGAAGAAGCTGCGCAACGGGAAGATATTTCTCGATTACCTGCGTAACGATCGCCTGGCCACGGCGGTTGCGCCGCTCTCACCGCGTGCGCGCGATGGCGCGACGGTGTCCATGCCTGTGAGCTGGGCGCAGGTGAAAGGCGATCTCGATCCGAAGCGCTATACGGTGCGCACCGTGCCGGGCCTGCTGGCGCGGTCAAAGGCATGGGATGGCTATGATGATGCGGCCGCGTCGATCAAGGCGGCGATGAAGAAGCTGGCGGGAAAGAAGTAGGTTTTTCCCAAAACGTCATTCCGGGCTGCGCGAAGTGCAGACCCGGAATCCAGAAGTTTGTGGCGCGAGATTCCGGGTTCGCGCTTGCGCGCGCCCCGGAATGACCGTGGTGGCTAGATCCTGCCCAGCAATAGCAAGATCAGCAGAATGACGATGACGAGTCCGAGGCCGCCGCCGCCGTAATAGCCGGTGCCGTAGAACGGCCCGCCGCCGATGCCGCTGAAACCGCCGAGCAGGGCGATCACCAAAATGATAAGAATGATTGTACCGATAGACATGCGAATCTCCTCCAGCCCTTTCTTGAAAGGGTCGTTGCAACCTGTCCCGTTGTGCGAGGGCAACTTGCCGCATGTTTTAAAGTTCCGGATTTGAAACGGGCCGACACGTCCCAACTTGCATGGAACCTTTGCACGCCTTGCCGGCATGACTATGTGAGGATCAGTCGTCACAGGGCAGGGCCATGTCAGCACCACTTGTCGTTTCCATTCCGCATCGTCTCGGCCGCGAGGAGGCGGCGCGTCGGCTCAAGACCGGGCTCGGCCGTGCGGCTGCAAGCATTCCGGTGATACAAATGGAGGAGGAGCGCTGGAGCGGCGACACCATGAACTTCCGCATCCGCGCGCTCGGGCAGATCGCGAGCGGGCAGGTCGATGTTGCCGACGACCACGTCAAGGTCGAGGTGGTGCTGCCGTGGCTGTTGCAGCGCTTTGCGGAGATGGCGCAGGCGGCCATCCGCAAGCGCGGGCAGTTGCTGCTCACCAAGGATGAGGGAAAGTGACGGTTACGCGCGGGAGCGCTGGCGGACCGGCTTGGCCTGGCTCTTCGTGTGCGCCTCGATGACGCCGGCGGGTAAATCGCGAAGAACCTGAGCAACAGGCAGTTCGTTGCCCGCAAGGGTCGGTCCCTCGTAACTGCTGACGTCGACAATTGCGTCGAAGCCGTCAAATGCGGGCCACTCGCGGCCCGCTTGCGTGAAGGGTGCAAACTGGCGTCCGACCACGACGATCGCTGCGGCACGCCCATGCCTGCGCGCAAAGGCGATGACATGATCGGCGTGGGCGCCGCGCACCTCCAGCGGCTGGTAATCGCCTTGCGAGAAGACGTCGCCGAGTTCGTTGCGCAGCTTCAGCAGGTGTCGCGTCCAGGCGAGCTTGAGCTGCCCATCCGGCCAGGTCTTGATCAAGCTGCGCCAATCCGGCGTTTCCAGCGAGTTCAGTGCCGCCTGCCGTGCGACAAAATCCACCGGGCGGCGATTGTCGGGATCGACGAGCGACAGATCCCAGGACTCTGTGCCCTGATAAAAGTCGGGGACGCCAGGCAGTGTCGCCTTCAAAGTGAGCTGGCTCAGCGAGTTCAGCGCGCCGAGCAGTGCGACGCGGCGGGCGAGGGCGGCAAACGCCGCCAGGAACTCACTTGCCAGCGCCGTGTCCAGGATCTTCTCGATGAAGCTTTTGATGCCGTTCTCATACGCCTCGTGCGGATTGAGCCAGCTCGTCTCTTCCTTGCCTTCGCGCGCGGCCTTGAGCGCATAGGCCTGAATGCGCTCGACGAAGCTGGCATCCGTCCCCTCAAGCGGCCAGGCGCCGAGCAGGGTCTGGTAGAGCATGTATTCGAACGTCGCCGACGGCGCGCGCAGATTGCCGTCGAGCGCGAGATGCGGCGCGTTCAGCACCTTCCAACGCGCCACCGCGCTCGTCCATTCGCCGGGAATTTCGCTCAGTGCTGCGATCCGCGCACGCGCGTCCTCGCCGCGCTTGGTGTCGTGGGTCGCGGTCGCTGTCATGCCCTGCGGCCATTCCTTGGCGCGGGCCCGCATCGCCTCGTGGAAGGCAGGAATAGTGAGGCCGTGGCTGGCGGGATCGCCGCCGACCTCGTTCAGTGCTAGCAGACGGTGGAATTGATAGAACGCCGTGTCCTCCAGCGATTTCGCCATCATCGGCCCGGTGAACTGCTGCACCTTCAGCGCAAAACGACGCACGCGCGGGGCGCTGTGCGGCGGGCGGCCGGGCTTGAGCAGGTCCATGGTCAGCGCATCGCGCAGGAAGTCGAAAATGCCTTCATCGGCGGCAAACCATTCGGCGCGGGCGCGGGCGATGGTGTCGTCAATCAGCTTGCGATCGAGCGAGGTCGGGCCGCTATGTGTTAAATAGGTGCGGTAGACCGGGAAATGCAGCACGTACAATTCGAGCGCCTGCCGCAGGCTGTCCGCGGAAAAATCGCGGGTCGAATAGTGCCCGTTGGCGATGCGCGCGAGCAGCCGCGTCAGAACGGTGAATTCGCTGGTCAGCAGCGTCTCCAGTACGCGCCTCTTGGCGTCCTTGACGTAAGGCGCGAGCCGCGGCGGGCGGTTGCTGATCTGCCGCCAGGTCTCGTCGAGCGCTTCCAGCCCGCTGGCGTCGACCAGCACCTGCGTGATCGTGTTCATCCACTCATAGCCGGTGGTGCCCTGAATGCCGGCGAAATGCGGAAGCTTCTCGTGCTCGCACAGGATTTTTTCGATCACGGTGTAGAACGGTTTGGTGTTGCCTTGGGCATCGCGCACCAGGCGGCGCAGCCGCTGGCAATATTGCGCGGGATCACGCAGGCCGTCGATGTGATCGAGGCGGATGCCTTGCAGCTTGCCCTCGGCGACAAGTTGCTTCACCAGGCGGTGCGTGGCGGCGAACGTGCTGGCGTCCTCGACGCGCAGGCCCGCGAGCCCGTTGACGTCGAAGAAGCGGCGATAGTTGATGTCGCTGGAGGCAAGCCGCCAATGGCCGAGCTTGTAGTGTTGCCGCTCCAGCAGATGATGCAGCGCCAGCGTCTGCGCCGGGCGATCCTTGGCCGCACGATAGGCGGCGAGGCCATGGATGATGATGTCGGCGCTGCCCGTGATCTCCTTCAGCTCCGTCTTGAAGCCGGGCGCTTCCTTGCGGTTCGGTCGGCGCAGGCCCGTGTAGCGCGCGGCGAGCGAGAGCAGGCGCTTGCCGGCAACGGTATCGGCGGCATCGGCCTCCTTCACGATCATCCGCAGCATCTCGCCATAGCGCTCCGGCGCGATCGGCAGACGATGTTCAAAATACCAGGCGGAAAAGCTGCCTTTGTCGGGATCATAACGCAGCTCGATCGCGCCGCCTTCGAGCGCCTCGCCATAGGACGCCCCGAGGATCGGCAGCAACACACCGCCGCGTGCGCGATAGGCCAGCTGGTCCCAGTCGATATCGAAGGAGACCGCGTGCGGCGAGGCCTGCCCCCATTCCAGCACGTCAAGCCACCAGGGATTGTCGGCGAAATGCACGCCGACATGGTTCGGCACGAAATCGATGATGAGGCCGAGATCGTGCGCCTTCAGCGCCTCGCTCAGCCGCGCAAAGCCGGCTTCGCCGCCGAGCTCCGGATTGAACTGGCTGTGATCGACGGTGTCATAGCCATGGGTCGAGCCCTTGCGGGCCTTCATCACCGGCGAAGCGTAGAGATGCGTGATGCCGAGCGCCTTGAGGTAAGGCACCACAGCGGCGGCCCTGTCGAAGTCGAAATCTGCGGTGAGCTGGAGCCGGTATGTCGCGAGAGGGATCGCGGAAGGCATATCAACCTCCGATATGCCAGACCACCGACCAGGGCGGAAGTCGGTTGCCGACCGCGCCGCCCCAGATCGGCGTGCCAGCAATGTCGTTGGGATGCGTGATGTCGTTGTCCGACAGATTGGCCGTCAAGCGCAGCGTTGTGCCATCGCCCATCCGCCAATGCGCCGTCAGCAAGCCGTTGTCAGCCGCCTCGGCATTGCCGAAGCGCGCGCCCTTCAACCGTGGTATGATCTCCTTGCGGCGAAGCGTGAGCAGCTCGCGCACCAGCGCAAGCCGCTTGTCTTGCTCCGGCGTGCGGCCAGTCCAGTCGAGTACGGCCGATTGCAGCGTGGCCGGGTCGAGCGGGTCCGGCACCTCGTCGCCGTACTTCTCGTAAGCCCAGGCATATTCTCGCTTGCGGCCGTCACGCACCGCATCCGCAAGGCCGCCTTGGAAATCGCAGAAGAACGGGAAGGGGGCTTTCGAGCCCCATTCCTCGCCCTGAAACAGCATCGGTACCATCGGCGCAAGCAACATCACAGCGAGTCCGGCCTCGATCTGCTGCGGCGATGCCAGGCTCTCGAGCCTGTCACCGAGCGGCCGGTTGCCGATCTGGTCATGGTTCTGCAGGAAGGTAACGAAGGTCGCCGGCGGCAGCTCACCGCTCGCCTCGCCGCGTGGCTGCTTGCCCCAGAACTCCGAGATCTCGCCCTGGTAGACGAAGCCCGAGGCGAGCGCGCGCGCGATGTCCAGGCGCGGCGTCTGGTAGTCGGCATAGTAGCCGTTGAGCTCGCCGGTCAACAACACATGCCAGGCGTGATGATAATCATCGTTCCACTGTGCGCGATATTTGCCGTTGGGCGGCTCCTGCGCGGCATCGAGCAGGCTCGCGCGGTTGTCGCCGTTTTCCAGGACGAGATGGATGTGCCGCCCGGTGGCCTTGGCGAGCTCTCCGACGGCGGCACTGAGATCGTGCAGCATCGATTGCTCGCCGGGGATCGCCATGATGTGGTTGGCCGCATCGAGCCGCAAGCCATCGAAGCGATAGTCGGTGAGCCAGGACAGCGCGTTTTCGACCGCAAAGGCCCGTACCTGCGGGACGCGATAGTCGATCGCGCTGCCCCAAGGCGTGTGCAAATCAGTGAAGAAGGCCGGCGCATAGCGACCGAGATAGTTTCCTTCGGGACCGAAGTGATTGTAGACGACGTCGAGAAACACCATCAGCCCGCGGAGATGCGCTTCGTCGATCAACGCCTTCAGCTGTTCGGGGCGGCCATAGGCGCTGTCCGGTGCGTACCAGAGCACACCGTCATAGCCCCAGCCGCGGCGGCCGGCGAAATCGGCCAGCGGCATCAGCTCCAGCGCGGTGATGCCGGTCGCCACCAGATGATCGAGCTTGTCGATCATGGCGCGGTAGGTGCCATCGCGCGTGAAGGTGCCGATATGAGTTTCGATCAGCACCGTCTCTTCCCAGGGCCGGCCGCGCCAATCCTTCGCGCGCCACGCGAACGCGTCGTGGTCGATCACCTCGCTCGGACCAAACACATCCTCGGGCTGGAACGCCGATGCGGGATCGGGCACGTCGATCTCGTCGTCAATCCTGAATTTGTAGGGGCTCCCCACGGGCAGGCCGGCAATCTCGGCGACATACCAGCCATCTTGCCGGCGCTGCATCGCGTGTCGTCGCTCGAGCAGGAGATCGACCCGACGCGCACCGGGCGCCCACAGTCGGAACGACACGCCGTCCTTGGTCGGCCTCGCCCCGAAGGATGGCCTCATAGCGCCCCCGCGAAGGCGAGCACTGAGCGTGGCGGCGCCTTGCTGTCGCTTCCGGGCAGAAAGTCAGCGCTGTTCAGCTTGGCATCCGTCGTGTTCAGGATCTGCTGCCAGCTTTTGTATTCGGGCATTTTGGGCAATTTGAATGCGATCTCTTCGGGGGCGGCGTTCAATACGATAAAGATCGCGGCGCTCCCCGGTTCCATCGGCCCCATCACATAGGAGAGGAACCGCCCATCGGGGAATGTCCAGTCGCTCTCCGTCATCTCGTTGCCTTCAGGCGTCAGCCACAGGGCGCCATAGGAGATGCCATCCTTCGGCCGGCCGTCGAGCCAGCGATGGCTGCGAAGCTGCGAGAACTGCCGGCGGATGTCGGCGAGATGGGCGACGAAATCGATCATGTCGTCGCCGTCCTTGCCGAGATTGTCCCAGCCGACCCAGCCGACCTCGTTGTCCTGGCAATAGGCGTTGTTGTTGCCGGATTGCGTGTTACCGACCTCGTCGCCGGCGAGAAGCAGCGGAACACCTTGCGCCAGGATCAGGCAGGCCAGCACGTTCTTGCGCAGCTGCCGGCGCAGGGCCAGGATCTTGGGATCGTCGGTCGGGCCTTCGACGCCGCAATTGTTGCTGTGGTTGTCGTTGGAGCCGTCGCGATTGTCCTCGCCGTTGGCTTCGTTGTGCTTCTCGTTGTAGCTGAAGAGATCGGCCAGCGTGAAACCATCATGCACGGTGATGTGGTTGATGCTGGCACGGGGCCGCCGTCCGTCATGGTTGAACAGGTCGGAGGACGCCGTCATACGGCTGGAGATGTCGCCGATCAGGCTGCCTTCGCCGCTCCAATAGCGGCGCATGGCGCTGCGATAGCGATCGTTCCACTCCGACCATTGCGAGGGAAATGCGCCGACCTGGTAGCCGCCGAGGCCGAGATCCCATGGCTCGGCGACAAGCTTGACGGTGGCGAGCACGGGGTCCTGCCGGATCGCCGTGAGAAACGAGATGCCGCGGTCATAGCCATTTGGCCCGCGCGCGAGCGTAGTGGCGAGGTCGAAGCGGAAGCCGTCGACATGGCAGACTTCGACCCAGTAGCGCAAGCTGTCCATCACCATCTGCAGCACACGCGGATGAGTGAGGTTCACCGACGAGCCGCAGCCGGTGAAATCGTCATAATAGCGCGGGTTCTCGCGGTTCAGCCAGTAGTAGGAAGCGTTGTCGATGCCGCGATAGCACAGCGTCGGTCCGAGGTGATTGCCCTCGGCGGTGTGGTTGTAGACGACGTCGAGCATCACCTCGATGCCGGCATCGTGCAGACGCGCCACCGTGGTTCGGAAGGAATCGAGCGCATTGTCCTGCGCATAGCGCTGCTCCGGCGCGAAGAAGGACAGCGTGTTGTAGCCCCAGTAATTTGCGAGCTTCTTCTCCACCAGCACACGGTCGTCGACGAAGGCGTGGATGGGGAGCAGCTCCACGGTCGTCACGCCGAGCTTCTTCAGATGTTCGATCATTGCCGGTGACGACAGCCCGCCATAAGTGCCGCGCAAATTGGGCGGCACGTCGTCGCGCTTCTGCGTCAGGCCTTTGACGTGGGCCTCGTAGATGATGGTGTCTTCCCAGGGGATATTGGGCCGGATCTCGCGCCGCCCCCAGTTGAAGGTCTCGTCGACCACGACGCCCTTGGGCATGCCGCGCGCATTGTCGCGGCGGTCGAATGAGAGATCCTCGCGCGCCGAGCCGGTGCGGTAGGCGAAATGCGCATCGCTCCAGACCAATCGCCCGGCAAGCCGCTTGGCGTAGGGGTCGAGCAACAGCTTGTTGGCGTTGAAGCGGTGGCCGTGTTCGGGCTCATAGGGGCCGTGCACGCGATAACCGTAGAGCTGCCCCGGTGAGACGTCGTTGAGATAGCCGTGCCAGACGTCTTCGGTGCGCTCCGGAAGCTCGATGCGTTCAAGCTCGCGGCGCCCCTGCGTGTCGAACAGGCAGAGCTCGACCTTCTGGGCATTGGCGGAAAACAGCGCGAAGTTGGTGCCGCGTCCGTCCCAGCTTGCACCGAGGCGTGCGGGCGATCCAGCAGTCAGGCGCATCGGTCAGCTTTCCGGCACGAGGAAGATCGCGGCGAGCGGCGGAATGGTAAGGCGGAGCTCGGGTGCCTTGCCGTCAACGGTCTGGACCTCACCGATGTTCCCGACATTGGTGCCGCCATAATGGGCGGAGTCGGAGTTGAAGACCTCTTTCCACTTGCCGGCGAAGGGCACGGGGACGCGATAATTGCGATAGACGTTGGGCGAGAAATTGACGACCACGAGACATCGCGCGTGCTCGTCAAAGCCCTTGCGCAGCCAGGCAAAGACGTTGCGGTTGGCGTCATCCGTGATCAGCCATTCGAAGCCGGCATGGTCGCAATCCATCTGGTGTAGCGCCGGCACCGCGCGATAGAGCCGGTTGAGGTCGCGGATCAGCGCCTGGACGCCGGAATGATATTTGTACTCGAGCAGGTGCCAGTCGAGCGACTGGTCGTGATTCCACTCGCGGCTCTGAGCGATCTCCGCGCCCATGAACAGCAGCTTCTTGCCGGGATGACCGAACATGAAGCTGTAATAGGCGCGCAGATTCGCGAAGCGCTGCCATTCGTCGCCAGGCATGCGGCCGAGCAGCGAGCGTTTGCCGTGCACGATCTCGTCATGCGACAGCGGCAGGATGAAATTTTCAGAGAAGGCGTAGTGCAGGCCGAACAGGATATCGCCGTGATGATGCTTGCGGTGGATCGGATCCTTGCTGATGTAGTTCAGCGTGTCGTTCATCCAGCCCATGTTCCACTTGTAGCCGAAGCCGAGCCCGCCGAACTCGACCGGGCGCGAGACCTGCGGCCACGCGGTGGATTCTTCCGCAGCCGTGGTCGCCTGCGGGAAGCGCGCGAACAGTTCGGTGTTGAAGCGGCGCAGGAAGTTGATCGCCTCGATGTTTTCGCGGCCGCCATGCTGGTTCGGAATCCAGGCGCCGGGCGGGCGGCTGTAGTCGAGATAGAGCATGGATGCCACCGCATCGACACGGAGGCCGTCGATGGCGTAGCGCTCCAGCCAGAACAGCGCGTTCGACACCAGGAAGTTCGTCACTTCGGTGCGGCCGTAATTGTAGATCAGCGTGCCCCAATCGAGGTGGCGGCCCTGCAGCGGATTGGCGTGCTCGTAGAGCGCCGTGCCATCAAAGCTGCCGAGCCCGTGCGGATCGTCGGGGAAGTGACCGGGCACCCAGTCGAGCAGAACGCCGATGCCCTCGCGATGGCAGGCATCGATGAGAGCTGCAAAGTCCTCCGGCGTGCCAAAGCGGCTCGTCGGGGCATAGAGGCCGGTCGGCTGGTAGCCCCAGGAGCCGTCGAAGGGGTGCTCGCTCACGGGCAGGAATTCGAGATGGGTAAAACCCATGTCGCGCGCATAGGCCGGCAACAGCTCGGCGAGCTCGCGGTAAGTCAGCCACTCGTCGCCGTTCTTGCGACGCCATGAGCCGAGATGCACCTCGTAGATCGACATCGGGGCCGAAAGCGCGTTGATCCCGTCAGGCGCCGGGCGCGGCCGCGGCAGATGCGCCTCGTCGAATACGATGGACGCTGTCTTCGGTCGCACCTCGCTGGCGAACGCCATCGGATCGGACTTCAGCGGCAGCAGATGGCCGTGCGGGCCGATAATCTCGAATTTGTAATGGTCGCCAGCCCTGGCATTCGGAATGAACAATTCCCAATAGCCGGCGCCGCGCACCCGCATCGGGTGACGCCGGCCGTCCCAGAAATTGAAATCACCGACCACAGACACGCGTCGCGCATTCGGCGCCAGCACGACGAAGCCGATGCCGTCGATGCCCTCCAGCTGCATCGGATGCGCGCCGAGCTTGTCGTAGATGCGCTGATGGGTGCCCTCGCCGAGCAGATAAAGATCGAAATCGGTCAGGATCGGCGGGAAGCGGTAGGCGTCCTCGAACTCGACGACGTTGTCGCCGAACTTTGCGCGAAGCTGGTAGTGCTTCGAGCCGTTCGGCAGGGCGCCGATGAACAGACCTGAGGCATGGACGCGGTCGAGCTTTGCCACCTCGCCATGCTCACCGACGGCCTCCACATTCGAGGCATCGGGCAGGAAGGCGCGCACGACGCTCTTTCCGCCCTCGGGGTGCAGCCCGAGATAGTGGAAGGGGTCGGAGTGGCGGCCCTCGATGATCGCGTAGGCTTCAGCAGGCAATTTAGGCATGGGCCTCGCTCTCGGCACTGGACAGAATGCGAAGCAGGCCGGTCAGCGGCGCATTGAGCCCCTCCGGCCGGTGGGACAGCTCGTACTCTACCTCGTCGAACGCTTGATCAAGCAGGAAAAACTTTAACATGCTTTCCGCGGAATGGGCCTCTTTCGGCCAGAGCCGGCGGTCGGTCATGGCCTCGCGATAGGCGGACAGGAAGGTCGCGGTGGCGCGCTCGCGCCATTCGTCGAGTGCGGCCGTGAGCCGGTCGTGCTCGTCGCTCCCGCCTGAGAGCGCCCGGTTCAGCGCTGCATTAACCGAAAGATCAATCGAGCGGACCAGGCCAGCCACGTCGCGTGCGGCAGGCAGCTTGCGCCGCTTGTCGGCCAGCGGCAGGCGCGGATCGCCGTCGAAGTCGATGATGAAGATGTCGTCCTTCACAATCAGAATTTGCCCGAGCCGGAAGTCGCCATGATGACGGATGTTCAACCCGCCGATGTCGGATGGCAAGAGCGCATTGAGGTGGTCGGGCAGGGTGGCGCGCATCGCGACGAGCTGATCGATCAGTGGGCGGTCGCCATCGCGCAGGCCGTCCCGGGTGTCGGCCAGCCGCTCGAAAACGCGCTCGGCCCGCGACTTGAGGTCGGAAGTCCAGCGTTTGACGTGCGCAGTGCCGATCGGCTCGGCGACGAGATCGGGGGGCTTGGCCGCAGCCAGGGCCACGTGCAGCTCGGCCAGCCGCCGGCCGGTCTGCGCCATGAAGTGCAGATAGGGCGCCTGCTCCTGGGTGACCCGGGGCATATCGTCCACCGGCCGCAACCGCTGCTCGTCGATGTAGCGGTCGAGATAGCCCGTGGTGACGGCCCAGCCATCGCCCTGGTTCTCGACATAGGCGTGCAAAACGCCGATTGCGCTGCGGTGATCGCCTTCGACCAGCTCGACGCTGCCGAGCAGCGCCGGCGCGTTGGTAAAGCGCGCAATCTCGGTCAGGTAGCAGCCGATCTCGATCTCCGGATTGATGCCGCTCTCGAGCTGGCGGTGGATCTTGGCGACATACTGGTTGTCGACCAGGGCCGTACTGTTCGATTGCTCGACGGATCGGATGCGCGCGGGCTCCTTGATGGTGTACTCGGCGAACCGGCTGGTGGCCTTGAACTCCAGTCGCAGATTATTTTCGTCCACGACGAGATTCTGCGACAGGCTGCGCAGGAAAAGCCCGATGAAGATCTGGTCGGTGGCGACGTCGAGCAGCGTGCCTTCGCGGGCACCCTGGCGAACGGCGGCAAGTGCCTTCGGGTTGAAGCGTTCGCGGTCGAAGCGCACCCACTCGATTTGCATCGGCAGCACGTAGCGCGTCGTGATGTCGTCCCGCGTCGTCTCGAAGAACGCGATCCAGGGCCTGTTGTCGCCGATGTCGGAGAACGGCACCGCCGAGGTCAGCTTGGCCTGGATGTGCTTGGGATTGTGCTCGGGATACCAGCGTGCCCGTGACAGGAAGCCCGGTAGAACGTCGCGCTCGAACATGCCGCGCTCGCGCGCGAGCGACACCCAATTCGAATTGACCGGCACGACCAGCGTCTCGAATTCCGGCACTGCGCGCGGCGTCACGGGCTCCGACTTGTCGCGCTCGGTGAGCTGGAACCAGTAGAAGCCGTAAGGTCCCAGCGTGATCATGTAGGGCAGATCGCCGATCGGCGGGAAACGCGTGCGCCCCAGCATCTCCTGCGGAATGCGGTCCTTCCACGGCGACAGATCGAGCTCGGTTGCCTGCGCCGCGCGCGACAGATTGGCCACGCAGAGGATCACCTCGTCGCGATATTGCCGGACATAGGCGAGCACGGACCGGTTGGCGGGGCGGATGAAGGTCATGCTGCCACGGCCGAAGGCCAGCGTCGACTTGCGCACCGAGATCAGCCGCTTGGTGGCATTGAGCTGCGAGGACAGGCTGCGCGACTGCGCTTCCACGTTGACCGATTCATAGCCGTAGACGGGGTCCATGATCAGCGGCGCGTAGAGACGGGCGGGATCGGCGCGGGAGAAACCGCCATTGCGGTCCGGGCTCCACTGCATCGGCGTGCGCACGCCATTGCGGTCGCCGAGATAGATATTGTCGCCCATCCCGATTTCGTCGCCGTAATAGATGATCGGCGTGCCCGGGAAGGACAGCAGCAGCGAGTTCATCAGCTCGATCTTGCGGCGGTCATTGTCCATCAGCGGCGCGAGACGCCTGCGGATGCCGACATTGATGCGGGCGCGGGGGTCGTTGGCGTAGGTGGTCCAGAGATAGTCGCGCTCGACGTCGGTGACCATCTCCAGCGTGAGCTCGTCATGGTTGCGCAGGAACAGCGCCCACTGGCAGCTTGGCGGAATGTCCGGCGTCTGGCGCAGGATGTCGGTGATCGGGAAGCGGTCCTCTTGCGCGATCGCCATGTAGATGCGCGGCATCAGCGGAAAATGGTAGGCCATGTGGCATTCGTCGCCCCGGCCGAAATATTCCTGCACGTCCTCCGGCCATTGATTGGCCTCGGCCAGCAGCAGTTTCCCCTTGGAATAGGCGTCGAGCTCCTGGCGCAAGCGCTTGATGATCGCATGCGTCTCGGGGAGGTTTTCGTTCGACGTGCCCTCGCGCTCGCAGAGATAGGGGATGGCGTCGAGCCGGAAGCCGTCGACGCCGGCATCCAGCCAGCGCTTCATCACCTGGATGATGGCGCTGACGACGCGCGGATTGTCGAAATTGAGATCGGGTTGGTGCGAGAAGAAGCGGTGCCAGTAGAACGCACCGGCCTCGGGATCCCAGGTCCAGTTCGACTTCTCGGTGTCGGTGAAGATGATCCGCGTGCCCTGGTATTTCTGGTCGGTATCGCTCCAGACATACCAGTCGCGGGCACTCGAGCCTGACGGGCTGCGGCGCGCGCGCTTGAACCAGTTATGCTGGTCGGACGTGTGGTTGACCACGAGTTCAGTGATGACGCGCAGGCCGCGCTTCTGCGCCTCCTGGATGAAGCGCTTGAAGTCCTTCATGGTCCCGAAATCGGGATTGATCGAACCGTAGTCGCCGATGTCGTAGCCGTCGTCGCGGCCCGGCGAGGGATAGAACGGCAGCAGCCAGAGCGCGGTCACGCCGAGATCCTGCAGATAAGGCAGCTTCTCGGTTAGCCCCGCGAAGTCGCCGATACCGTCATTGTTGCTGTCGGCAAAGGCCTTGACGTGAAGCTGGTAGATGATGGCGTCCTTGTACCAGAGCTCATCCACGAGCTCGGCAGCCTCGGCCTTCTTGGTGTCGACGGAAGACAAAACATTCATGGCGTGATCCTTACGCCAGGCAGCGGAAGAGCAGCGCCGGATCGCGGTCGGGATCGATACGCAATTTGACCCCGCCCCATTCGATGCGGGACTGTTCGCCTGTCATGAGATTTTCGATTGTTCTGACGGGGCGGCGTTCGCCGCCCACGTCGATGGTGAGGTCGCCGAGCGGCAACCAGAACTCGCGCGCGTGGCGCGAGAGCGCGATGGCCGCCACAATCGTGTTGGCCGGTTCGGCCGCCTCCTTGACGAAGGCGATGGTCTCGCCGTCCTCGATGCCGAGGAAGCGCAAATTATTGGTCTGCTGGAGCGCCGCGTTGTCGTTGCGGATACGATTGAGCGCGGTGATGTAAGGCTTGATGTTGCCGGGCTTGTCCCAGTCGCGCTGGCGGATCTGGTACTTCTCGGAATCCTGATATTCTTCGTGGCCGGGGATGGCCTCGTGCTCGAGCAACTCGAAGCCGCTGTAGAGGCCGTAGCTCCCCGACAGCGTTGCGGCCAGCGCGAGGCGCGACTTGAACATCCAGGGCTCGCCGCTCTGGAGATGATAGGGCAGCAGGTCCGGCGTATTGACGAAAAAGCTCGCTCGATAGAAGTCTCGCTCGGGATAGCGCGTGAGTTCGCCGAGATATTGCTCCAGCTCCCACTTCGCCGTGCGCCAGGGAAAGTAGCTGAAGGACTGCGCGAAGCCGAGCTTGGCGAGGCCCTTCATCAGCTTCGGTCGCGCAAAGGTCTTGGAGAACAGGATCACCTCGGGATGCCGCGAACGGATGTCGCGGATCAGCCACTCCCAGAACGGCAGAGGCGCGGTGTCGTGATTATCGATCGCAAAGATGGTCACGCCGTGATCGATCCAGAACAGCATGGCGTCGCGAAACGCGTTCCACAGCCCAATCCTGTCGACGGAGGCGAAATCGGGGATAACGATGTCTGAGTAAGGCCCATCTGCCGTCCGTACCGAACGGTCCGGCCGCCATTTGAACCATTCGGGGTGCTGCGTCAGCCAGCGATGATCCGGCGAGCATTGCACGGCGAAATCGAGCGCGATCTCGAGGCCGTATTCGAGGCAGGTTGCGACCAGTGCCCGAAAATCCTCGATCGTACCGAGCTCGGGATGCAGCGCGTCGTGCCCGCCTTCGGCCGCGCCGATCGCGTAGGGCGAGCCAGGCTCGCCTTCGGTCGCGACCGGCGAATTATTACGTCCCTTGCGCCGGGTGTGGCCGATCGGATGGATCGGTGTGAAATACAGGACATCAAAGCCCATCGCCGCGATATCGGGTACGCGGGCGATGCAGTCGCGGAGCGTACCGTGCTGGCCGGCGACTCGACTCAAGTCTTGGCTCTGGCTGCGCGGCATCATCTGATACCAGGTACCGAAGCGCGCTTTGTCGCGGTCGATGATGAGCGGGAAGTTCGGCGAACGGGTCAAGTCAGGGCGCGCCTGGCTCTCGGCCATGGCTTCGCCGAGATCGGTTGCCAGCAGCGACGTGACGTCGCCATTTTGAAGATAATCTTCGCACTGCCTGACGATGACAGCCGCAGCGTCCTGTTGCGCGCCATGCGCCTTGGTCAGCAGGCCTGCGCCCTCGATTGCGTCGAGGGTGACGTCGCCTCCGGACAGTTGCTTGCGTTCGATCCCGTGACGCCAGGTCGCGAACTCGTCGGTCCAGGCTTCGATGGCATACACATATTGGCCGGGCTCGGTCGGCGTGAATGCGCCGGACCAGCGGTCATCGCCATGATGCGTCATAGGCTCTCGCCGCCATTCGCGGTCCTGCTCGCCGCGCCAGATCAGCGCGGCACTGATGGTGGCATCGCCGTCGCGATAAATATCGGCCCACACCTCGACCCGATCGCCCGCGATCCGCTTCACGGCGAAGCGGCCGCCGTCGATCAAGGGATAGACGTCTTCGATCAGGAAAGCGCTGCCGGCAGCGGCACTCTCGACAGTTTGAATTGTCTTGTTCACGGTGATGCCATTGACAAGAAAGCAGGAGCCCGTTTCCCTTGTCGGGAACCTACGCTTAATACCAATATAGAAAGCCGCTTGTGTGTCATTGGTTCCCATGGGAACGGCAGGTGCGGTTTGCGAGTTACCCCTGACTAACCTCTTCCGCGACCACGTTAAAATCGATGCCCCCGGCCTGACAATGGCCTGCAAGCTGCGTGCCGAATGGATCTTTTAGCTCAAGCCCAAATCAAGGGCGTTCAATCCGAATTCATCGATGCCCTTGGCAAGCTGCGGATCACCGCGCCCGAGGCGCTCAAATCCATCCTCGATGCCCTGCCGGAGAAGCGGGTCTACCGTTTCGTCAGCGGGCCCGTCGTGGTTCGCGCGCTGGGCAGTCCGCGCACGGAGCTTGCTTCCGTCGGCGCCGCGCCGCTGCAATGGAAAATCACGGGCAACGGCAATGTGATTGGTCAAGGCGAGACACGCGAGCCCGTGATTGCCTGGCCCGCCGGCTTGCCGCTCGGCTATCACCGGCTGACGCTGACCGATGCCACGGGTGCGACGGAAGAGGTGCCGATGATCGTGGCACCCGAGCGAGCCTTCGGCGGCGAATTCGACCGCGGCTGGCTGCTGGCCGTGCAGCTCTACAGCGTCCGTTCGGATCGCAATTGGGGCATCGGCGATTTCACCGATCTGGCCGGCCTCGTCAGGCTCGCCAAGCAATTGGGCGCCGACGGTGTCGGGCTCAATCCGCTGCACGTCCTGTTCGACAATCATCCGGCCGATTGCAGCCCCTATTCGCCGAACAGCCGGCTGTTTCTCAATCCGCTCTATATCGACGTCGAGGCTATCCCGGAATATTCGGCAGACCTCATCCCGGACGCGGCCGCGACCGCCGCCCGTCTGCGCGAGGGCGATCGCGTTCCTTATGCGGATATGGCGGCGCTGAAATGGCTGGGCCTGCGCGCCGCCTTCGACAGTTTCGTGAAAACTGCGAGCGGTGTCCGCCGCAACCAGTTCGATGCCTTCCGCGCCGACCGCGGATCGCTGCTGTCGCGCTTTGCCTGCTTCGAGGTGCTGCGCCATCGCTTCGTGTCGCCGTGGTGGGAATGGCCGTTGGAGTGGCAGCAACCGGATGACACTAAATGCGCCGGCTTACGCAACGGTCCCGACAAGCACGAGGTCGAGTTCGTCGAATTCGTGCAGTGGACGGCGGACAGCCAATTGCACGCAGCAAAAGAGCTGTCGGCCGAACTCGGCATGCGCGTCGGCCTTTATCTCGACGTGGCCGTTGGCGTGCAGTCCAACGGCTTCGATGCCTGGAACGAACAATCAGCGATCTCGCGCCATCTTGCGGTCGGCGCGCCACCCGATGTGCTCAACACCATCGGGCAGGATTGGGGCCTCGCCGGTTTCAATGCGGGTGGCCTGGAAGCGCAATCCTTCGTGCCGTTCGCCGACATGGTGGCCGCCTCGATGCGGCATGCCGGTGCTATCCGGCTCGATCATGTGCTCGGCCTGAAGCGGCTCTACCTGGTGCCGCGCGGCTTCAAGCCGGACAACGGAGCTTATGTGCAGATGCCGCTCGAGGCCCTGCTCGCCGCCGTCGTGCGCGAAAGCGTCACCCATAAATGCATCGTGATCGGCGAAGACCTCGGCACCGTGCCGGAAGGCTTTCGCGA
Organism: Pseudomonadota bacterium; assembly: GCA_023387695.1. GTDB lineage: Bacteria > Pseudomonadota > Alphaproteobacteria > Rhizobiales > Xanthobacteraceae > Bradyrhizobium. The sequence continues at coordinate 5,357 of JAEWHT010000066.1, read as the reverse complement.
GACCATGCAGGATTTCGGCATCTGGTCTTACCTTGTCATGATGTTCGAGCGCGACGATGCCGGTCAGTTCAAGACCGCGGAAATTTACCGGCCGAACGCCCTGGTCACGCTGAACACCCATGATCTGTCGACCTATGCCGGCTGGCGCTCCTTCAGCGACCTCAAGATGAAAATCTCCCTCGGGCTCGATCCCGGTGAGAGCGAGCAGGCGCGTTGGGACGCGCTCGGCAGGCTCGACGAGATCCTGCGTGCCCACGGCATCGAGGCCAACGACCTTTATTCCGTACTTGCCTTCCTGTCGCGCACGCCGTCGCGGCTGCTCGCGGTGTCGATGGAGGATTTGCTCGGTGTGATCGACCAGCCCAACATTCCCGGCACGATCGATGAGCATCCGAACTGGCGCCAGCGCCTGCCTGTTACGCTCGACAAGATCGCGACCAAGGTCGTTCTCGCGGCTTTGAAGGCCGCGACGCGGGAACGTTCCTTGCCCGGCGGGAGTTGATGAGCCGGGGATTCCTAAGGCTCGCAAACATTGTCAGAGAAGATCGAGGACTATGCGCTGATTGGCGACTGCGAGACCGCAGCGCTGGTGGGGCGCAACGGTTCGATCGACTGGCTGTGCTGGCCGGCCTTCGATTCCGACGCCTGCTTTGCCGCGATCCTCGGCACGAACAAAAATGGGCGCTGGCTGATTTCGCCTAGCGAGGACGCGACCGCGATCTCGCGCCGGTATCTCGGCGACACCCTTATTCTCGAAACGCGCTTTGAGACCAAAAGCGGCACCGTCGCGCTGATCGACTTCATGCCGCCGCGCGGCAAGGCCTCCGACATCGTGCGGCTGGTGCGCGGCCTCACGGGCACCGTGAAGATGCGCATGGAGCTTGTCATCCGTTTCGGATTCGGCGTCGACATTCCCTGGGTGCGGCGGATCGACCACTCGCTGCTCGCTGTCGCCGGCCAGGACATGACAGTGCTGCGCACACCGGTCGAGACGCGCGGCGAGGGTCTGACCACGATTGCCGAGTTCGAGGTGAAGGCGGGTGAGACCGTGCCGTTCGTGTTGACCTATGGTCCGTCGCATCTCGATCCCCCCGCACCCATCGACCCTGAGATCGCGTTTCAGGAGACCGAGGAATTCTGGAAGGCGTGGAGCGACCGCTGCGATCGCAAGGGCGATTACCATGATCTCGTCATGCGCTCGCTGATCACGCTGAAGGCGCTGACCTTTGGTCCCACCGGCGGCATCGTCGCCGCGCCGACCACGTCATTGCCGGAAAAGCTCGGCGGCGCCAGAAACTGGGACTACCGCTTCTGCTGGCTGCGGGACGCCACCTTCACGCTGCTGGCGCTGATGAACTCGGGCTACACCGAAGAGGCTTCGGCCTGGCACAATTGGCTCTTGCGCGCTGCCGCCGGCTCGCCGGCCAATATGCAGATCATGTACGGTATCTGGGGCCAGCGACGCCTCCTTGAGTGGGAGGCGGGCTGGCTCGACGGCTATGAGGGCGCGAAGCCCGTGCGCGTCGGCAATGCCGCGCACGCGCAACTCCAGCTCGACGTCTACGGCGAACTGATTGACGCCTTCCATCAGTCGCGCATGGCCAAGCTCAAGCTCGACGATGAAGTGACCTGGGCGCTGGAATGCACCGTGCTCCAGCATCTCGCCGAAGTCTGGGACCAGCCCGATCACGGCATCTGGGAGCGGCGAGGCCAACCCCGGCACTATGTCTTCTCGAAGGTCATGACCTGGGTCGCGTTCGACCGCGCCATCAAGAGTGCCGAGACCTTTGGCTTCAAGGCGCCGCTGCTTCACTGGCGCGCCCTGCGGGAGGCCATTCATCGCGACGTCTGCAACAGGGGCTTTGATGCGGAGGAGGGCGCCTTCGTCGAGTCCTATGGCTCGAAGCTGTGCGATGCCAGCCTCTTGCTTTTGCCGGCAGTCGGCTTCCTGCCCGCGGACGACCCACGCATCCGCGGCACCATCGCGGCCGTCGAGAAGCACTTGATGCGCGACGGCTTCGTGCTCCGGCACGATCCGCGCGAGATCTCTGAGGAGATCCAGCCGATAGAAGGCGCATTCCTGGCCTGCACCTTCTGGTTGGCCGATGCCCATGTGCTGGCGGGCGATCTCGACACGGCTCAGACGCTGTTCGACCGCGTGGTCGGCGTCGCCAACGATGTCGGTCTGCTGGCCGAGGAATACGATTCCATCGCGCGACGCCAGACCGGAAATTTCCCACAGGCCCTGACCCATATCGCGCTGATCAACACCGCGCACAATCTGTCAGCCGCGCGGCACGCGAGCGAGAAGCCGGCGATGCAGCGGTCGAAGCAGTGAGTTAAGCGGCCCCGTTCCGCTTCAAAATCATCTCCATCGCTTCGGCAAAACCGTCCTGCTCGTTGGACGCGGTGACGTTGGTGGCCTGGTCCTTGACGCTGTCGGTGGCGTTGCCCATGGCGATCGAGGTGCCGCTAACGCGGAACATCGCGAGGTCGTTCTGCATGTCGCCGATGGTGGCGACGGAATCGAGGGAAATGCCGAGGCGCTTGGCCATGGCCTGCACGAAGGTGCCTTTGTTGACACCGGGCGGGGTGATATCGAGATAATAGGTCTGCGAGCGGACAGCGGTCGCCTCGCTGCCGAGCGCCTGCTGCATCGCCTTTTCGCAGGCTTCGAGGCCCGCCGCATCGGCGCTGGCGCCGACGATCTTGCAGGCGCTACCGAGGTAGGGCGTAAAGTCCGTCACGATAGTCGGGTCAGAGCGAATCGTGTGCTGCTCATGCGCGACGTATTTACCGCTTGCGTTATCGATCAGCCATTTGTCATAGGTGAACAGCCAGATATCGGCGCCGAACTCGCGCAGAATCTGCAAGCTGCGTTCGACCGCGTCTTTCGGAATCAAATGTTGCTCGACCGGATTCATCTCGGGGTCGACGATCGAGGAGCCGTTGAACGGGCCGACCGGTAACCACAGCGCCAGCGGCTGGATCAAAAAGCGCATGCCGATCGCGGGGCGGCTGGAGGTGATGGTGAAGCCGATCCCGGCCTGATGCAGCCGCTGCACCGCCGACCTTGCGCGCTCCGTCAGCGTCTTGTCCTTGGTGAGCAGCGTGCCGTCGACGTCGGAAACGACCAATGAGATTTTCGTCATGGCAGGACCTTGCAGTTATCTGGCTTTGCTTTTTCCGCCGTCGATTTTCAGCTGCCGCATGATGCCATCCACGATCGCCTCGACCGATTCGTCGATCGACGCCGTGATGACATGCTCGCTTGCATCCGGCGGCTCCAGCGTGTTGAACTGGCTGGTGAGAAGGCCCGGCGGCATGAAATGGCCCTTGCGCTGCGCCAACCGGTCGGCGATCAGCTCCTGCGTGCCCTTCAGGAACACGAAGCGGACGTCGTCGCGCCCGCGCAGCAGCACCTCGCGATATCTGTGCTTGAGCGCCGAACAGGCGATGATGACGTGCTCACCCTTGTCGCAGACCCGCGCAATCTCGTCGGCGATGGCGTTGAGCCAGGGCCAGCGGTCCTCGTCGGTGAGGGGATGGCCGGCTCGCATCTTTTCGACATTGCTCGCGGGGTGAAAGCTGTCGCCGTCCTCGAATCGCCAGCCGAGCCGCTTGCCGAGCAATTCCGCCACCGTGCTCTTGCCCGAGCCCGACACGCCCATCACGATCAACGCACAAGGTGCTTTAACGCCCGCCACGAATTCCCTCCGGAAGCGCGGCCTGGTCGACCAGCCAGACGGTCTCGCCATTCGAGCGCGCGCGTAATGCCGGCAGATTCTCGCCATTGAGGAGGCGCGTCAAGATCGGCTGCTTGTCGTGCCCCGCTATCTCGAACAGCATTTCATGGCAGGAGGCCAGAGCGGGAAGCGTCAGCGAGACCCGCGGCACGAAGGGCGCAACATTGGCTTTTGGCACACCGACGACCCATCGTGCAGTCTCTTCGGTCGCGGGATACCCTGGAAACAGCGAGGCGGTGTGGCCATCGGGGCCAGCACCCATCAAAACCAAATCGAACAGCGGCCGCGCCGGATCGAGCTGGTCGGATCCGTAGAAGGCCTGCAGCTCGCGCGCATAGGCCTCGGCGCTGGCGTCGGGATTGTCCGTCTTGGTCGGGATCGGATGGATATGGCCGGCGGGTGCGTTGCGATCGAGAAACGCAGCGCGGGCGATCGCCATGTTGTTGAGTGGATCGCTATCCGCCACGAAACGCTCGTCGCCGATGAACCAGTGCACGCGATCCCAGGGGATCTTGCCGCGATACGCATCGCTGCCCAGCAGCTGAAAGAGCTTCTTCGGGCTTGAGCCGCCAGTGAGGCAGATCGCGATGCGGCCAGGATTGCCTGAAATACGCGCTATCACCCGTTCGGCTGCAGCTTGCGCCAGGGCCTCGGCGTCGGCGACGACGATCAGGTTCGGCTCGCCGGCCGCCGCTATCACGAGAACTTCCGCCAGCTGCGGCCATCGCGCCGCAGCAACTCATCGGCGCAGGCCGGGCCGTCGCTGCCGGCCTCATAGGTCTCGATGCCGTTGCTGCCTGCGGTCTTCCAGGCGTCGAGGAACGGTTGCACCGCTGCCCAGCCGGCCTCGATGCCGTCGGCGCGCTGGAACAGGATGTTGTCGCCGATCATGCAGTCATAGATCAGCGTCTCGTAGCCGGTGGAGGGATCGGCCCGGAAATAATCGCCATATTTGAACTTCATCTCGACGCCGTCGATGGTGATGCTCGGCCCCGGAATCTTGGCGTTGAATTGAAGTTCGATGGTCTCGGTCGGCGCGATGCCGATGGTGAGGAAGTTTTGCGAGAGCCGATCAACCGTCGTGCCTGAAAACATCGACAGCGGTGCCTGCTTGAACTTGATCGCCACTTCGGTGCGCTTGTGACCCAGCGCCTTGCCGGTCCGCAAATAGAAGGGAACGCCGGCCCAGCGCCAATTGTCGATCATCAGCTTTAGCGCGACAAAGGTCTCGGTCGTGCTGCCGGGCTTGACGTCCTCGGTCTTGCGATAGTCCGTGATCTCGTCGTCGCCGATCTGGCCTGCAAGATATTGCGCACGGACCGAGTTTCTCAGCGCTTCCTCCGGGTTCGGTTGCTGGATCGAGGTCAGCACTTCCGCCTTCTCGGAGCGGACGGAATGCGCGTCGAATCGCGCCGGCGGCTCCATCGCCACCAATGACATCAGCTGGAACAGATGGTTCGGCACCATGTCGCGCAAGGCGCCGGTGGCGTCGTAGAAGCCGCCGCGATGGCCGACGCCGAGCTTCTCTTCCACCGTGATCTGGATGTGGTCGATGTGGTTGCGATTCCAGATCGGCTCGAACATGCCGTTGGCGAAGCGCAGCACCAGAAT
>JAEWHT010000060.1 GCA_023387695.1 Pseudomonadota bacterium | reverse complement strand
GCTCTGGGTCAAGGGTCCGAACATCACGCCGGGTTACTGGAACAGGCCGGAGGCGAACAAATCCTCCTTCACCGACGGCTGGCTGCACACCGGTGATGCGACGCGCGTGGATGAAGAAGGCTTCTACTACATCGTCGACCGCTGGAAGGACATGTACATCTCCGGCGGCGAGAACGTCTATCCGGCCGAGGTCGAGAACGTCCTGCATCAGCTGAGCGCGATTGCGGAAGCTGCGATCATCGGCATTCCCGATCCGCAGTGGGGCGAAGTCGGCCTCGCGGTTGTCGCGGTCAAACAAGGACAGCGGCTGAGTGAAGCCGATGTCTTTGCGCATTGCGCGGCCAATCTGGCGCGCTTCAAATGCCCGCGCCAGATCCGCTTCGTCGACGCGCTGCCGCGGAACGCCACCGGCAAGATCCACAAGCCGACCCTGCGCAAGGAATTCTCGGTGGCTTCCGAGGTCGACAAGAAAGTCGCCAACGCCTGACCAAAGCGCCCCTCGCGGGCGTTTTCGCTTTTTGACGTGCCTGCTCCAACCCAGAAGAACCGCAAGGAATTTTCATGAACAAGAAACTCTCCCTGCTTGCCGCAGCAACAGCCTTGACGTTGCTGACAACCCAGGGCGCTTTTGCCCAGAAGGCATACGACACCGGCGTCACCGACACCGAGATCAAAATTGGCAATGTCGAAGCCTATTCCGGCCCGGCGTCCGCCTACGGCGTCATCGGCAAGACCGAGGAAGCCTATTTCAAGATGATCAACGATCAGGGCGGCATAAACGGCCGCAAGATCAATTTCATCTCCTACGACGACGGCTACTCGCCGCCGAAGACGGTGGAGCAGATCCGCAAGCTGATCGAGAGCGACGAGGTCTTCCTGGTGTTCAACGCGCTGGGCACGCCGACCCAGACTGCCGTGCAGAAATATCAAAACTCCAAGAAGGTGCCGCAGCTGTTCGTCGCCACCGGCGCCAGCAAATGGAACGACCCGCACAACTTCCCCTGGACCATGGGCTTCCAGCCGAGCTACCGGGTCGAGGCGCGGATTTTCGCCAAGTATATTCTGAAGGAGAAGCCGGACGCGAAGGTCGCGATCTTCTATGCCAATGACGATTTCGGCAAAGATTACCTTGCCGGCATCAAGGACGTGTTCGGCGACAAGGCCTCCAAGCTGATCGTGGCTGAAGAGAGCTACGAGACCTCGGAGCCCTCGATCGATGCCCATATCGTCAAGCTCAAGGACACCGGCGCCGATGTCTTCGTGAACATTTCGACCCCGAAATTCGCGGCGCAGGCCATCAAGAAGATCGCCGAACTCAACTGGAAGCCGATGCATCTGATGACCGACGTCTCGGTCTCGATCGGCTCAGTGATGAAGCCGGCGGGCCTCGAAGCCTCCGAAGGCGTGCTATCGGCTGGTTATCTGATGGACGCGTCCGATCCGCAGTGGAAGGATAATGAGGGCATGAAGAAGTTCCTCGCCTTCATCGACAAATACATGCCCGGCGCCAACATCTCGGACACCAATCTGGTTTACGGCTACGCGGCTGCCCAAACGATGGTGCAGGTGCTGAAGCAGTCCGGGGACAATCTCACCCGCGAGAATGTCATGAAGCAGGCTGCGAGCCTGAAAGATTTTGTCCCGGATACGCTGATCCCCGGGATCAAGATCAATACGTCGGCCAACGATTTTGCACCGATCGAGCAGCTGAAGATGTGGCGGTTCAAGAGCGGCCAGTGGGAGCTGTTTGGCGACATCATCAGCGCCGAGGTCGGCGGCTAGCTTCGTTTGGAAGCTGACAATCCGCGTTAGATAGCGGCCGAAAGGCCGCTATCTTTTTGATCGCTATTGCGCGCGTCCTGTTCGACGTCGATGGCGACCACGGACAGGCCAAGACGGCGAACGTCGCCTACACCTCTGAGCGCCGGGCAGGCCCACGCCAAAGTCGTGACGCCTGATGGCGGCAGGTCGACGCTCAGCGTGTAATGGTCACGACCGATCTCGACCGCGGTGGAATCGACACGCGCGCCGTCAAGATAGAATTGCGTACCGATTTCATCGAGTGGAGCACGCAGTGCAGGGCTCCGGATGCGGATCGTATTGCGTCCCGGCGCCCCGTTGAGGCGGACGGCCGCCTGGGGCTCGCTCCAGCGAAATGTGTAGCCTGCCGAGGTCTCGACGGCGTGAAATCCGATCTGCGCGACCACGTGATCGCCGAGCAATTTCGGCCCAGGCCTGGTAGGCCCGCGAAGACGACGAATACATTCGATGCGCTGCAGCCGGATCAGCGATGCGATGTAGCGCTTCATCCATAGCGCGATGGCGTCGCTCGATCCGATGATCGTCAGCGCGACCAGAACCGCACGCGCATATTCGACGGCGAGACGCGCGGTGATGCGCGCAGAGAGATCGCCGAACAGAGCCGGCACGCCCCAGCGCCACAAGGCCCGCAGCTTCTCGTCTGGTCGCTTCCAGCCACGGCCCGCAAGGCTGTAGCGCATCAGTGCATTCATGGCATGGAGGGCGAGCGGACGATCGACATCGTCCGGCTCGCTCCATTCGCGGGAAATTTCCAGCAGCTCGCTGCCGGGATCGCGCCTGCTCTCGCTGAGATAACGGATCTCGCCCTGCACGAAATCGAGCGTGAAGGTCTTCAAGTCGCCAATCTGGCCGACGTAATAATGATGAAAGCGCGCCTCTTCGAGATAGCCGATGGTGAAGCCCCGCGCAAAATAAGCGGCGGCGAGCACCCATTCGGCAAAATGACCGAGCTCTTCACGCAGGCCCCCACATTCTTCGTAGGCATCGCGTCGCGTCACGAAGCACTGGTCGAGCACCTTGCGCCAGGGATGCTGTGTCATGCCGAACTCGATGTCGGCCTGGTACATCGCGGCTTCCGCCTCCGACAGGCGATTGTGGCAGATCGGAACCGAGCGGCAGGAAAACCCTGCCCAATCGGGATGAGCATCGATCGCGCGAATGCAGAGCTCGATCACATCGGGCTCTGGCCGACAATGCGATTCCGTGAAGAACAGATATTTGCCACGCGCCTTTCCCGCACCGAATGCGCAAAGCCCGATATCGTGATTGAGCCCGGCATGTTCGATCCGCGCAGCGTCACCGGCCAGCGCCTTCAATTCCGCATGCGCTATGAAATCCGGCGGCACGACCAGGATGATCTCGTAGAAAGACCTGTCCGCCGTCTGCGACATCCAGGCAAGCCAGGACTGCTCCCATTGCCCCCGGTGAAATTCGAGCGGGATGATGACGGAGAACAGCGGGCATGCGCCATCGGATGTTGCCGCCACGTCCTATACCGACAGGAAGAGCGCAAAGGACTCCTCCACCGTGCGGCGCAGGTGGCTGAGATACAACGCGTGATTTGAATTATCGGGCATGATCCGCCCGAGCGTCGGCTCCTTGACGATGCCGACCGGCACGTAGGCGATCGGTGCTGCAACCGGCATCAGCTGTGAGCCGGCACCGGCACGCAGCGTCGATATGATCCCGTACATCGCACCGGTCACGGTAGGCCGCGAGACTGTGATCACGCGATGCTGGCCGTGCTTGTTGATGACGAGATAGATGAAGCCGGATTGATGCGGCACGGCAACCTCGCCGGTGTGCTCATAGGCCGCGTCCGTTCGCTCGCCCTCGCGAAAGACCAGCGAGGAGACCTTCGGCTCCCAGACGATTTCAGTGCGATAGGCGAAGATCGCATCCTTGTCGCCAAAGGACGGCCGCAGGGTGATATAGGCGCCCTCCAGCCAGGTCACCGCACGATGCGAATAGGAGCCGAGGCCGTCGGGCGCGACATCGTTGCCGGCGACCGGCGGCGGCGCGGCAGCGCTCTTGCGCAAGGACACGCCAAGCGCCTGCTCCAGCCGGACCGTGGTCGCCAGCGTGAACGGGCGGCGGCCACCGAGCGCCTTCTCCAGGGTCGACAGGCTGAGCTTGGCCTGCTCGGCGAGCGCCTGCCGCGAGATCCGACGCCTGGCGATTTCCTCGCGGATCATCTCCGCGACCTCGCGGCTTTGCTCGTCCGAAAGCTGCTTGTCAGAGAGCTTGTCTTGCGTCTGCATCGTTAACCCTGCTCCACGGACGCCAGTCTAGCAGGACGGACAAGTCAGCACAAAACCGGACATAGTCGCCAAAGCGGCGGCCGGCCCGGGCCGACCGCGGCGGAACATTGCCGATCATTCTGCTCGCGAAATCACGCCTTCCCAACCGATGCTTGGCGGCGTCAAGCACGCTTCGGGAGCAGGTCAAATGGACAATTACGACACGGTCGACAGCGACGAACATCCTGACGAGCACCTTTGGCTCGACAGGCTGATCAAGGTCGGGCTATTCCTGCTGGCGCAAAGCATTGCCGTGCTCCTGGTCAGTTTCGTGGCTCTGCTGGTGAGCTTCGAGACCTCCTGGTCGGCGACGACGGAGCAGGCCAGCCTGCTCCAGCCCGGCGACGCCAGGTCCGGCAGCCTCTTTCTGAAAGAGGACGACGGCTATACCGAGGCCATCCGCCTCGGGATCGACGTCGACATCACGGTGTCGGGCCCGACGCTGCGCACGCGCGTCACGCAGGCCTTCCGCAATCCGACCAAGGACTGGGTCGAGGCCACCTATGTCTACCCGCTGGCCAGCGGCGGCGCCGTCGACACACTGAAGATGGTGGTTGGCGACCGCGTCATTGTCGGCGACATCCAGGAACGTCAGCAGGCGCGCGTGATCTATGAGCAGGCGCGCCGCAACGGTCAGAAGGCTGCGCTCACGGAGCAGGAGCGGCCCAACATCTTCACCAACTCAGTCGCCAATATCGGCCCGGGCGAAACCGTGCTGGTGCAGATCGAATATCAGGAGCCGGTGCATCAGTCCGGCAACGAATATTCGCTGCGCGTGCCGCTGGTGGTGGGGCCGCGCTACAATCCGGCACCGATCGCGCAGACCGTCGACTTCCGCAACGACGGGTCCGGCTGGGGCGCGACGCATTCGGACCCGGTGCCCGACCGCGACCGTATCTCGTCGCCCGTGCTCGATCCGGCCAAGAGCGCGCCGGTGAACCCGACCACCATCACCGTGCATTTGAAGGCCGGCTTCGCGCTCGGCGAGGTGAAGAGCCAGTTTCACAACGTCAAGATCGAGAGCCCGGACAACGCCACCCGCGTCATCACGCTCGCAGATGGCGCCGTGCCCGCCGATCGCGACTTCGAATTGACCTGGAGGCCGGCCGCCGACAAGGCCCCATCGGTCGGGCTGTTCCGCGAGCATGTTGGCGACGCCGATTACGTGCTTGCCTTCGTCACGCCACCGGCCGAGCAGGCAACGCAGAAGCCGCTGCCGCGCGAAGTGGTGTTCGTGATCGACAATTCGGGTTCGATGGGCGGCACCTCGATCGAGCAGGCCAAGGCGAGTCTGCTCTATGCGCTCGGCCGCCTGCAGCCGAACGACCGCTTCAACGTGATCCGCTTCGACGACACCATGGATGTGCTGTTTCCAGCCTCTGTGCCGGCTGATGCTGCACATGTCGGCGAGGCCACCTCCTTCGTCAGTGCATTGCAAGCGCGCGGCGGCACCGAGATGGTGCCTGCGATGCGCGCGGCACTGACGGACAAGCTTGCTGACACCAACATGGTTCGCCAGATCGTCTTCCTCACCGACGGCGCGATCGGCAACGAGCAGCAATTGTTCGAAACGATCACCGCGATGCGCGGCCGCTCCCGTATCTTCATGGTCGGCATCGGCTCCGCACCCAACACCTACCTGATGACACGCGCCTCCGAGCTTGGCCGCGGCGCCTTCACCCATATCGGCTCGGTCGAGCAGGTCGAGGAACGCATGCGCGGCCTGTTCGCCAAGCTGGAGAACCCGGCCGTAACAGGCCTCACTGCGAAATTCTCCGAGGCTAAAGCCGATATCACCCCCACAATCATTCCCGACGTCTATCGCGATGAGCCGCTGGTGCTGGCCGCAAAGCTCGACAAGCTCGCAGGCTCGCTTGAGATCAAGGGCCGTGTCGGCGATCGTCCATGGTCCGTGACGCTGCCGCTGCAGAATGCCGCCGAAGGCAAGGGCCTGTCGAAGCTATGGGCGAGACGCAAGATCAGCGATGCCGAGGTGGCGCGGACGCTCCGTGAAATGACGCCGGAGGAAACCGACAAGACCATCCTTGCGCTGGCGCTCAACCATCAGATCGTCACGCGACTGACCAGCCTCGTTGCCGTCGACAAAACGCCGAGCCGTCCCGGAGGCGCGCCGCTCAAGCTCAGCGAGTTACCGATCAATCTGCCGGCCGGCTGGGATTTCGCGAAGGTGTTCGGCGAGCGCCCGCAGCCGACGCAGTTGCGCGAACGCCGCGCCGACGCGGGCCAGCCTTCTGCAAGACGGCCAGCACCTGTCACCCCCGATACGATCCGCCTACCAAAGACCGCAACCTCGGCCGAGTTGAAGATGATCGCGGGCTTCATCCTGATCGTACTGGCCTTGATCCTGTTCGTGTTCAACCGGCGTCGGACCTTGCTCACTGACGCCGTTTGAGAGAGGAGCACCCCGAACTCCTCTTCCTTGGCGCGCGCGGCTGCCCGTCCCGAACCCAACGGCCGCGCGCGCATTTTCTTTCCCGTCTTCGGTCAAAGCCAATGCCCCGCCTCGTCTCACCACTGGCTCTCGCGTTGATTGGCATCGTCCTGTTCGGTGACGGCACCTACATTCACGCCAAGGCCTGGCTCGCGCAGGTGTTGCTGGAGCGCGCGTTCGACAAGAGCATTGCGACAGGCAAGCCGGTCAAGCCGTGGTCGTGGGCCGATACCTGGCCGGTCGCCCGGATCGAGATCAAGCGGATCGGCGCCAGCGCCATCGTGCTCGCCGGTACGAGCGGTCAAGCGCTTGCCTTCGGGCCTGGTCATCTCGATCAAACGGTCGAGGCCGGCGAGCGCGGCGTCGCCGTTTATGCCGCACACCGCGATACGCATTTCAGCTTCTTGCGAAATGTTGCCATCGGCGACGTGATCGACATCACACGCGCCGACGGTAGGCACTTCCGCTATCGCGCAGACGCCTCGCGCGTGGCTCGCTTCGATGCATCAGACATTGATCCCGCATCGCCAGATTATGAACTGGTGTTCGCAACCTGCTGGCCGTTCGATGCCATCACGTCCGATCCAGAGCGCTACATCCTTCATGCCACGCTGATTGAAGCCGGCAGCTAGGCGACCTCAGTCGCGCTCTTCAACCATATCCACCAAATCGGCGGCCAATCGTCCCATGACCAAGCCGCTGAACTGGCGCCGCAGGCCGTGGACCTATAAGAAAGCCAGCGGACTTTATGCAGCGGCGCCGGGCGGAGAAGAAGGGGTAGATGGACGAAGAACATAGGCAGCGTCTCGAAGAGCGATTGGAGCAACTGGAAAACCGCGTCGCGCTACTGGAGCGGAATCTGGATCTTATCGCGGCCGGTCAGAGACGCTCATCTCTTCGCAGCCTCTGGCGGCGTCCACCGATGTGGACCTTCGAGCAACATGCTCCGCGCCCTCTCAACTTGAAGACGTTCAAGCCTGTGCCCGCAATCCCGGCGAATGCACCGCGGGTCGCGATGGTGACACCGAGCTACAACCACGCGCAGTATCTCGGCGCCACGATCGACAGCATCGTCGGCCAGGATTATCCGAACATCTACTATCATGTGCAGGACGGCGCTTCGATCGACGGCACGGTCGATCTGCTGAAGAACCGCGGCAATAGCATCAGCTGGAAGAGCGAGCCGGACACGGGCCAGTCCAACGCCATCAATCTCGGCTTTGCTGGTGTCGATTGCGAGATTATGGCTTATCTCAACAGCGACGACATGCTGTTGCCCGGAACGCTCGCTTACGTCGTCAACTATTTCATGTCGCATCCCGACGTCGACATCGTTTACGGCAATCGAGTCTTCATCGATCGCGAAGGCCTCGAGGTCGGCCGTGCCGTGTTGCCCCGCCACGACGGAGCGGCGTTGCAATACGCCGACTACATCCCGCAGGAGACAATGTTCTGGCGCAAGCGCGTGTGGGACAGGATCGGTCCGATCGATGAGAACTTCCATTTCGCGATGGACTGGGACTTCATTCTGCGTGCGCAAGCTGCCGGATTCAAATTCGTGCGGCTCCCGCGGTTTCTCTCCTGCTTCCGCATCCATGACGCGCAGAAGACTGCAGCGACATACGCTGCCGGCGTCAGGGAAATGGGCGTCTTGCGGCGGCGCGTCCTCGGATTCGATCCGACGCAAATGCAGATCCGGCGCGGCATCGCGTCTTATCTCCTCAAGCAAGCGGCCTATCATTACAGCTATAAATTGGGCCTCTTGCGTTTCTGAGGGTGTGATGTGAGCTAGCGATGAAGTCGCTGGCTTCGGTCCGCAGCTCATTCCGTCGCACGGCATGCGGCCTGCCGGTTGCCACTCCGCGCAACTCACCATACGATCCCGTGACGCGCCACCAAGAAGAACAACAGGTGAGGTCACGCCATGGAAGCTCAGGTCTCTGCTGCGTCGGTTCCTGCCCGCCCATGGTCGCCGTCTCCCGATGCCAGCGAGATCGTCAAGCGCATCCACGCCATGCTGCATCCGCACAACATCGTGCTGGTGGGCGCGACCGACAAGCCGGGCAACTACGCCGAGCGTATCTGGAACAATCTGGTCAAATACCGCTTCGAGGGCGGGCTCTATCCCATCAACGCCAAGCGCGAGACCATCTGGGGCGTGCCCTGCTACAAGGATTTTGCGAGCCTCCCCGAAAAGCCTGATCACGTTCTGGTGCTGGTGCCTGCACGTTTCGCCGTGCAAGTGATCCGCGACGCGGCCGCGGCCGGTGCACGTTCGGCCACCATCGTCACCTCGGGCTTCAGCGAGTTGCAGGACGAGGAGAGC